>NZ_SMKT01000020.1 GCF_004348735.1 Actinomadura sp. KC06
GGTTGAAAGACGGTGCGGCGTGCCTGCTTAAAAGTCAAAAAGGTGATGCTAGCAATAGAAATCCAAAAGAAGATCTGAACTAGACTAGCAATTGTTGACAAGCTAATTATGTGAGGCACTGTAATCATATTTTAACTCTCCACTACATTTGCAAGTAGACCGTAACTAAAAGCTAGCATAAAGCTCTGCAAAAAACTCCAAAACTCAGTCATTTGCAGACTGTCCGGTAACGGACAGCGAAGTCGCGACGTTGATCAAGCTCTTCACACCTAAGCGATAGGAACCAGTGGGTTTGATCAACATTGGTGGTCTCAGGTTCGAGTCCAAGCTCGACTAGGCCGAGTAAGGCGGCGCCCTCCAAGTAGTTGCCCCGGGCACTCTGCCGTCAATGATTTCTTGACGATGGATCGACCAGCATCGCCACATCAGTACTACCTGCCAAGTTGGGCTGGTGAAACGCTGTGTTGAGCTCTCAAGAAGACCGACCGAAACCGGGCACATCCAGGGCACACGGGCGCGCGATCATGCGCGAAGTGATGAGAACCAACGAGGGCCGGAACGCCTGGTCGTGATGCGATTGCTTGTGTCTGCACAGGTCATGCATGACGCCTGCTAAGAACCCGGCTTACAGGCCGACTCGTCCGCCCTCTGCGTGCTCTGCGGGGGGCTCGGCTTGGGCTGTGGTCAGTAGGGTGCGGAGGTCGGCGGTTGCCTGTTGGGCGGCTTGTTCGGCTGTGGGGGAGATGCCGCCTAGGCCGAAGTAGCTGTGGTTGAGCGTGGGCCATTCGCGGTGGATCACCGGGACGCCGGCGGCGTGGAGGGCGGTGGCGTAGGCGTCGCCCTCGTCTCGTAGCGGGTCGAAGCCTGCTGTGTGGACGGCGGCCGGTGCGACGCCGGTCAGGTCGGAGGCGTGCAGGGGCGACAGCCGCCAGTCTTCTGCGTCGCCGGACGGGACGTACTGCTCGGCGAACCAGCGCATGGCCGCGAGGGTGAGGCCGTAGCCGTCCGCCCGGTCCGTTCGGGACGCGTAGCGCGCGTTCACGGCCGGGTCGGCGTAGCCGCCCGCGACATCGATGACCGGGGAGATGAGGAGCTGCGCTGCCAGCGGGACCCCCTGGTCGCGGCAGGCGAGGGCGACGGACGCGGCGAGCTGGCCGCCCGCGCTGTCTCCGGCGACGGCTGTGCGTCCCGGTGCGGCCTCGGCCACGTGGAGCGTGGCGGCCAGGCAGTCGTCGAACGCGGCGGGGAACGGGTGCTCGGGCGCCAGGCGGTAGCCGACGCCGACGACCGTCGAGCCGGTCTCCACGGCGAGCCGCCGCGAGTACTGGACGTGCGTGTGCTCGTCACCGGCGACCCAGCCGCCGCCGTGGAAGAACAGGATCGTGGCGTCGGTGAGCCGGATCGCGGGCTCGATCACGCGGGCGGGCACCGGGCCGCCGGCCGTCTCCAGGACGACGTCGCGCTCCGCGGCGGCGACCGGCGGATCGGGGAGGAGGCCCAATGCCAGCTCGTTGCCCGCCCGGAGATGGATCCGGAAGCCCTCGACGGACGTGTCGGCGGCCGTCGCGGCCCGCACGCGCTGCCTGAGCCATTCGTCGATGTCCGGTCGAAGACGGATCCGTCCGCCACGCGCGGCCTCCTTCATGGGTTGTGAGACACACTGAACGCCCGCGGAGGGCGGGACGTGCAGGCAACTTCGCAGTGGCATACGACTCGACAGGTTCGGGTCACACGACACAGATGACATGAAACGGCGCGCATATCGTCCCAGGTAAGAGCTGATCGCCTTGATCGGTGACGACGCGGAGCCGGGTGCTGGGCTCCGTGGAGAGGAGAGCCGATGTTCGTCATCGCGTTCGTGGCCCTCGTGCTCGCCGGGGGACTCGCCGGTGTCGTGTACCTGTGGGACTTCTCGCGCGCCAGCCGGCGCGACGCGCTGTTCCTCCCGGCGTCCGACCGCCGCTCGCGGCGCGCGCGCCGGGTGTCGGGGATGTACGTCCGCGACTACACGCGCCGCGACAACGAGCTCATCAGCCGCTGACCGAAGGCCGCGGCGGAGGACCAGCGGAGCGGGGGCGCTGGGTCGCGGTGGAGACGCGTGGGTCGTCCTTGCGGGGGGACGACCCACGCTTGTTTTTCAGGTGAGGGACCGGGGTTGCGGGGGCTCGTCCGGGACGGGGTCGTCCGGGACGGGGGTGAACGCGCCGGTGCCGCGGTCGAGGATCTCGACGTTGGCGGACTGCAGGTCCAGGTAGAGGCCCACCAGTTCGATCTCGCCGGACTCGACCCGCTCCCGGAGCCAGGGATAGGTGAGCAGGTTGTCGAGCTGCTGCATCACGTTGATCTTGCAGAGGCGGGTGAGGGGCGACTCGTCCGTCCCGGGCGGTTCCTCGGCGAGGAAGCGGGCGAGGCTGTGGTTGCCGTGCTTGAGCCAGCGGGACAGACCGGCCAGATGGTCGACCTCGGTGCCGCCGGCGAGGAGCGCGGCCATCGCGCCGCAGTTGGAGTGGCCGCACACGGTGATCGTTTTGATGTCGAGGACGTTGACCGCGTACTCGACGGTCGCGGCGACGGAGTCGTCGGGCGTGCGGGAGCCGTGGCGGGGCACAAGGGCGCCGACGTTGCGGTTGATGAACAGGTCGCCGGGCCCGCTGGCGGTGATGATGTTCGGCACGATGCGCGAGTCCACGCAGGTGATGAACAGGTGCTGGGGCTTCTGCTCCATCGCCAGCTCGGCCATGATCGGCCGGACGAGGCGGGCGGTGCGGCCGTGGTACTCCCGGACGCCGTCCAGCAGCACCGCGGCCGGGGACACCTCGGGCGCGTCCAGCTCGGCCTCGGAGTTCCGCCGCCTGTTGCCCCAGGGGGCCCACCAGCGGGTCGGCGGCGGCGTCTTGCGCGGTTGGGACGTTTCGCCAGTCACAGCTCTTTCATACCAAGCCTCGTGAACCTCATCGATGTCGACCCTGCCGCCCTGCCGTTCGTGCGCCATCCGCCACTGGTGGATGGCGTCGAACGCGGCATGGTCCATGAAGTCGACGTTGAGGTCCAGATCGACGTGGGAGCCGGACGGGACGTCCTGCAGGAGGCGCGTCACCTTCGGGACGCCGAGGAACGTCAGCGTCCCCTCGACGACCACGTGGGTGCGGGGCGGCACGGGCCCGTCCTCCGGCGCCGGAACGAGGTGCTCCGAGCGGATCGACAGCCGGGTCAGCCGCCGCAGCATCAGCACCGCCATGATCCCGATGCCGAGCAGCACGCCCTCGCCGAGCCCGAGCACGACCACGCCGACGAGGGTGGCGAAGTAGGCGGGCGCCTCGCGATGGTGACGAAGGTCACGGACGCGGGCGATGTCCATCAGCCGGACGCCGAGCACGACCAGCAGCGCCGCGAGCGCCGGCAGCGGCACCTGCTCGATGAGAGGGCCGCACGCCAGCGCCAGGACCAGGACCCAGACCCCGTGCATCACCGTGGACGCGCGGGTGCGGGCGCCGGCGTCCACGTTCGCCGTGCTCCGGACGATCACGCCCGCGATCGGCAGCCCGCCGAGGAACCCCGACACCGCGTTGCCCGCGCCCTGGCCGAGCAGGTCCCGGTCGAGGTCGGCGCGGGGGACCCCGGCGGGACGCTTCCGGTCGATGGCGACGCTGCACAGCAGCGACTCGACGGCCGCGACCAGCCCGACCGACACGACGGCGCCGACGACGGCGGGCAGCGAGCCGTCCGGCAGGACCGGGGCCTGCCAGTCGCCGAGGAGCGTCTCCGGCAGCTCCACCCGCTGCGCGTTCCAGCCGAGCGACCACGCGGTCACGGTGGCGAGGGCGATGGCGGGCAGCGGGCCCGGCACGAGCCGCAGCCACCCGCCGCGCGGCAGCCGGGACCAGACGAGCAGGACGAGCACCGTCAGCGCGCCGAGCAGCGCCGGATGCGTGTGCGGGTCGACGAGCTGGCCCGGCAGCTCGCGGAGGTTGTCGATCGCCGAGTGCTGCGGGCTGCCGCCGAGCACCACGTGCACCTGCGCCAGGACGAGGACGACGCCGACGCCCGCGAGCATCCCGTGCACGACGGCGGGGGACACGGCGAGCGCGGTGCGGGCGACGCGGCTGGCGCCGAGCGCGAGCTGCAGCAGCCCGCCGAGCAGGGTGATCGTGCAGGTCGCGCGCCAGCCGTAGGTCTGCACGAGCCCGGCGACGATCACCGTCAGCCCGGCCGCGGGGCCGCTGACCTGCAGCGGCGATCCGCCGAGCAGGCCGGCGACGATCCCGCCGACGACGGCGGCGATCAGCCCGGCGGCGACCGGGGCGCCGGAGGCGACCGCGATGCCCAGTGACAGGGGGATCGCGACAAGGAACACGACGAACGAGGAGAGGAGATCGCGCCGCAATACGGAGACACTGAGTGGCTTTGAAGTCACTCTACGTATATAACCAGGATTGGCGGTGCTCCACCCGCGAACACGGCGAAGGCCGCCGGACGGATCCGGCGGCCTTCGTCATGCGTGCCTGTCTCCACTCAGCGGCGGTAGTTCTCCCAGTCGTCGGCGGGCTGGCGGGAACCGTACGGGCCGGTGTCGTTCTGCTGTCCGCCCGGCTGGTATCCGCCCGGCTGCGAGCCGCCGTAGTACCCGCCCGACCCGTACGCCTGCGTCGTGTTCGGGTCGTACGCCTGCGTCGCGTTGGGGTCGTACGCCTGGGTGGCGTTCGGGTCGTGCGGCGGGGTCAGCGGGTCGCCGCTTCCGTTGTAGCTGCTGCCGCTGAAGTCGCCGTAGACGCCCGCGCCGCCAGGGGCCGCGCCGGAACCGCCGTCCGCGCCGCCGAGCGCGCCGAACGGCTCGCGCCCGCCGCCGCTCAGCGGGTCGTCGTAGCGGGACGAGTCGCCGTAGGCCGGGGCCGTCGGGTATCCGTCGTTCTGCCCGCCCTGCCCGTATCCGGAGGCGCCGCCGAGGCCCGAGTCGTACCCCGACGTGGTGCCGGACGGGACGCCCGCGCCGATCCCGGAGTCGTAGCCGCCGGTCTGGCCCGGCTTGGGCCACGGGCCCGTGTTGCCGTTGCCGCCGGAGCCGCCCGTGCCCGCGCCGCCCGTGGAGCCGAACGAGCCGGTGCCCAGCGGGTCGCCGAGCGGGTCGTTCAGGGAGCCGCCGTAGGAACTGCCCGTGTCGGACGAGGCCGTCGCGCCCGCCGACCGCTGCCGGTCGTTCTGGATGCGCTGGAGCAGTTCGTCCACGGTGGGGAGCTTGTGGCCGTCGGTGTCGGTCCCGGAGCCGCTGTGCGCCGCGGGCGCGGCCGGTGCGGCCGGCGCCGGGGGAGCGGGCGGGCCGGACGGCTCGTCGGGACGGCCGAGCGGCAGCCCGAGCGGGTCGGACACGCGCGGGTCGGTGCCGAGCGTCCCGCCGCCCGGCGCGGACGAGCCGAGGCCCATGTCGTAGCCGTCCTGGCGTCCTCCGGGCGGCGGACCGGCCGCCGCCGCGGGACGGTTGCCCAGCGGGTCGGAGCCGTAGTCGCCGTAGCCCTGGTCGTGACCGCCGCCGTACTGGTCCTGGCCTTGGCTCTGGCCGCCTCCGCCGTACGGGTCGTGGCTCTGACCGCCGTAGGACGGGTCGCCGGGTCCGTGGTCGGCCGCCCCGTACGCGGGCTGCGGCTCCTGCCCGCCGTAGGGCGGCTGCATGCCGGGACCGCCCTGCATGCCGGGGCCGCCTGGCCCGCCCAGGCCGCTCGGGCCGCCGATCCCGCCGGGTCCGGTGGGACCGGCGAGGCCTGCGGGGATCGGGTCGTGCGAGGTCGAGCCGGGCTCCTGCCCGGTGAACTGGGAGCCGCTCTGGAAGCCGCCGGGACCGGGCATCTGCTGCGGGCCGGTTCCGCCGCCCTGCCCGCCGCCCATGCCGTTGCCGCCGATGCCGTTGCCCATGCCGTTGGCCCCCATGCCGTTGGCCATGCCGCCGAGCATCGGGCCGTCGGCGCCCATGGAGACGGGCTGGGTCAGGCTCGGCTGGGGCATTCCCGGCTGGTCGAAGGGCGGCTGCTCCATCGGCGCCTGCTCGGCGGGCGCCTGCGCGTTCAGCGGGTCGGCGGCGGGGTCCACGTCCGGGCGGACGCCGTCGTTGTCGTGCTGCCAGGGGAACTTGGGCTTGTCGAAGGTGATCGTCGCCCAGTAGTCGTCGTCCTCCATCTCGTCCGACGCCTGGGCGCTCGGGGCGGGAGGAGGCGGGGCCTGGCCGCCGGTGGGCGCGGCGAGCGGCCCGCCGGCGACGCGGCGGTCGATCGCGGGTTCGGGCATGCCCTGGCGGTCGTAGCCGTTGTCGTACCCGGCCTCGTAACCGTCGTTGTACCCGTAGCCGTCCGGGGCGCCGCCCATCTCGTCGTGCGGCTGGACTCCCCTGCGGCCGCGCGGCTGCTGCGGCTCGTCGTCCATCCAGTCGTCGTCGTCGCGTCCCGCCCTGCTTGCCCGCAGGCCCAGGGCCACGAGGACGACCACGAGGACCACGACCACAATGAGGCCGAAGACCACGATGTAAGAAGTCATGCCACCACCCAATGCCTTGGCCCGGCGAGAGTCTCCGGCGCGGACCTCGGGTCCGCTCCGGCCGTCGCCGGTTGCCGGACGTCCTCGGGAGTCCGCCGGCGCGGCTTAGCCCGATTCTGTCCGACCGCTATGACCGTTGTCACACCCTTCGCGCACATTTACCCTCACACGGCGCGTGCCGATCGGCCGGTTCGGCCCATCGGTACACCCCTGTCGGCTCCAGCCCCCCGGTGGGGTCCGCCCTGACCCGGTGCTCTGAGGCTCCACGGTCAACGCGCCTACTTGCCGCCGAAGTTCCCGGTGATCCGTCCTCGTCCCACCGTGTGCTCGGCGATGGCCGGCAGTGAGTCCTTCAGTGCCGCGCCGTTCTGGAACGGTGCCGGATCGTCCAGCGCGTAGATGGTGAACCGGTACCGATGCCGTTCTCCCTTGGGCGGGCACGGCGGCGCGTAGCCCGCCTTCTTGTCCGTGGTCAACCCTTCGACGGTCCTGTCCAGACTTGCTCCCTCGACGAGTTCGTTCACCGTCCCGTCGATGCCCGCGATCACCCAGTGGACGTAGGCGCCGCCGGACGCGTCCGGGTCGTCCATCACGATCGCGAACGACCTGGTCCCGGCCGGAGTGCCCGACCACCGTAGCGGCGGGGTCCTGCCCTGTCCGCCAGGGTACGTCGTGCAGCCGTACCGCGGGGGCAAGTCGCGCCCATCGCGGAAGACGGGGCTGGTCACGGTGAACCATTCGGACAGCTCGGCGCTCTTGTTCTGGGGCTGGCCGATCAGCCCGCAGCCGCCCACGGTCCCGGCGAGGGCGAGCGCGCCCGCCGCGGCCGTGATCGGACGCCGGTCTCTGCTCATCATCGATTCGCTCCCGGGCGAGATCGTACGCCGCGCGCCGCCGGATCGCCGTCATCTCGGCCTCGCATCTCGGCAGCCCGCATCACGCCGCCGGCGCCCCCTTCCTCGTCCGCCCCAACGATAGGGCTTCGCGGGGAGTGGAACGCGCCTTTCGTCCCGCCGCGCGACGGCTCTCCGGGAGAGGGGCCTGTGACGTTGGTCATGCGTGGTTTGTCCTGGTCCATCCGGAAAACTGAGAAGGAGTGGCGAGTTTCACAGCTTTACCGGCGGCTTTCTTTGCCGTGACGGGAAATTCTCGCGTTCTTCCCATGGTTCTCGATGGTGCCGGGCGCGATCATCAGGTAGCTTGTGAATGTCTTCACAAGCCGACCGTGACATTGGAGGCCGCAATGGCCAGGACCGCCGAGGGAACCCCTGGCGCTCCCCACATCCTCATCGTGGGTGGCGGCTATGTGGGCATGTACACCGCCCTGCGACTGCAGAAGAAGCTCAAGCGCGAGCTCAAGCGGGGCGAGGTCAAGGTCACCGTCGTGGACCCCAACTCGTACATGACGTACCAGCCGTTCCTTCCCGAGGCCGCCGCCGGGAACATCTCCCCGCGGCACGTCGTCGTCCCGCTCCGCCGGGTGCTGCCGAAGTGCACCGTCCGCAAGGCGCGGGTCACCGAGCTGAACCACGACGAGGGATGGGCGATCGTCCAGCCGCTGGCCGGGCCGCCGGAGCGGATCTCCTACGACTACCTCGTCATGGCCGCGGGCGCGGTGCCGCGGCTGCTGCCGATCCCCGGGCTCGCCGAGAACGGCATCAGCCTGAAGACGGTCGGCGAGGCCATCCACCTGCGCAACCACGTCCTGGAGCAGCTGGAGATCGCGGAGTCGACCAACGACGAGGAGATGCGCCGCAAGGCGCTGACCTTCGTGTTCGTCGGCGGCGGGTTCGCCGGCGTCGAGGCGGTCGCCGAGCTGGAGGACATGACCCGCGACGCCACCAAGTACATGCGCAAGGTCACCCCGCAGGACCTGCGGTTCGTCCTCGTCGAGGCGACCGACCGCATCCTGCCCGAGGTCGGCCCCGACATGGGCCGGTGGACCGCCGAGCAGCTCCGCGGCCGCGGCATCGCCGTGAAGATGAACACCCTCCTCAAGTCGGCGGTCGGCGGCCGGATCGAGCTGTCGGACGGCAGCGCCTTCCAGGCCGGGACGCTGGTGTGGAACGCGGGCGTCAAGGCGTCCCCGGTCGTCCGGCACGGCGACCTGCCCGTGGACGAGAAGGGCCGCGTCAAGGGCACCGAGTACCTGACCATCGAGGGCCTCGTCCGCGCGTTCACCGCCGGCGACAACGCCGCGATCCCGGACCTGACGCAGGACGGCGAGTTCTGCCCGCCGAACGCGCAGCACGCCGTCCGGCAGGCCAAGGTCCTCGGCGACAACATCGTCCGGTCGCTGCGCGGCAAGACGCTCAAGCCGTACGTGCACGGCAACCTCGGCACGGTCGCCGGCCTCGGCCTGCACAAGGGCGTGGCCAACCCGCTCGGCTTCAAGCTGAAGGGCTGGCCCGCGTGGTTCTTCCACCGGACCTACCACGGCGCGATGGTCCCGACGTTCAACCGCAAGATCCGCGTCGTGGCGGACTGGACGCTCGCGCTGTTCCTCAAGCGCGAGACCGTCTCGCTCGCCATCGTCGAGCAGCCCCGCGCCGACTTCGAGCTGGCGGCCCTGGACGACGCCCGCGCCAAGGCCAAGATCGCCGAAGCCGCCGCCACCACCGAAACGAACCCCGCCGAAACCGCGGCCTGACCACTCGTCCGACACAAGACGCCCCTGCGGCCGGTCACCCGGCCGCAGGGGCGTCTCGTCGTTAGGGGTGTTGCGGCGTCAGGCGCGCTTCTTGAAGGCGCGGAGGGAGAGCGGGGCGAAGACCAAGGAGATTCCGACGCCCCAGGCCAGCGCGACCCACGCGCTCTCCAGGACGGGGCCGCCGACCAGCAGGCCGCGCATCGCCTCCACCAGCTTCGTCACCGGGCTGTTGTCCATCACCCAGGCCACCGGGCCGGGGATGCCGTCGGTGTTCGGGATGAACGCGGTGCTCAGGAAGCTCAGCGGGAAGATCACCACGAAGCCGAAGATCTGCACCTTCTCCGGCTCGTTGACCTTCATCGCGATGTAGACCGACGTCCAGGAGAACAGGATCGCGAAGGTCAGCAAGAGCACGAACGCCGTCACCAGGGCGAAGACGCTGGTCTCGATCCGGAAGCCGATCGCGAAGCCGACCACGAGCAGGATCGCCATCGACCACGCCTGCTTGGCGGTGTCGGCGATGATCCGCCCGGCGAGCGGTGCGCTGCGCGAGATCGGCAGACTTCGGAACCGGTCGAAGACGCCCTTGGTGATGTCGGTGTTCAGACCGAAGCCCGTGCTCATCCCGGCGAACAGGGCGTTCTGCGCGATGATGCCGGGAATCACGACGGGCAGGTACGCGTCGACGCTGCCCGCCATCGCGGGGCCGAACACGTACGCGAACAGCAGCACGAACATGATGGGCTGGATCGACAGGTCAAGCAGCTCCATCGGGTTGTGCTTGATCTGGACGAGGTTGCGCCAGGCCAGGGTGAGCGTGTTGCGGACGGCGGTGCCGGGCGCGACCCGCTTGGACAGCTCCTGCGGCGCGAACGTCGCGGTCGTCATGCGGACGCCCCTTCCTTGTCGGCGGCCTGGGCCAGCTCGTCGGCCTCGGCGTCGATGTCGTCGGTGTGGTGGCCGGTGAGGGCGAAGAACACCTCGTCCAGGCTGGACTTGCGCAACGACAGCTCGCCGACGGCGACGCCCGCGTCGTCGAGGCGGCGGACGACGGCGGGCATCAGCTGCGGGTCGGTGATTGGCGTGCTGACCAGGCCGTCGCGGACCTCCGGGACGGCCTCGGCCAGGTCGCCGACGATCCGCGCCACGGCGTCCTGGTCGGCCGCGTTGACGGGGCGGACCTCCAGCACCTGCCCGCCGACCTGCGACTTCAGCATGTCGGACGTGCCGTGCGCGATGATCTGGCCGCGGTCGATGACGACGATGTCGTCGGCCAGCTGGTCGGCCTCCTCCAGATACTGCGTGGTCAGCAGGACGGTGACGCCGTCGTCGGTCAGGCCGCGGACGATGTCCCACAGGCCGTTGCGGCTGCGCGGGTCGAGGCCCGTGGTCGGCTCGTCGAGGAACAGGATCTGCGGCCGTCCGACCAGGCTCGCGGCGAGGTCGAGACGGCGGCGCATCCCGCCCGAGTACGTCTTGGCGGCGCGCTCGGCGGCCTCGGTGAGCTGGAACCGCTCCAGCAGCTCGGCGGCCCGCGCCTTGGAGTCGCGGCGGGGAATGCCGAGCAGGCGGGCGATCAGCACGAGGTTCTCGGTGCCGGTGAGCATCTCGTCCACCCCGGCGTACTGGCCGGTCAGGCCGATGAGCTGCCGGACCTTGTGCGCGTCCTTGACCACGTCGTACCCGCCGACGCTGGCGCTGCCCCCGGTCGGGTCGATCAGCGTGGCGAGGATCCGGGTCATGGTGGTCTTGCCCGCGCCGTTCGGACCCAGTACGCCGAGGACCGTTCCGGCCTCGGCGGTGAGGGAGACGCCCGCCAGCGCCTGGGTCTCACCGAACCGCTTCTCCAGGCCGTCGGCCTGGATGGCGTACGTCATGTGATCTCCTAGGTGAATTTCGTTTCGCCGGACGTCTCCGCCCCTCAGACGAGGGAGCAGCCCAAAATATGTGGTGTCCGGGGTGGTGTGCATCCAGTTTTTCCGCCGCCCCGGCCAAGCTCCGCCGGTGGCGCCTGACGCGCCCACAACATCGCATGGACCACTGACAAAACGCTGACGGCCGCCGGATTGTGCCCGCGACCGCGGATTCCGGCGTGCGCGCCGCGGCGAGCTCCGCGCCCGCGCCCCGGCGGGTTCCGTGCCCAGGGACCGGGTTTTCGCGCAGGGAGAAACGGCTGGAGGGCGCCTCCGGCGTTCTAAACTCGCGGTGTGACGTCGGTGCGGCGCAGTCACCAGAAGGACGGCGGGGGGCCGCACCCGCCGCGCTTGCGGCCGCCCGAACACCGGGTGTCGCGCCGCGCGATCGCGCACTGGGCCATCGAGTACCTGCTGCTGTGGGGCCTCGCGTTCGGGCTCGCGCTCGGCGTGGCCGCCTGGCTGGGCGACTCCGGATGGAGCGGGATGCCCGCGTGGCTGTCGGGACGGGTCGGCTGGCTGCCCTACATCGTCGGCACGGCGGGGCTGCTCATGGTGACCGTCGCGCCCGTCTGGCGTTACCGCGTCCACCGGTGGGAGGTCAGCGCCGACGTCGTCTACACCCGGACGGGCTGGTTCAGCCGCGAATGGATGCTGGTCCCCGTAGGGCGGATCCAGACCGTCGACACCGGGCAGGGCTGGATCGAACGGCTGCTGGGCCTCGCCACGATCAAGGTGAACACGGCCTCGCACACCGGGTCGTCCGAGGTCGCCGGGCTTCCGGTGGACGTTGCGACCCATCTGGCAGAGGACCTCGCGCACCGCGCGCACGATCTCCGCGACGACGCGACGTGAACGTCCGGGACGGCGACCAGGGGCCCGAACCCGCGGCGCACGACCGGACCGCCGGCTCTCCGTCCAACGGCCATCGCGACGGCGGCCATGGCGACGGCGCCCATCGCGACGGCGACCACCTGGTGGGCGCCACCGTCCCGCCCGGATCGAACGGGACGGGGCCGCAGGAGGCCGGTCACACGCAGCGGCTGCATCCGCTCACGTTCGTCGTCGGGGCCGTCCGGGAGCTCATCGCCCTGGTCCTGGCCGGCGCGACGGGACTTCTCGTCGGCGGGCTGTCCACGGCGTTCTACTTCACTCTCGCCGGGCTGGCGTTCGGGCTGATCTTCCACGTCGCGAGCTGGGTGACGTTCACCTACGTCCTGTACGGCGACCGCATCGAGCTCCGGCGGGCGCTCATCGGACGGTCGGTCAAGACCATCCCGCGCGACCGGATCCGGGGCGTGGACATCAGCGCGTCCCTCCCGCACCGGCTGCTCGGCCTCGCGGTCCTCCACATCGACGCGGGCGCGGACGGCGGCGAGGGGACGCTGAACGCCGTCTCCCGGCAGGAGGCCGAACGGCTCCGCGGGATCCTCCTGGCCAGGGACGCGCCCGCGCCGCCGCGCCGCGTCCTCGCCCGCATGCGGCGCCGCTGGTACGTGTACGCGCCGCTGAGCGGCGCCTACCTGCTCACGCCGTTCGCGCTGGCCGGAAGCCTGGTCGGCACCGTCTACAACCTCGGCGACGACCTCGGCCTCATCACGCGGGAACGGGTGGAGAACTTCGGCCATGACGTGGTGGGCCTCTCCACCGCCCTCGTCGTGGCGCTGGCCATCCTCGTCCTGATCGCGATGCCGGTCATGTCGGTGATCGTCTTCACGCTGTTCAACTGGGACTTCACCGTCCACGAGCGGGACGGCTCCGTCGTCGTGGAGCGCGGCCTGCTCACCCGCCGCAGCGTCTCGCTCGAACGGCGGCGCCTGCGCGGGGTCGAACTCGCCGACAACCCGTTCGAGCGGGTGGCCGGCGTGACCCGCCTCGGCGCGCTGATCACCGGCCTCGGCGACGCCGCCCATCGCGGCCGGCTCCTGCCCGCCGCGCCGCGCATGGTCGCCGAATCGCTTGCGGCGCGCGTCGTCGGGAACGTCCCCGGCCCGCTGATCGCCCACCCGCCCGCCGCGCGGGGACGTCGCCTGGTCCGCGCCGTGGCGGGTCCGGTCGGTGTCGCGGGCCTCGCCGTCCTGGCTGGTCAGCCCTGGGTCGTTTACGTGTGCGCCGTGTTCGCCGTCCTCGCGGTCCCGCTCGGATTGGACCGCTACCGCCAGCTCGGCCACGTCACTGACGGCGGACGCCTCAGCGTCAGGTCAGGCTCGCTGCGGCGCCGCCAGGTGGTCGTCGAGCACGACGCCATCATCGGGTGGCGCATCCGCCGGACCCTCTTCCAGCGCAGGCTCGGCCTGGCGACGCTGTTCGCCGCCGTCGGCGCCGGAGACGGCGGCTACTCCGCAACGGACATGGCCGAGGAGGACGCCGTGGCCCTGGCCGCGGGCATCACCCCGGCCTGGCTGGCGCCGTTCCTGGAGTCCCCGCCCGACGCCCGCCCCTGACCTGCGCGCGGAAGGCTACTCGGGACGCCGGGCGCCGAACATGATCTCGTCCCAGGACGGCACGGAGGCGCGCTTGCCCTTGGCCTTGCGGCGCCGTGCCGGACGCGGCGCGCCCGCCGGCTCGCCGTTCGCGGCGGCCGCCGGCGCGGGCGACCCGGTCGCCGGCTTCTCCTGCGCGGCCGCGGGCATGGCGGGACGGCCGGCCGGCTTCTTCTTCGCCGGCGTCCGCGGAGCCTGCCGTTGCGCGGGACGCTGCGCCGCCGCGGGCTTCTTCTCCCGCGCGGGCTTCTCCTCCTCGGCGGGTTCGGACGGCGCGGGCCGCGCGGGCTCGGGCCTGCGCCGCGGAGCCGCCGCACTGGACGCCTTCTCCGCCGGTGCCTCTTCGGCGGTCTCCTGCTCACGGTCGGATTCGTCTTGTTCGTCGGCGCGCTCGTCCGTGACCGTCTCCGCCTCGGCGGCGTCGCGATCGTCTTGGTCGTCCTCTTCCTTGGGACGGACGGTCTCGCTCTCGCTCTCGATCTCGGGCGCCGCGTCCTGCTCGGCGGCGGCCTCAGCCTCGGCGGGGGTTTCGCGCGTGTCGGTGTCGCGCGGCTCGTCGGCCTCGCGCGTCTCGCTCGGCGGGGCGGCTTCGGGGGCCTGTGCCGCCGCCTCGCTGGGCCTGACGGGCTCGGTCGTGTCGCGTCCCAGAGCGGCCTCGCCCGGCTCGTGCGACTCGTGCGATTCGGGCGTCTCGTCGCGGTCGGCGGTTTCCGCGGGCTCGGCCGGGGCGGCCTGTTCGCGGGCGCCGGTCGGACGGAGCGAGGCAGGCGTACGCGTAGCAGGTTCGACGCGCTCGTCCGATTCGCGCGGCTGGACGGCCTCGCGCAGCGAAGCGGCCTCGCTCGGCTGCCGGAACCGGGGGCGAGGTTCGGCCACGGGGCCGCGTTCGGCGACGTAGCCGCGGGGCTCGGCGGCGCGCAGCGGCTCGGGTGCAGGTGCAGGTGCGGGTGCGGCGTGCTGTTCGTGCGCGCCGGGCTGCTCGTGCTCGGCGGGCAGCCCGCGCGGCGCCGGGTCGCGGTCGCTGGACACGACCTTCATCGCGGGACGGCGCGGGACGAGCGGCGTGACGGTGTCGGAGAGCGGCTCCTCGTCCCAGTCGACGGCGGTGAGGCGCGCGGCGATCTCGTCCAGCGGGGAGACGAGGCGGCGGCGCGGGTCGAACGTCCACTCGGCGGCGTGCGGGCGGGCGTTGTCGAAGAAGGAGAGGCGGACGCGCCAGGTGTTGTCCTCGCACTTCCAGGAGTCCCATTCGACCTCTTCGAGGTCGACGCCGCCGCGGCCGAGGCGTTCCTCGACGGTCTCGCCGAGCGGCGGTCCCGGCGCCGACTCGCCGGGCCGGCGCACGGCGACGCGCTGCGCCTGCTGTGCCATGTATTCGCGTTCCTGCAGGACCGGACCCTCGAACCAGCGGACGCGCTCGACCGGGATGCCCGCCGACTCGGCGATCTCCTCCGCGGTCTCGCCGGAGCGGATACGGGCCTGGATCTCCTTGGGGCGCAAGGGACTCTCCACTTCGATCTCGAACTGGCCGAGGCGGGAGAAGTGCCCACGGACCGCGGCGCGGAGCCGGTCGTCGACGGGCAGGGTGAACCGGGTGCCTCGGCCCGCGGTGGCCAGGACGAGGTACGTACCGTCCTCGCTGACCGCGACGAGGCGCAGCTCCTGCATGCGTGTCCTTCCTGCCCTGTCTTCATGGCACGGAGGACCCCGGACCGGCCCGGCCTTGCTCTCACCGGCCGGCCGTCCGATGCCCACCGAGGGCGCATGCGTGCCCTTCCCCCGGGTTCCCGAGTCTCTCTTTCGGACACACCTGCTGCCAGCACCGTACCCGGCATGTCCGAACATCGCCGCTCTCGAAGCCCCCTCCACGAGGTCGAAGAGGGCACCTGACCTAGCTTGCCGGTGACGCGACCGGCGGGACGCCGCCCCGCCTCAATCTTGTCCATCTTTTTCCTCACGGTGCCTGACGGGCGCGCGCGGCTCCAACCGGCCCGGCGTTGCGATTGTCACGTTCGCTGGCGGAACAACCCGGATGTCCCGGTTAGTTTCTGTTCCGGGGATTCGACGGCGATGGACGAGGGGGATCAGAGGCATGCCGCGCAAGCTGCCGGACGTCAGCACGACGCAGCTGATCGCGAGCGCGGCGGCGACGGCGGCCGCGGCTTTGGGGGCGTCCTACCTGGGGGTGTACGGGACGATCATCGGCGCGGCGCTGATGAGCGTGATCTCGACGGCCGGGGCGGCGGTCGGCAAGCACTACCTCGACCAGGGCCGGGGACGGCTCAAGGAGCTGACCGAGCTCCAGGCGGCGGCGCGGCGGCGGGACGCGGCCGAAGGCGCGGCGGACGAGGCGACCAGCGCCGACCCGACCCGCACCGTGGTGTGGTCCGGCGACCCGAACGCCACCCGCCGGTTCGATCCGGCGTCCGGCGGCGATCCCAACGCCACCCAGTTCGACCCCCTGGCCGGTGGTGATCCCAATGCCACCCGCTTCGACCCGCGGTCCGGCGGCGATCCGAACGCCACGCGTCGCGACTTGCCGCCGGGCGCCGATCCGAGCTCCACGCGCCTGGACCCGGTGGACGCCGTCGCCGCCTCGCTCGCCGAGGCCGCGGGGGAGGACGCGGTGCGCCAGGCCGCCCGGCGGTCGGCGTGGCAGAACACGGTCGAGTGGGCCAGGGCGCACTGGGTGAAGCTCGCGGTGTCGTCGGCAGCGGTGTTCGCCATCGTGATCGTCGGGATCACGATCTACGAGGCGACCACCGGGCAGGCGCTCGGCAAGGGCGGCAATGGCCTGACCGTCACGCAGGTGCTGGGCGGCGGTGGCGGGCAGGCGGACGACGATCCGTCGCCGAGCCCGTCCGGCGACCCGAGCGGCCCGGGCGCCACGCCAGGCGAGACGCCGACCGGTGACACGCCGTCCACGCAGCCGACCACACCGGACGGGCAGCCGACGACGCAGCCGACCCAGCGGCCCACCGACCAGCCGACGACCCCGCCCACGTCGTCGGTCCCGACGCCTCCGGACACTCCGGCGCCCACCGAGGGTCCGGACGGCGGCGGCCAGGAGCCGGGCGGCGCCGACCCGCAGGCGCCCGCCGGCTAAGCCGCCTCAGTCGCCGAAGACCTGTTTCGTGTAGGGGTTGGCGAAGCGGCGGTCGGGGTCGAGTTCGTCGCGCAGGGCGCGGAAGTCGCCGAACCTCGGATACACCTTCTCCAGGTACGCGGCGTCTCGCGTGTGGAGCTTGCCCCAGTGCGGACGTCCGTCGAGGGCGGTCATGATGTCCTCGACGCCGCGGAAGTAGTCCTCGTGCGCGTCGCGGTGGTAGACGT
Source organism: Actinomadura sp. KC06 (assembly GCF_004348735.1). Classification (GTDB taxonomy): domain Bacteria; phylum Actinomycetota; class Actinomycetes; order Streptosporangiales; family Streptosporangiaceae; genus Spirillospora. The sequence goes on from NZ_SMKT01000020.1 coordinate 16,899, forward strand.
GCACGGCGATGAACGCGCTGCGCCGTCCGTGGGCCATCGACAGCCAGGCGTCCTCGCGGGGAAGCATCCGGACCTCGATCGGGAAGCTGATGCGCCAGTCTCTCCGCGCGAAGAGGGCGCGCAGCTCACGCAGCGCCGGGACGAGTTCCTCGCGCGGGATCGCGTACTCCTGCTCCTTGAAGCGGACGGTCCGCGGACTGGTGAAGACCTTGTACGAAGTGTCGCTGTAGGCGCGCGCGCCGAGAGCCTTGGCGGAGATGCCGTTCACGAAGCGCGTCGTGCTGGGAACGCGGTGCGTCAGCCGGTTGACGGCTCCGAACACCGTGTTGGACAGGAACTGGTCGTCCAGCCAGTACTTGAACCTGGACAGCGGCTCCGCGGCACCCTCGACGCGGTTGTTCCTCTTAGTCAGGCAGCCCTCGGTGTGCGGGAACCAGTAGAACTCGAAGTGCTCGTTGGCGGTGTCGAACTCGTCCAGGCGCGCGAGGACCTCGTCCCACTTCATCGGTTCCTCCTGTGCCCGCAGGAGGAACGCCGGGACGGTCCGCCAGGTGATGGCGGTGACGACGCCGAGCGCGCCGACGCCCGCGCACGCCGCGTCGAACAGGTCGGGACGCTCCTTCCGCGAGCAGGTCACGACGGTGCCGTCGGCGAGGACGAGCTCGAGCTCGGCGACCTGGGAGGCCAGCCCGGCGGCGTCGCGCCCGGTGCCGTGCGTGGCGGTCTGCAGGGCGCCGGCGACGGTCTGCTCCTGGATGTCGCCCATGTTGGCCAGCGCGAGGCCGTGATCGTCCAGGACGCGGTTGAGCCGGTGCAGCGGCAGCCCCGCCTCGACCGTGACGAGCCCGGACGCGGTGTCGACCGAGCGCACGGCCGTGAGCCCGGCCGGACGCAGCAGGACGCCCTCCGCGACGGCGGCGCCGGTGAAGGAGTGTCCGGTGCCCGTCATGCGGACCGTGAGGCCGTCGTCGGCGGCCGACCGCACCGCCGCCCCCACCTCGTCGGCGGTGCGCGGCGTCACGACGCGATGCGGCGTGGCCTGCTGGTTTCCCGCCCAGTTCCGCCACTTCTGGTTGCTCACGGGGGACATGCGGTGACTCTACTCGGCCGCCGTTCATGAGGAAAGTTCATGTTCTGCTCCGGAAGCACCCGGGGGGAATCCGGCGATACCGTACTATCCGGTCGCATACCGGCTCGCCCATGTTCCTGTTACATGTGGGAATGAAGTGACAAGGCGGGTAACCGTCCTAAGCGACAGTCGTTGGGAAAAGTTGTGGCTCCTCCATCAGCACCGCGCACCGAGCCCGAGCCCCAGCCCGACATGCGACCGCGTAGGCCGAAGCCGGAGAAGAAGCAGCGGAGGCCGCAGAACACCGGCGCGCCTTCCGGGACGCGCCGCCGCGGACGGGGGCTGCGGCTCGCCGTCGCCGGTATCGCGGTGCTCGCCGTCGCGACCGCGTCCGGCGGTGTGATCGCGGCGCTGACGACGGAGGACGCGGAGCCCGCCGCCGATTCGTCGCGAGCGCAGCCGCCGCCGAGCGTCCCGCCCGGCGACCCGGTCAACGTGGCCACCGGCGGCGAGGTCGCCCCGCTGCGGCGCGTGGTCCCGCCGGACGTGCTGGCGGTCGGCCGCGGCTCGATCCCCGCCGCCAAGATCAAGAAGATCGCGTCGCTGGGCCGGGTCAGCGACGTCGTGGCGGTCGCGGGCGGCGCCGTCCAGCTCCAGGGGCGGCAGGTCAACGCGTTCGCCGTCGACCCGTCGGCGTTCCGCTCGTGGACGCCGCCCGGAACCGCGAAGAACAACGCCCTGTGGGAGGCGCTGGCCGCCGACCGGTTCGTCGTGTCCACGGCCGCCGCGGAGCATCTCCGGCTCAACCGGGGCATGCGGTACCCGGTGGTCGGACGGACGATGCCCGAGCTGACGATGGGCGGCGCCGGACCCCTCGGCCTGCCCGGCATCGACATGCTCGTCAGCGGGAGCTCCGGAGGCCGGATCGGACTCGTCCCGAACGTGGCGGTCCTGGTCAACGCGCCCGGCGTGAGCCCGGCCAAGGTCGTCAAAGCCGTGACCAAGGTCCTCGGGCCCGGCACGAACGTCGTCAACCTGCACGACTACCAGACGCCCGGCGACGGCGGCCGTCCGAGCAGCTACCTGGACCTGTACAAGGAGGCGGCCACCGCGTGCCGGGGCCTGTCCTGGACGGTCCTCGCCGCGATCGGCCAGGTCGAGAGCGACCACGGCCGCAACGCGGGCCGGTCCAGCGCGGGCGCGCTCGGGCCGATGCAGTTCATGCCCGCGACGTGGAAGGCGTACGGGGTGGACGGCGACCGCGACGGCAGGGCCGACATCATGAACCCCTACGACGCCATCCCCGGAGCAGCGAAATACCTGTGCGCGAACGGTGCTGGCAGGGGCGGCAAGCAGCTCTACAACGCGGTGTACCAGTACAACCATGCCCACTGGTACGTCCAGAAGGTCCTCAGCCTCGCCCGCGCGTACGCCGCACGGTTCAGCTGATTGGATAGAAGCATGACGTCGTATGACGCGTTGCTTCTGCTGTCCTTCGGGGGGCCGGAGGGGCCCGAGGACGTGATCCCGTTCCTGGAGAACGTGACCCGTGGCCGCAATATCCCACGGGAGCGCCTGGAAGAGGTGGGGGAGCACTACTACATGTTCGGCGGGGTCAGCCCCATCAACCAGCAGTGCCGCGACCTCAAGGCCGCGATCGAGGCCGATTTCGCCGCCCACGGCGTGGATCTGCCCGTCTACTGGGGCAACCGGAACTGGACCCCGTACCTGGCCGACACCGTCCGGCAGATGAAGGCGGACGGTGTGCGCCGGGCGGCCGCTTTCGTCACGTCCGCCTACAGCGGCTACTCCACCAACGACCAGTACCTCAACGACATTGCGCGCGCGCGCCAAGAGGTGCCGGACGCGCCTGAGATAGACAAGCTGCCCGTCTACTGCGACAGGCCCGGCTTCATCGAACCGTTCGTGGACGCCGCAAAAGACGCTCTGAGCCGTCTCCCAGAAGACGCACGGTTGGTCTTCACCGCGCACAGCGTGCCGCTGTCCCAGCCCAACCGGGACCTTTACGCCGATGAGCTGGAGACGGCCGCGCGGACGGTCGTGCAGAAGGCGGCCCCTGGAACGCCGTGGGACCTCGTCTACCAGAGCCGCAGCGGCCCTCCCACGCAACCGTGGCTGGAGCCGCAGATCACCGACCATCTGGAGAAGCTGCACGGCGAAGGCGTCCGCGCCGTCGCGGTCGTGCCGATCGGGTTCGTCTCCGACCACATGGAGGTCAAGTTCGACCTCGACGTCGAGGCCGCGGAACGCGCCGCCGACCTCGGCATCGCGTTCGCGCGGGCCGCCACCCCCGGCACCGACCCCAGGTTCGCCGCCCTGCCCCGCCACCTTCTGGCCGAGACGAAATGAGCGAAGCGAACCGGGGGGCGTGGGGGGTCGTCCCCCCACGAGGAGCACGATGAGCCTGGCGGACGACCTCCTGGAGCTGGCCGCCGAGACCGCGCGGGAGGCCGGCCGGATGCTGGTCGACAAGCGTCCGGCGGGCGGCCCGGACGTCGTGGGGACCAAGTCGTCCCCGACCGACGTCGTCACCCGCCTGGACCGCGCCGCCGAGCAGCTGATCATCGAGCGGATCCGGGCCGCCCGCCCCGACGACGCGTTCCTCGGCGAGGAGGGCGGCGACCGGGCCGGCGGCAGCGGCGTCCGCTGGGTGGTCGACCCGATCGACGGGACCGTCAACTACCTCTACGACCTGCCCGACTGGGCGGTCAGCATCGCCGCCGAGGTGGACGGCACGGCCGTCGCCGGGGTCGTGGAGATCCCGCGCCGGGGCGAGTCGTACACGGCCGTGCGCGGCGAGGGCGCCCTCCAGCACGGCGCGTCCGGCACGCGCGAACTCCGCGTGAACTCTCGGGTGCCGCTCGACAAGGCGCTGGTGGCCACGGGGTTCGGCTACGCGGCCGGACGGCGCGCCAGGCAGGCGCGGGTCCTCACGGGCGTGCTGCCGAACGTCCGCGACATCCGGCGCGGCGGCTCCTGCTGCGTCGACCTGTGCTCGCTCGCGGCCGGACGGGTCGACGCCTACTACGAGCGCGGCGTCCAGGCGTGGGACATCGCCGCCGGCGGGCTGATCGTCCGGGAGGCGGGCGGACGCGTCGAGGGCCTGCACGGCGCCGCGCCCGGCCCGGAACTGACCATCGCAGCAGCCCCGGGCACCTTCGAGGCCCTCCACGACCTCCTGGCGCCACTGGACCCGCTCGGCGACTGATCCGGGACATGGAACGGGGAGCCCGGGACCGCACATGTCCCGGGCTCCCCGTGTCGCTCGCGCGTTCTCAGTCGCAGCGGGGCGGCTCTACACCGATGTCGTTGTTCGCTGCGATCCGGCGCAGGTCGTTGATCTCCTCCTGGCGAATGTCCGCCAGGTAGGTGTCTCCTTCTGCATGGGCGCTTCGCAGCGACGCGTACGCGTCATCGAGTCGCTGCTGGATCATTCGTGACAACTCGCCCATAGGCCTCCTCCCGGATCGTGCCCATGCCTACCCAGGCCTAGGCTGAAGGTAAACCTGAACCCTGATGCAATTTTCGCGGATTCTTGCGCCGCTGCCACCACGGCGCTGACAACGATCATCTGAACAGGTGTTTACGGGCGTCTTACGGCTCCCGTGGCATATCTGGAGGCCGGGACGGGCCCCGTCCCGGCCCATGGAGGGGGACCTCGTGCGTGTTCTAGTCGTCGAGGACGAGCGGGTGCTCGCCGACGCGATCGCCACCGGCCTGCGCAGGGAGACGCTGGCCGTGGACGTCGCCTACGACGGCGCCGGCGCGCTGGAGCGGGCCGGCGTCAACGAGTACGACGTGATCGTGCTCGACCGCGACCTGCCCAAGGTCCACGGCGACGACGTCTGCAAGCAGCTCGTCGCGCAGCGCTACCCGGCGCGGATCATCATGCTGACCGCCGCGGGCGAGCTGGACGACCGCGTCGAGGGCCTGTCCATCGGCGCCGACGACTACCTCGCCAAGCCGTTCGCGTTCGCCGAGCTGATCGCCCGGGTGCGGGCCCTCGGCCGCCGCGCCGCCGCGCCGCTGCCGCCCGTCCTGGAGCGCGCCGGGATCAGCCTCGACCCGGCCCGCCGCGAGGTCGCGCGGGACGGCCGCCCCGTCGAGCTGACCCGCAAGGAGTTCGCCGTCCTGGAGGTCCTGCTCAGCGCGGACGGCGCCGTCGTCAGCTCCGAGCAGCTCCTGGAGAAGGCCTGGGACGAGCACATCGACCCGTTCACGAACGTCGTCCGCGTCACGATGATGACGCTGCGCAAGAAGCTCGGCGACCCCCCGGTGATCGAGACCGTGCCCGGTGTGGGATACCGGCTGTGACCACCGAACCCGAACCCCGCGACGGCACGGAGACGTCCGGCGGCGGCCCGTGGCGGCGGCCCGGCCCGCAGCAGGTCCCGCAGCCCGCCCAGGCGCCCAAGGGCATGTGGCGCGGCGACGGCGGCGGGACGTTCGGCGAGATGAAGGCGCTGCCCCGCATGAGCGTCCGGCTGCGGCTCACCCTCCTGTACGGGCTGCTGTTCTTCATGGCGGGCGCGCTGCTGCTGTTCGTGATGTCGGTGCTGATGGCCGACATCCTCGGCGGCGTCAAGGTGATCGGCTTCAACATCTCCGACGAGGAGGCCGCCGCGCTGCAGCGCCAGTTCGTCGAGCAGACGATGCGCCAGCTCGTCGGACGGTCGCTGCTCGCGCTCGGCGGCGTCGGGGTCATCACGCTGGTGCTCGGCTGGTTCGTCGCCGACCGGGCGCTCAGCCCGCTGCAGCGGGTCACCACCACCGCGCGCCGCCTGTCGGAGAGCACGCTGCACGAGCGGATCGCGCTGGAGGGCCCGGACGACGAGATCAAGGAGCTGGCCGACACCTTCGACGCGATGCTCGAACGGCTCGGGATGGCGTTCGACTCCCAGCGCCGGTTCGTCGCGAACGCCTCCCACGAGCTGCGCACCCCGCTCGCGATCAACCGGACGCTGCTGGAGGTCGCGCTCGGCGACCCGGACGTCTCCGACGACCTGCGCGCCGTCGGCCGGACGCTCCTCGCCACCAACGCCAGGCACGAGCGGCTCATCGAGGGCCTGCTGCTGCTCGCCCGCAGCGAGCGGGAGCTCGCGACCCGCACCCCGGTCGACCTGGCCGAGGTGGCGACGACGGTGCTGGAGCACTCCGCGCGCGGCGACCACGACCTCGACGTGTCCGTCCATCCGGAGCTGACGTCGGGGAAGGCGCTCGGCGACCCGGTGCTGCTGGAGCACCTGGTGTCCAACCTCGTCGAGAACGCGATCAAGCACAACGTCGAGGACGGCGGCGAGCTGTGGATCCGCACCGGCATGCTGGAGGGCTACGCCACCATCCAGGTCGAGAACACCGGCCCCGCCGTGCCCGCCTACGAGGTGGAGCGGCTGTTCGAGCCGTTCCGGCGGCTGAACGCCGACCGCGTCGAGTCGGCCAAGGGCGCCGGGCTCGGGCTGTCGATCGTCCGGTCGGTGGTGCTGGCGCACCGGGGCGCCGTGTACGCGGCGCCGCGGCCCGGCGGCGGGCTGATCGTCACCGTGCGCCTCCCGCCGGGCTGATTCCCCGGGCGGGCCCTACTTGAGCGCGGCCGTCGCCACGGTCGGGTCGCCGTCGTAGTCCATCTCCAGGCCGACGAACATGCCGCCCCTGCGCACCGCGGCCGAGCCGGTGTTGACCAGGGGGATGAGGGCCATGTCGTCCAGCGCCAGCTTCTCGGCCTGCCGGAACAGGTTGGCGCGGGTGCTGGCGGGCTGTGTCCGCAGCGCGCTGGAGATCAGGGTGTCGAAGTTCCCGTTCTTCCAGCCGGACAGGTTGTAGTAGTTGTTCGTGCCGGTCGCCACCACCGTGCCGCCGAGGAGCGGCCACAGCATCGAGTAGGCGCTGGGGTAGTCGGGGCCCCAGGAGAAGAACGCCAGGCCGCATGCGTCGTCCTTGACGAGTTCCTTGCGGAAGCGCTCGTACTCGCTGAGCGGGATCGCCCGCGCGTCGATCTTCCAGCCGAGGACCGACTCCAGCGAGTGCCGCACGACCTCGACCAGCTTCTCGTCGGCGGTCGAGGCCCGGTAGTAGAACCGCATCTCCGTCCCGGGCTTGAGGCCCGCCCGCGCGGCGAGTTCCTTGGCCTTCGCCGGGTCCGTCCCGTCGCACGACGGGCAGGCGCCGGGCCCGCCGAAGCCGGGGACCCCCGCCGGGACGATGCCGTGGGCCCGCTTGTAGGAACCGCCGGCCAGCGCGACGAGCTTCTCCCGGTCGATCGCGTAGGACACCGCCAGCCTGGCGTCCTTGGAGTGCATCGGCGGGCGCGCGGTGATCGGGACGAGCATGCGGGTGAACGGCGAGGGACGCGTGACCAGCTCGTTCTTGGGGGCGGAGGCGACCTGGTCGGTGCCGACGGTGTACCAGTCGACCTCGCCGGCGGCGTAGGCCGTGCGTCCCAGGCCCGGTTCGTCGCTGAGGCGGACGTCGACGGCGTCGAACTTCGTCTTGCCGAACGCCCAGGCGTCGTTGCGCACCAGCGTGACCCGGCTGTCCTCCCGGTAATCCTGCAGGCTGAACGGCCCGTTCCCGACGGGCCGGATGTTGTACGCCTTGTTCTCGGGCCTGCCCGCGTCCTCGGGGACGGGCATGAACGCGGGCTCGGCCAGCCGCGCGGGGAAATCGCAGTTGGGGGACGTGAGCGCGACGTCCAGCAGGGTGCCGGACACCACCTTGACCCCCGATAGCGTCTCGGCCTTGCCGCTCGAGACCGCCGCGAAGCCCACGATGTCGGTCATCAGGTAGGCGCCGCCGCCGGCGGACGTCGCCGCGCTGCGGGCCCAGCCGCGGGCGAACGCCTGCGCGTCGACGGGCCTGCCGTCGCTGAACCTCGTCCCGTCCTTGATCTGGATCTTCCATTGCCGGCAGGACGCGTCCGGGGTGATCTGCGTGGCGAGGCGGTTGCGGGGGGTGCCGTCGGGGGCGAGTTCGGTCAGGCCGGTGAACAGCTGCTTGGTGAGGAATCGCTCCGCGCCGCTGAACGCGTGCGACGGGTCGATCTCGTCGGCGCTGGTGCCCACTCCCCGCATCGCCATCTGGAAGGTGCCGCCCGTCCGGCCGCCCGCCGACGTCGTGGTCGGGTCGGGGTCGCCGTCGCCCGCGAGCTGGACGGCGATCGCGGTCCCGGCCACGACCAGGGCGACCAGCGCGGCGCCGCCCGCGCTCGCCAGCACGCCCATGCCGCGCCGGCCCCGCCGTCCCGGCGGGCGGGGGACGTCGGTGCCCATGTCAGGGGCGGCGGAGGACGGCCAGGTCGCGGCGTATCCCTGCCCGCCGGGCGGCGGAGCGGGAGGCGGGGGAGCCGGAGGCGGCCATGCCCCACCGGGCGGCGCCATCGACGGCGTCTGAGGCGGCGGCGTCTGGGCGGGCGGCGTCTGGGGCTGCGGTGTCTGGGGCTGCGGTGTCTGGGGCTGCGGTGTCTGGGGCTGCGGTGTCTGGGCGGGCGGCGTCTGGACGATCCGCAGCCGAGCCGACTCCGTCGCCGCGGTCGCGGCCCCCTGCGTGAGGATCACCGAGTCGTCGCCGGGGGCGTCCTGCCGCGCGCCCGGCTGCGGGAGGCTTCCCGCGAGGTTCAGCAGATGCGCCAGGACGCGCTGGGACTCGGGACGCAGCGCCGGGTCCTTGCTGAGGCAGTCCGCCACGATCTGGCGCAGCGGCGCGTGCAGGTCGCCGAGGTCGGGCGGCAGGTTGAGGATGCGGTGCATGACCGCGGGGATGGAGTCGTGCCCGAACGCGGGACGCGCCGTCGCCGCGTGGACCATCGTGGCGCCCCACGCGAACACGTCCGCCGCGGGCCCGACCCGCGCCCCGGAGATCTGCTCCGGCGCCATGTAGGCGGGCGTGCCGACGGCCGTGCTCGACATCGTGCCCGTCGCGTCCAGCGCCCGCGCGATGCCGAAGTCGATCACCCGCGGGCCGTCCGGCGCGAGCAGCACGTTGGCGGGCTTGAAGTCGCGGTGCACGACGCCCGCCTGGTGGATGGCGGCGAGGGCCGTCATCGTCCCGATCGCCAGCCGGTCCAGGTCGGTGCCCCGCCGCGGGCCCTCCGCGGACAGCACCTGCGACAGCGGCGGGCCGTCGATGTACTCGCTCACGATGTACGGCCGGTCGCCCTCGACGTCGGAGTCCAGGACGCGGGCCGTGCAGAACGCCGAGACCCGCTTCGCGACCGCCACCTCGGCCGCGAACCGCGCCCTCGCCTTCGGGTCGCCGCTGAACCGCGCGTGCAGCAGCTTCACGGCGACCCGGTGGCCCGGCTCGTCCTCCCCGAGGTAGACCGTCCCCTGACCGCCCTCCCCGAGGAGGCCGGTCAGGCGGTACGCGCCGAGCCGGGACGGGTCACCCGCGCGAAGCGGCGTGACCTCGTCCGTCACCTGCTCACGGTCCCGAAGGCCTGGGCGGACGAGGCCGAGCGGGTCTGCCGCCACTCCCACCGCATGGTGGTGCCGGACCCGGACGGGATGAACGTGATGTAGCCGGGCGCGCACTCCTTCGGGTCCATCCCCGTGTAGGGGGTCTCCTGGTACTCGATCCGCGAGCTGCCGCTGTCGCCCGACAGGTGCGTGAGCCGCGTCCGGCACTCGACCTGCGAGCCGGACGGGTAGGTGTAGGTCGCGATGCCGCTGGAGTACACCAGCGTGAACCGGACGTCGAAGCTCGTGTGCCCCGAGCTGGCGCCCGGCTGGGACCCGTTGCCGCGCCACACGCCGATGAGGCCGCCGCGGGTCGTGGACGGCGTCGGGAAGTCGGTCCGCGGCGAGTAGGTCGTCGGCGGCGGCGTGTACGGATCAGGGTCCGGGTCGTCGCTGTTGGCGGCGACGACCACGATCGCCACGATCACGATGACGACGATCAGCGCGAGCACGCCGCAGCCGATCGCGAGGATCGGCCCGGCGCCGCCGGACTGCTTCGGCTGCCCGTACCCGGGCCCCGGCGGGACGGGCTGCCCCATCGGCATCCGCGGCTGGTTCGGCGGCGGGGGCGGCATCGCCCCGCCCTGGTACATCGGCATGGGCGGCGGCGTGATCGGCTGCGGCGGCGGCGTGTTCGGGCCCGGCGGCATCCCGGCCTGGTGCATCGGCATCGGCGGCGGGGTGATCTGCTGCTGCGGCGGGTGCTGCGGACGCGGCGCGGCCGGCACCGGGGGCGGCGGCGCGAGCTGCGACGCGATCCGGGTGCCCTGGTTGAGCAGGTCGTCCGGCCCGCCCGCCTGGGAGCCCGGCGCGACGCCGACGTGCCCGAGCAGGTTCAGCAGGAGCTGCGCCGCGGGCGGGCGCAGGCCCGCGTCCTTGGACAGGCAACGTCCGACCAGGTCGCGCAGCGGCCCCGCGGGCAGCGCGGACAGGTCGGGCTCCTCGTTGAGGATCCGGTTGATGATGACCGGCAGCGTGTCCGCCTCGAACGGCGACTGCCCGGTCGCGGCGAACACCATCGTCGCGCCCCAGGCGAAGATGTCCACGGCCGGGGTGAGCGGCGCGCCGGTGAGCTGCTCGGGCGCCAGGTAGCCGGGGGTGCCGACCACCATGCCGGTGGCGGTCACCGCGCTCTCCTGCGAGTTGACCGTCCGGGCGATGCCGAAGTCGACGACGCGCGGGCCGTCCGAGGCCAGCATGACGTTGTTCGGCTTGAAGTCGCGGTGGACGATCCCGGCCTCGTGGATGGCGGCGAGCGCCGTCACCGTGCCGATCGCGAGGCGCTCCAGCTCCTCGGCGCTGCGCGGACCGTCGTGCGCGACGACGTCGTGCAGGGACGGCCCGTCGATGAACTCGCTGACGACGTACGGCTGGTCGCCGTGGACGTCGGCCTCCAGGACGCGGGCCGTGCAGAACGGCTCGACCTTCTGCGCCGCCGCCACCTCGCGCGTGAACCGGGCCCGCGCGGCCGGGTCGTTCGCCATCTGCGCGTGCAGCAGCTTGACGGCGACGTACTCGCCTCCGGGCGTCCTGCCCAGGAAGACGGCGCCCTGACCCCCGGCGCCGAGCCGTCCGACGACCTCGTACTGCCCGAGTGCCCTAGGATCGCCCGGCTCCAGCGGAGCGGCATCCGGCATCTGACCCTCCAGTGACCCGCAGTGATGTCCCGCGATAGTGTGCGCCGGACCCCGTCGCGGGGGCCTTCCGCCGGCGTTCGCCGGGCAGGCCCCGCAAGGGGGCCCGCCCCCAACCTCAGGCGGGCACGATATCGCGTTAGTTCAGACGTTTCACCGAAGAGTCTGGTTCGATGTCCGACCTGCCCGATCGGCCGTCCCGCCGCGCCGGGCAGGTCGGCGCGCACAACGCCCCCCGGACCGATATGATCCCCGACCGCCGCGCGAACCGCGGCGGGAGCCCTGGTTACGGCGCCATACCGCGACATCCGTTCGATATGTGACAGAAGACACATTTCTCGGAAGAGATGCGGGTGATGGGTGTCACTCGTGGGGACGGTCGCGCCTTGTGTGTCGCAGGTCACCAACCGTGACAGAATTTCCCGCCCGGATCGGGCACAAGAACGGTCCCCCGAGCGTTAGTTCCGCGCGACGGGGCGCATAAAGCACTGAGGGGGATGGAGATAGAAGATGGCGACCGACTACGACAGCCCACGCAAGACAGACGACGACCTCAGCGAGGACAGCCTCCAGGAGCTCCAGGCCCGGCGCGCCGACAAGGCCGCCAGCATCATCGACGAGGACCTGGACGCCGGTGAGGTCGCCGAGCTGCCCGGGGCCGACCTGTCGAACGAGGAGCTCACCTTCCGGGTGGTTCCCCGGCAGGCCGACGAGTTCACCTGCACCCGCTGCTTCCTGGTGCACCACCGCAGCCAGCTGGCCACCGAGAAGAACGGCCAGCCGATCTGCCGCGAGTGCGCCGCCTGACCGGGAGTGGCCGCAGGGTGCCGGAAGAGATCGAACGTCAGGAGGACATGGAGCCGTCCCGCCGGAACGGCTCCGCCGAACTCGGTGAGCTGGTCGGACGGCTCACCGCCGACGAGGACATGGACCGCGAGACCCGCGGCCGCCTGCTCGGCCGACTGGCCGTACTGCTCGGCCAGAAGGCCCGCAGAGCAGGCGCCGCGGGCGTCGCGCGCGGCCGCCTGCTCGGCGACCTACTCGTCGAGGCCGCCCCGCACATCCCCATCCGCGACCTCGAGACGCTGCAGGCCCACCACCGCGGCCTGATGGGCGAGGAACTCGCCGACAGGATCGTGAAGGTGGCCGGAAACGGCACGACCGCCGTCGGCGCCGCCGGCGGCGCGCTCGCCGCCGTGCAGTTCACGGCCCCGCCGCTGCTGCTGACCGCCCCCGCTCAGCTCGCGGCCGAGACCCTGGTCGTCGCCGCCATCGAGGTCAAGATGATCGCCGAACTGCACGAGGTGTACGGGGTCACCGTCCACGGCACCGGCACGACCCGCGGCGCCGCGTTCGTCACGTCCTGGGCCCGCCAGCGCGGCATCAACCCCCTGGAGACCGGCTCGCTCACCAGCGCCCTGGGAACGGCGGCCAAGTCGGCGCTCCGCAAGCGCATGCTGCGCACCTTCGGCCGCACGCTGGGCACGATGGGCCCCCTTCTCACCGGCGCCGCCGCGGGCGCCGCCCTCAACCGCTCCGCCACCAAGGCCCTGGCCGCCAAGATCCGCCACGACCTCCGTGGTTGATTGCGTTTCTCTCCTCCTTCGGGCCCTGGGGCCCTCCATCGTCGAGAAACGCGCGCCATCGCTGCATCGCTCCGACTCGCCCGGCGGCTCGCTGCGCGATCAGGTTTCTCGCAAGCTCGAAACCTGCCTTCGGACGCGATCGCAGGCGTTGAGGTCGTCGCGTGGTTGCGGCGGTGGCTGAGTCTGCCGATAAGTCTTTTTAACCGTCGGTCTTGAGATTGGACGGGAGTTCGCCGGTGCCCTTGGCCCATTGCCTTGCGGCGGCGCGGGTGGCGAGCAGGCGGGCGAGCTCCATGCCGACGCCCATCACGACGGCCCAGCCGATCGCCTCGGTCAGCGCGACCTCAGGGGACTCGGGGTTGGTCGGCGGCTCCTTCCCGGTGCTCTTCTTCCAGGCCATCGTGATGGCCTTCTTCGCGACGAAGCCGCCCGCGAAGGCCGCGGCGCCGGCCATCACCCGCCAGCCGAGGTCGCCCTTGTCCGCCATGATCGTCCTCCAGTCGTCCGGTGGTTCCGACGCTACCGGAACCGTCCGCCGGTGATCGTCGCGTTCGCGCCGGTAATCGGGATGCGATGCGGGGCGCGGTCAATACGATTGGCCCATGACAGAGCAGCCGCGTACTCCGAACGTCCCGCCCAAGCCCTCCCTCGACGGCCTGGAGGACACGTGGGTACGCGTCTGGGACGACGAGGGCGTCTACCGCTTCGACCGCACGCGGCCGCGCGGCGAGGTCTTCTCGATCGACACCCCGCCGCCCACCGTGAGCGGTTCCCTCCACGTCGGCCACGTCTTCTCCTACACCCACACCGACACCGTCGCGCGGTATCACCGCATGCGCGGTCGGGCGGTCTTCTACCCCATGGGCTGGGACGATAACGGCCTGCCCACGGAGCGTCGCGTCCAGAACCACTTCGGGGTGCGGTGCGATCCGTCCCTTCCGTACGATCCGGACTTCGAGCCGCCCGCCAAACCCGACGCCAAGCGGCAGCGGCCGATCTCGCGGCGCAACTTCATCGAGCTGTGCGAGCGGCTCACCGCCGTGGACGAGAAGGCGTTCGAGGAGATGTGGCGCCGCGTCGGGCTCTCGGTCGACTGGAACCACCTCTACACGACGATCGGGGACGTGTCCCGGACGGCGTCCCAGCGCGCCTTCCTGCGCAACCTCGCGCGGGGCGAGGCCTACCTGTCCGAGGCGCCGACGCTGTGGGACGTCACGTTCCGCACGGCCGTCGCCCAGGCCGAGCTGGAGGACCGCGAGCAGCCCGGCGCGTTCTACCGGCTCCGGTTCCACGGCGGCGAGCGGCCCGTCTACATCGAGACGACGCGGCCCGAGCTGCTGCCCGCGTGCGTCGCGCTGGTCGCACACCCGGACGACGAGCGCTACCGGGAGCTGTTCGGGACGACGGTCCGCACGCCGCTGTTCGGCGTCGAGGTCCCGGTCGTCGCGCACCGGCTGGCCGAGCCCGAGAAGGGGTCCGGCATCGCGATGATCTGCACGTTCGGCGACGTCACGGACGTCACCTGGTGGCGCGAGCTGAACCTGCCCACCCGCGCGATCATCGGCTGGGACGGGCGCCTCGCCGCCGACCCGCCGGACGGCGTCCCGGCGGACCCGTACGGCGAGCTGGCCGGCAAGACGGTCTTCTCCGCCAAGGAGCGGGTCGTCGAGCTGCTGCGCGAGTCCGGCGACCTGGACGGCGAGCCCCGCGAGATCACCCGCCCGGTGAAGTTCTACGAGAAGGGCAGCAAGCCGCTGGAGATCGTCACGACGCGGCAGTGGTACATCCGCAACGGCGGGCGCGACGAGGGCGTCCGCGCGGAGCTCATCGCGCGCGGCCGCGAGCTGGAATGGCACCCCGGTTACATGCGGGCCCGGTACGAGAACTGGGTCGAGGGCCTGAACGGCGACTGGCTGATCTCCCGGCAGCGGTTCTTCGGCGTGCCGATCCCCGTCTGGTACCCGCTGGACGGCGAGGGCGAGCCGCGCTACGGCGAGCCGATCGTGCCGGCGGAGAGCGCGCTGCCCGTCGACCCGTCGTCCGACGTCCCGCCCGGGTTCACCGAGGAGCAGCGCGGCGAGCCGGGCGGTTTCATCGGCGACCCGGACGTCATGGACACCTGGGCGACGTCGTCGCTGACCCCGCAGATCGCGGGCGGCTGGGAGCGCGACGCCGACCTGTTCGGCCGGGTCTTCCCATACGACCTGCGCCCGCAGGCGCACGACATCATCCGGACGTGGCTGTTCTCCACGGTCGTCCGCGCGCATCTGGAGCACGGCTCGCTGCCGTGGAAGGGCACCGCGCTGTCCGGCTGGATCCTCGACCCGGACCGCAAGAAGATGTCCAAGTCGAAGGGCAACGTCGTCACGCCGATCGACCTGCTGCGTGAGTACGGGTCCGACGCCGTCCGGTACTGGGCCGCCGGCGGGCGTCCGGGCACCGACACCGCGTTCGACACCGGCCAGATCAAGGTCGGCCGGCGGCTCGCCATCAAGATCCTCAACGCGTCCAAGTTCGTGCTGGGGCTGGGGGACGTGCACGCGGACGCGGCGGTCACCGAGCCGCTCGACCGGGCGATGCTGGCGGCGCTGTCCGGGGTCGTCCAGGACGCGACGGACGCGTTCGAGGGCTACGACTACGCGCGGGCCCTGGAACGCACGGAGCGGTTCTTCTGGGAGTTCTGCGACGACTACCTGGAGCTGGTCAAGGCGCGCGCCTACGGCGAAGGGCCGGAGGGCCACTCCGCGCGGGCCGCGTTGCGCACCGCGCTGTCGGTCCTGCTGCGCCTGTTCGCGCCCGTCCTGCCGTTCGTGACGGAAGAGGTCTGGTCGTGGTGGCGGCACGGGTCGGTGCACAGGGCGTCGTGGCCGTCGACGGCGGAGCTGCCCCCGGGCGGCGACCCGGCCGTCCTGGTGGCGACGGGTGAGGCGCTCCGGCAGGTCCGCAAGGCGAAGTCGGAGGCGAAGGCGTCGATGCGCGCCGACGTGTCCCGCGCGGTGGTGCGGGGTGCCGAGGTGATGCGGATCGCACGTCCGGATCTGGCCGCGGCCGGACGCATCGCCGACCTGACGCTTGAGGACGCACCGGCCGACCTGACCGTCGACGTCGTCCTCGCCCCTGTGACCTGAGCGACTCCGCCGCCCCTTGACGCGGTCCCGCCCCGCTCCCAATATTGGATGCGACGTCCAATTGAATGGAGGGCGATGAGCGAGATCGACGAGCGGCATCCCGTCATCACTCCGCGGCGCGTGAAGTTCGACTGGACGGACACGCCCCTGCACTGGATCCCGGACGAGCCGGTCGCGACGCACTTCATCAACGTCCTGCACCTGCTCCTGCCCGCCGGCGAGCGCTGGTTCGTGCACGTCTACAAGCAGACGCTGCCCCTCGTGGAGGACGACGCGCGCCTCCACAAGGAGGTCAAGGGGTTCATGGGCCAGGAGGCCGTGCACGCCTACTCCCACCAGGGCGTCCTCGACCGGCAGATGCTCGCGCAGGGCCTCGACCCGCGTCCGCTGACCGACCGGATCGAGTGGGTGTTCACGCGGCTGCTCGGCGACCGGTGCCCGCTGCCGCTCCTGTCCGGGCGGCGGTGGCTGGACGTCCGGATCGGGATCATCGCCGGCATCGAGCACTACACCGCGGCCCTCGGTCAGTGGATCCTGGACGCCCGCGAACTCGACGACGCCGGCGCCGACCCGACGATGCTGGACCTGCTGCGCTGGCACGGCGCCGAGGAGGTCGAGCACCGCTCCGTCGCTTTCGACGTGTACCAGCACGTGGCCGGACGGTACTGGACGCGGTTCATCGCGTTCTTCCTAGGCGTCCTGGCGATGCCGCTCATGGTGTACGCGGGCGCCGTGTATCTCTGCCGGGCCGACCCGACGCTCAGCGGCGTCCGTCCCAGGGTCCGGGACTACCGGCGGGCCGTGCGGCGCGGGCTGTTCCCCAGCAACCGGTTCATGGTGTCGGCCGCCCGCTCGTACCTGCGGCGCGACTACCACCCGTCCCGCGAGTGCTCCACGCGGCGCGCCCTCGACTACCTGGCCGTGTCGCCCGCCGCGCGGGCCGCCGGGCACAAGGCCCCCTGAGCCGCGGCGGGCCCGGCGCCGCAAGCCGCGCCACGGCGCCCGGGCCCGTCGCTCAGAACGTGCAGGGCAGGTGTTTGATGCCGTTGATGAAATTGGAGTAGAGCATCTGGGGTTCGCCGCTCGCCCGGATGTCCGGCACGCGCGTGAACAGCTCCCGGAACATCACCGTGATCTCCTGCCGGGCCAGGTTGGCGCCCAGGCAGAAATGCGGCCCGGGACCGCCGAACCCCACATGCGGGTTGGGGGAGCGGGTGATGTCGAAGGCGTCCGGGTCGGTGAACACGTCGGCGTCGCGGTTGGCGGAGTTGTAGAACAGCAGGACCTTGTCGCCCGTCCGGTACCGCTGGCCGTTCATCTCATACTCGCGGGTGACCGTCCGGCGGAACTGGATGACCGGCGTCGCCATCCGGACGATCTCCTCCACGGCGCCGGGCGCGTGCGCGTCGAAGTCCTCCATCAGCAGGGCACGCTGCTCCGGGTTGTCGGTGAACAGCTTCAGGCCGTGCGACATGGCGTTGCGCGTGGTCTCGTTCCCGGCGACGACGAGCAGGATGAAGAACGACCCGATCTCCTGGTCGGTCAGCGACTCGCCGTCCACGTTGGCGGTCACGAGCCGCGACACGAGGTCGTCGCCGGGGTACCGGCGGCGGCGCCGCGCCAGCTTCATCGCCAGGTGGTTCAGCTCGTACCCGGCCGCCATCGCCTGCAGCAGCCCGTACAGGACGCCGATCCGGGTGATGTCGCCGCGGTAGAGGTCCTTGCCGCCGGTGTACTCCGGGTCGCCGAGGCCCAGGATGGTGTTCGTCCGCTGGAACACCATGGGGCGCAGCCGTCCGGGGATGCCCATCATGTCGCAGATGACCTCCAGGGGCAGCCGGGCCGCGACGTCGGTGACGAAGTCGGCCGAGCCCTTGCCGCGCAGGTCGTCCACGATCCGCGTCGCCGTCGTCTGGAGGTCGGCCTCCAGCTTGGCGAGGACGCGGGGGGTGAACGCCCGCGACACGATCCGCCGGATCTTGGCGTGCCGCGGGTCGTCCATGTTGATCATCGAGCCGAAGTACCGGGCCATGTACCGGGGCAGGTCGGCGATGCTGGTGGAGGACGGCTCGCTGCTGAAGACCTCCGGCGTCCGGCTGGCCTCCACCACGTCGGCGTGCCTGGTCAGCGCGTAGTAGCCCCGCCCGGTCCTGATGAACGGCATCTTCAGCTCGCGGAAGAACGCGGGCCGGTCCCGCTCGCGGAGCCGCGCGAACGCCGCCAGGCGCCGGTCCGGGGGAAGGGACCAGAAGTTCAGGTCGGACAGGTCGATCTCGCCGGTGTCCCGCACTGCCGTCACCGCACACCGTCCTCACGTGGTTCAGAACGCCATTCGGTTTCCATCGAACCGAGGTGCCCCGACATCCGTCAAGGGGCCACCGCGACCCTTCGCCGCAGCAATCCCCGTTCCATCGCGATGTCACAGGGTGAGGAGGGTGAGTACCAAGAGGGTTGTCAGGGCGGTCGTGGTCTTCATGGCGGGTAGCCGGGTGGCGATGAGCGGAGCGCGGTGGTCGTCTCGGGAGAGGTAGGTGAGGGTGGCGCTCAGGGCGCGGCCCAGGCCGAAGGCGGTGCCGGTCAGGAGGGTGATTGCGAGGGGCCCGTGGCTCAGGAGGAGGGCCAAGGCCAGGACGTATGGGGCGGTGGACGAGACGTAGGTCCGCACGCCGGTGCCCAGTTCGAAGCCGAATTGGAGCGTCCCTCGGCGCAGGTTGGTCTGGAGGACTTCTTGCGGGATCTGGCGGGCGTTCTGCGGGAGGGGAAGGGAGAGCAGGCCGAATTCGCGGGCCGTTCCGAGCGCCGCGATTCCCAGGATCGCGAAGGCGCGGACGGACGCGGGCAGCGGCGCGGAGAAGCCCGAGAGCAGCCAGATCACCATGGCGCTCAGAGTGCCGCCGAGCAGCAGCCCGGCGGTGAAGACGGCCAGGATCTCGCCCTGCCGTACGGGAGCCCGCCAACCTGGCGAGAACAGCACGGATTCGCTGTTGCGCGTTCAAACGCTGCCGGACAGCGAGAATCCGGCGAGGACGCCGATCGACGCCCAGCTCAGGACGGCGGCGTTCAGCGCGGCGGCTGATAGTGCGAGGAGCGCGACGGCGGCGACGGGAAGGAGAGGGTCGGTCAGTCCGCGCCGCAGCCGTCCGGCGGTCAGTTCTTGCACGCCGTCGCTTTGCGGCAGATGGTCTTGTACCAGTTCCCCGCCTTCGACTTCTTCCAGCCGTCGTGGCAGCGCCAGGTGATGCCCTTCTTGCAGTTTCCGCATGCCTTGGAGTAGGCCCAGAGCCATCCGTCCCAGTGGCTTCCGTAGCAATCGCTCGGACGCAGTTTGTAGCGCCCCGGGTCCGAGACCCCGGATTTGTGGAATCCCTTGTATTTCCCGCTCGTCCGGCAGCACGAGGCGCACACCAGGCTCGGGCCGCAGCCGGGGGAGCAGTTGTGGCCGGCCGCGTACGACGGGCAGCGCGGATAGATGTCGTAGTAGCCGACCAGCTCGAACCCGGAGGACAGCGCCTCCCGCGCGGGCGGGAACACGCCGAGGGCCTTCAGCCCGGCGGTCGCGCCGGCGGCGGCGAGGCCCGTCAGGACGCTGCGTCGCACCGGCCTGAACGCCGGCGCGTCCGGCGGGACGCGGCGGCGGACGCGCCGGGCGTCGGCGGGACGCGGGCCGCGCAGCGGCGGGACGTCTTCCAGTTCGATCATCGTGCCGCCTCCAGGGTGAGTGTGCGGAGGGCTTCGGGCGAGCCCACGGGTTCGGCGGTCCGCACCCGGCCGTCCGCGCCGACGATCACGGCGAACGGGGTGGCGGGGACGCGGTAGTCGGCGAACAGGCCGTCCCGCTCGCCGGACAGGACGGTCGCGCCGGACGCGGCGTCCGCGGGAGGGCCCGCGAAGATCGCGTGGAACGGCGGGCCGAGGTCGTCGGCGGCGGCCAGCACGTCCGTGCAGACGCCGCAGTCGCGGTCGAGGAAGAGCAGCAGGCCCGGCCCGAGCCGGTCGAAGGACGGGGCGGGCGTGCCCGGCGCCGGGCCGAGACCGGTCGGGCGGGACGCGCCCTGGCCGAGCGCGTGGACCTGCCGGACGAGGCCGGCGACCACCAGGGCGAGCAGCAGGATCGCCACCCACGACAGCAGCAGCGCGCTGCTCTGGAAGCTCATCCGGCAGACCTCCTCACGATCATGGCGGACGGGAGCGTCCAGAGGAGGACCGCGAACCCCAGCCCCGCCGTGACGACGATGAACGACTCGTATGCGGACGGCCCGCTGGGCAGCCCGTGGAGGGCGCCGGCCAGCGCGAGCGCGGACAGGGCGGCGGCTCGTCCCGCGACCCAGCCCGTCATCGGCGCGTCGGCGCCCGCGCAGCCGCAGGGCACGTTGTGGCGCGTGCGCGACACGTACGTCCCATAGGCCGCGTACAGGGCGAGCAGGGCGGCCGACGCTCCGAACGCCAGGCGCATCGGCCCGTCCAGCCGGAGCAGGAGCGCCACCGCGCAGCCGGCGCCGGTGAGCGCCTCCGCGGCGACCACGGCCGCCGCCACGGGACCCGCGAGCGCGCGCGGGACCGTGCCGTGCGCCCGCAGCGCCGAGGCGAGCATGCTCGGACGCCTGGCATGCCCGAACAGCGACGCCAGCAGGACGAGCGGGACCGCGACCGCCGCGACGCCCGCCGTCAGCGCGGTCACGGGACCGCCTCGACCGCCAGGCCCGCGAGCCGCCGCGGGACCTCCCGCACCTCGTCCTCCTCGGGCAGGACGGTGACCAGCAGCGACTTCAGGGCCAGCATGAAATAGGTGCCCTGGCCGTCCACGCTGTCCCGGAACAGCTCGCCGCCCGCGACGGACGCGCCGCGCCACGACGGGAGCCGCCGCCGCGTCTGCCGGTTCAGCGGCCTGATCTCCAGGAGCCCGAGGCCCGGTACCTCCTTGACCAGCTCGGCGGGCGCGGGCCGCCGGGCCCGGCCGTGCGGGACGGCGATGACCCCGTCCGCGTGCTCGGTCAGCCGGATCGAGTCGAAGAACGCGACGGCGTCCGCCGGACGCGCGTGGTAAAGGTGCGTGAACACCGCATGGCGCCGCCCCTCCCACGCGGCCGCGAGGACGGTCTCGCTCACCCCCGGGCCGCTGTCGTGGGCGGCCGCGGCCCGGCCGACCCGCAGGCGCCCGTCCTGGACGCGGAACTCCTCGTCGAACCGCTCGACGCCGATGTCGTCGGCCCAGGCGAGCGCCGCCCTCCGGGTGCCGCTGGAGATCTCGTGGAGCCGCCCGCCGTCGGCGATCACCGCGACCGACGTCCAGGGACGCCCGAGGTCATGGGGACCTGAGAGCCGTACCCTGACACCGTCCAGCGAGCGGTGGACGATCTCCCGTTCGGATGTGCCCATGAACGCCCCCTTTCCTGCGGGACGCAATTCCCGCAGAAGCACCGCGGGTAACGGAAGCGACGCTACGCGTGAATCCACACTTTGGGGGTGAATCTTCCGGAAGTGGTCATGTCCGGGAACGGGTAAGGTCAACTGCCGGACCCGTGCGGCGGCGGCGTTTCAGCACCGGCCCGGCACCGCGCCCTCGGTAGGGTCGTGAGGTTTTCCGGCAGGTGAGCGTGAGGTGAACGCGTGAGCGAGGTCCGTGAGGTGAACGCGTGAGCAAGGTCGATGTGCTGATCCGGCGGCTCGATCCCGGGCTGCCCCTGCCGCAGTACGCCCACGCGGGCGACGCGGGCGCCGATCTGGTCGCGGCCGTGGACGTCGAGCTGCCCCCGGGTGAGCGCGCCGTAGTCCCTACGGGCATGGCGATCGCGCTGCCCGACGGCTACGCGGCTTTCATTCACCCGAGGTCCGGTTTGGGCGCTAGGTTGGGGGTGACCATAGTCAACGCACCCGGTACGGTCGACGCCGGCTATCGGGGTGAGATCAAGGTGACCCTGCTGAACACCGACCTCCGCGCCACCGTCACCCTGCGGCGCGGAGACCGCATCGCGCAGCTGGTCGTGCAGCGGGTGGAGCAGGCGGTGTTCCACGAGGTCGCCGAGCTTCCCGGATCGGCGCGCGGAACCGACGGCTTCGGCTCCACCGGCGGATTCGGTCCTGCGCCCGGAGGGCGGGGGCCCGCGGGCGCGGATAATGCAGGCAATGAGCACAGTCGAGAAGGAGCGTGAGTCGTGGCTTTTGGACGTCGCCGGCAGGCCGAGGAGCCCGAGAAGGGGCCCGAGGTCACCGATGAGCCGGTGGAGGCCGCCGAGGACGCCGCCGAAGAGGCTCCCGCCAAGGCGCAGCCGGCCGAGGGCGGCCCGTGGGACTCCGAGGACTCCTTCCCCGAGCTGCAGCGGCTCGATTTCGGGTCCATCCTGGTGCCGGTCGCCCAGGGCCTCGGCTTCCAGGTGAATTTCGAGGCTACCCAGGTGGACGAGGAGGGCAACCCGCTCGACGGGCGGCCCGTCGCCGTGCTGGTGCAGTACGAGGAGAGCGCCATGCAGTTGCAGGCGTTCGCGGCGCCGAAGCGCAGCGGCATCTGGGACGACGTGCGCCGTGAGACCGCCAAGGACATCCAGGAGGAGGCGCAGGGCCAGACCCAGGAGGGCGACGGCCCGTTCGGCCCCGAGCTCCTGGCGATGGTTCCCCAGCCGCTGACCGAGGAGGTCCTCGCGGAGATGCCGGAAGACTTCCGCCAGCAGATCCCGGCGGAGTTCATCGAGCAGGGCTGGGCGCCGCAGATCATCCGCTTCCTCGGCGTGGACGGCCCTCGCTGGTTCCTGCAGGCCGTCGTCCAGGGCGCGGCGATCGAGAACGAGGAGCAGTGGCAGGTCCTTGAGGACGTCCTGCGCGGCGTGGTCGTCGTCCGCGGCGACGCCCCGATGCCTCCGCGCGACCTGCTGGAGCTGCGGATCCCGAAGGAGTTCAGCGAGGGCGGCGACGAGGACGAGGAGGAGGCCGTCGAGACCTTCGACCCCTTCGAGCGCGGCCCCGAGATCACCGAGGTCCGCTGACCGGTCGCCGTGGTCCGCCGACCCGGCCGCCGTCCGCTCCCGCAGAACTTGCCCGCCGTGCCGCGCGCCGTTTCGGACGTGCGGCCGGCGGGTTTTCGCTGAGCCGCGTGCCGCGGATTCCTTGCGCCGGACGCCTTTCGGGTGGTCAATCGGGACATGTCGAAGAAGACGCGCAAACGCCGGGCCCGTAAACGCAGCAAGTCCAACAAGGGAAAGCGGCCCAACGCCCGCCGCTAGCCCGCTGGCCCGGGGCCCGGCGGGAGCGGGCCGGGCTACGCCTCGATCATCTCGAACGTCAGCGCGTGCTCGACGCCGACGGCGCGTCCGGCCTCCTCGGCGTTGCCGGTGAGGAACGCCGCCCCGTCGAACCCGGCGCCCAGGTTCGAGAAGTACACGTGGTGCGCGAGCAGCGAGTCGATGCCGGCCTGCAGGTGACCGGTGATGTCCACGTAGTGCGTGTCCTGCGGTGATCCGCCGAACAGCGCGAACCGGACGCCCTGCCACGGGTCGAGGCCGAGGTCGCGGAACACCCACCGGTTGGCGGCGTCCCTGATCGCGTCCGCGACGGCGAGCCCGAGGACGCGGTGGTCGGCCATGTTGAACCCGCCGCCGGGGAAGGCGTTCCGGAAGTTCAGCGACAGCACGACCTCGGGCCGGTACCGCCGGATCACCTCGGCGAGCGCCCGCCGCAGCGGCAGGCCATACTCCAGCACGCCGTCCTGGAAGTCGAGGAACTCCACCGTCTCCACCCCGACGATCCGCGCGGCCTCGATCTGCTCCGCGCTGCGGAGGCGGCGCGCATCGTTGGGCTCCATCGAGTCGATGCCGGCCTCCCCGCGGGTCGCGATCACCTCCGTCACCGTCTTGCCCTGGCTCGTCCACTTGGCGACGGCGGCCGACGCCCCGTACTCCAGGTCGTCGGGATGCGCGACGATCGTCAGGGCCCGGTCCCAGTCCTCAGGTACCTCGTCCATCCCTCCATCCTCTCCCATCGCCTACAGGTAGCGGAGCCAGAGGTAGGGGGTGGCCAGCGTGACCGTGACGAAGGTGACGACCAGGCCGTAGCGGGTGAACTGCCAGAAGCTGATGGGCGTGCCGTTGCGGGCGGCGATGCCGAGCACGACGTTGGCGCTCGCGCCGATGGCGGTGGCGCTACCGCCGAGGTCGGCGCCGAGGGCGAGCGCCCACCACAGCACCTGGCCCTCGTCTCCCGGATAATCCTGGACGAGGTCGGACACGATCGGGGCGTCCTCGGTGGTCACCTTGGTGGCGGCGACGAGCAGCCCGGCGCCGAGGAGCGCGACGACGGACGGCTCGTAGTGCAGCACGGGATGCAGCACGAACGTCGCGACGACGATGGCGAGCACGGTGAGTCCCTGCGCGAGGAGCCGCCGGTCGATGATGGCTTCGCGCTCCTCCAGCTCCATGTCCTCCGCCGCGAGCTCCGGGTCGTAGTGGAACGCCGAGCGGAACAGCCAGCGGCGGATCAGGCAGAACACGACGATCAGGAGGACGACCAGCGGCGCGAGGTGCACGAGGAAGTCGTTGAACGACAGGTTCCCGCGGCTCGCGATGATGATGTCGGGCGGGTCGCCGACCAGCGTGGCGGTGCCGCCGATGTTGAAGGCGCCTTCCGCGTCGGTGATGTGCAGGAGCAGCATCAGGCCCGCGCCGCCGAGGGCCACCGGACCCGGTCGAAACCGCGCCCGTGCGAGCCCGGAAATGGTGGGGTTTTGCCTACCCCGTTCGGCGTGCTGGACCCATCCTCGCCGGCCGTCGCCGTCCGTAATTTCGTTCCTGCAGGCGCACCAGGAAGGAGCGCCGGGCTGGAGGGAAAGAAATGATCGGACGCAAGGGGCCGGACCCGGCGGGCCAGGTGTCGGGTGAGGCGCTTCGCCTGGAGGGCGTGCGCAAGGTGTACGGCGCGGAAGGCAACCAGGTGGTCGCGCTGGACGGCGTGTCGCTGTCGCTGCCCTCCGGGTCGTTCACCGCGGTGATGGGCCCGTCCGGGTCGGGCAAGAGCACGCTCCTGCAGTGCGCTGCGGGTCTTGACCGTCCCACCGAGGGACGCGTGTTCGTGGACGGCGCCGAGCTGACCGGGGACGGCGAGGCCGCGCTGACGAAGTTCCGCCGGCAGCGGATCGGTTTCGTCTTCCAGCAGTTCAACCTGCTGCCGACGCTGAACGTGATGCAGAACGTGGTGCTGCCGCTGAAGCTCGCCGGACGGAAGGTCGACCGGCAGGGGGCGCGGGCCGTGCTCGAGCGCGTCGGGCTGGGCGACCGGCTCGGCCACCTGCCGTCGGAGCTGTCCGGCGGGCAGCAGCAGCGGGTGGCGATCGCGCGGGCGCTGGTCACGCGGCCGCGGGTGGTGTTCGCGGACGAGCCGACCGGCGCGCTGGACACGCGGAGCGCCCGCGACGTCCTGGGCCTGCTGCAGGAGTCGGTGCACCTGCACGGCCAGACGGTCGTGATGGTCACCCACGACCCGGTCGCCGCGTCGTTCGCGAACGCGGTGCTGTACCTGGCGGACGGGCGGATCGTCGGCCACCAGGCCGCGCCGACCGCCGAGGCCGTCGCGGAGCGGATGACGCACCTGGCCGACGAGGTCGAGCGTCAGCGGACGATGGCGGGGGCGTGAGGAGATGTTCCAGCTGGCGATGAGTTCACTGCGCAAGCGGACCGGGGCGTTCGTCGCGAGCTTCCTCGCGATGTTCCTCGGCTCGGCGATCATCATGGGTTTCGCGTCGATGCTGGACACGGCGGAGGCGAGCGGCGCGACCGGGCCGGCCAGGGAGACGCTCGTCACGATGGCGAACGTCGTCGGCGGGTGGGGCCTGCTGCTGGTGGTCTTCGCGGTCACCTCGACGCTGACCCTGTCCGTCCGGCAGCGCGCCGCGGAGATGGCGCTGCTGAAGAGCGTCGGCGCGACCCCGGCGCAGCTCGGCCGGATGATCGTCGGCGAGGCGGCGGGGCTGGCGGTGGCGGCGGCGCTGCTCGGGATCGTCCCGGGGATGCTGGTCGGCCGCGGGCTGCTGGGCATGCTGCACGACACCGGCCAGGTCCCGGCGGACGTCGGGTACACCTTCGGGCCGATCGCGGTGTCGATGGGCATCGGGATCACCGTCGTGTCCGCCGTCGGCGCCGCACTGATCACCGCGCGCCGCACGACCCGCGTCCGGGTGACGGAGTCGCTGGCGGACGCGGCCGTCGACACCGGCAAGCTGAGCAGGAAGCGCATCGTGTTCGCGGTGATCTTCCTTCTGGTCGCCGTCCAGCAGGCGGTCATCACCGTGACCGTGATGGAGGACGACAGCATGGCCATGGCGACGTCCGGGCAGGCGGACATCTTCGCCGCGATCGGGCTGTCGCTGCTCGCCCCGGCCATCATGCGGCGGGTGACGGCGCTGGTGGCGGGTCCGCTGCGGCTGCTCGGCGGCGCCGCCGGCGGCCTCGCGGCCGACACCATGAGCCGCCGGACGAGCGCGCTCGCCTCCGCGGTCACGCCGGTCATCCTGTTCGTCGCGACGGCGGTCGGCACGCTGTTCCTGCAGTCCACCGAGAACGCGGCGCTGGACGCGGCCGGGCTCGCCAAGACCAGCGAGCAGAAGAACATCGAGACGCTCAATTTCGTCGTCATCGGGATGGTGGTGCTGTTCACCGCGATCATGCTGGTGAACACGCTGATCGCGGCGACCGCGCACCGCCGCCGCGAGTTCGGCCAGACGCGGCTCGCGGGCGCGACGCCCGGCCAGGTGCTCGGCGGCGTGGCGGTGGAGTCGGCGGTGCTGACCGTCACCGGCGTGCTGGTCGGGACGGTCGCGTCGGTCTTCACGATCGTGCCGTTCGGCCTCGCCCGCCGCGACTCGGCCACCCCGGACGGAAGCGTGTGGACCTACCTCGCGGTGGTCGCGCTCGCCGCCGTCCTCACCGGGGCCACGGCCTACGCCGCGACCCGCAAGGCGGTCCGGGTCCCCGCGGTCGAGGCGGCGCTCAACTGACCAGCAGGCGGGCGGCCGCGTTTCCCGCAAGGCCCCGTGGGGTGCTCATCCGTAGAGGGTGGGCACCCCGCGGGGCATACTGGCGCCTCCGGGGGTGGTGAAGGTGGACGAGCCCGAAGGACTGGACGAACCCGAGAGACGTCGCGTGCTCATGCCGCTGGTCATCGCCGAGGCGGAGCGCGCGGAGCCGCCCGGCGAGCCGGAGACCGGGCTCGTCCCGCTCCGCGATCCCGGCGACGTCGGCGACCCGGGGACCGCCGACCGGCCCGGCTCGGAGGGCGACGAGATCGGCGGCGCCGCGCAGGCCGCGCCGCCCGGCGTCGCGCACTCCAGCGCCGTGATGGCGATCGGGACGGTCTTCTCCCGCGCCACCGGCTTCCTCCGCACGGTCGTGATCGGCGCGGCGCTCGGCACCGCGCTGCTCGGCGACGCCTACCAGGCCGCCGAGATGATCCCGTACACGGTGTACGAGCTGCTGCTCGGCGGGCTCCTCGCGAGCGTCTTCGTCCCGTTCCTGGTCAAGCGGCGGATGCGGGACGCCGACGGGGGAGCGGCGACGGAGCGGCGGCTGCTCGGCGTCGTCCTGCTGGCCCTCGCCGTCCTGACCGCCGTGGCCGTGCTCGCCGCCGACCAGCTGATCTCCCTGTACGCGGGCGGGTACGAGGGGCGGCAGCGCGAGGTGGCCGTGCTGCTCACCCGGCTGCTGCTCGTGCAGATCTTCTTCATCGGCGTCAGCGGGCTGGCGAGCACGCTGCTGAACGTCCGGCGCCGGTTCGGGGCGCCGATGTGGGCGCCGGTCGTCAACAACCTGATCACGATGGCGGCGGGCCTGCTGTTCCTCTGGGTCGCCGGACGCGGCCGGACCGCCGACACCGTCACCGACGGCCAGCTCGCCCTCATCGGCGTCGGCTCCGCGTTCGGCACGATCGCGCAGAGCGCCGTCCTCGCGTGGACGCTCCGGTCCGCCGGGTTCCGCTGGCGCCCGCGCCTCGACCTGCGCGGCTCCGGGCTCGGCGAGGCGGTGCGGGCCGCGTCGTGGATGCTGCTCTACATCGTCGTCGCGCAGGTGGGCGTCCTCATGACCGCGAACGTCGCGACGCGCGCCGCCGAGCGGGCGGCCGAGGCGGCGGGCCGTCCGGTCTCGGGGAGCGGGCTCGCCACCTACAAGTTCGCGCTCGTGGTGTTCCAGCTCCCGTACGCGATCATCGCGGTGTCGGTGATCACGGCGCTGCTGCCGAGGATGAGCGCGCACGTCGCGGACGGGCGGCGCGACCTCGTCCGGGACGACTTCTCCCGCGGCCTGCGGCTGGCCTGCGCGCTGCTCGTCCCGCTCTGGCTCGGGATGCTCGTGTTCGCGATCCCCGGCTCCGTCACGTTCTTCGCCTACGGCAGCCTCAGCGTGGACGGGGCGCGCCGCATCGGCGTCGTCCTCATGGTGTTCGCCGTGATGGTGCTGCCGTTCACCCTGCACCAGCTCCTGATGCGCGTCTTCTACGCCATGGGCGACACCCGCACGCCCGGTCTGATCGCCATTCCGGCGGGGATCACGCAGGCGGTCACGGCGCTCGCGCTGCTGTGGCTCGTCCCGGCGCGGCAGGTCGTGCTCGGGCTGCCCGTCGCCTACGGGCTGTTCTACCTGGCGGGCGCGACGGGCGCGGCGCTCGTCCTGCGCAGGCGGCTCGGCGGGATGGACGGACGCCGCATCCTCCGCGCGCTCACGCGCCTGCATCTGGCCGCGCTGCCCGCCGTCGCGTTCGCGGCGGCGGTCGTCTGGGGTTTCGGGCATCTGCCGGGCGACCGGCTCCCCGCCCTGCTGACCGTAGTCGTCGGCGGCCTCGGCGGCGGAGCCCTGTACGTGGTCACCGCCAGGCTGATGAAGATCCCCGAGATCGGCTACTTCACCGCGATGGCCGCTTCGCGCGTCCGCCGCACCTGACGGCCCGGAAACGCCGAAAACGCCGCCCGGTGCGGACGGCGAGTTCGGCGGGCCGGGTCAGTGCGAGCGGGCCCGGCGGGGGAGCAGGAACGCGACCAGGAAGGCGACCGCGGTGAGGGCGATCGTCAGCTCGGCGACCCGCTTGGCGGCGTCCAGCGCGGCGGACGGGTCGAAGTGCCCGGCCACCGGCGCGCCGATCGCGCCGAAGAACACGGTGCCGAGGATCGCGATGCCGAGCGAGGCGCCCAGCTGCTGGATCGACTCCAGCGCCGCCGACCCGGACCCGACCTCGTGGTCGGCGATGCCCGCGACGATGATGTCGAACAGCGGGACGAAGATCATCCCCATTCCGGCGCCGAAGAGCAGCAGCGGCGCGGCCAGGTGCCAGCCGCCGAGGCCCGTCCCGGCCGTCTCGAACACCGCGTACAGGGCGGCCAGCCCGGCGAGCATCATGCCGAGCCCGATGTGCAGGACGTTCCGGCCGAGGCCGGTCATGGCCATGCTGCCGAACGCAGACCCGGCGAACGCGCCGATCGCCCAGGACGCCATCGCCAGGCTCGCGGCGAGCGGCGTGTAGCCGAGCCCGAGCTGCAGGAACAGCCCGACGGCGAGCGAGAACCCGGTGATCAGCCCGAAGAAGACGACGACGAACAGGACGCCGGAGCTGTAGGAGCGGTTGGCGAACACGCTCAGCCGGACGAGCGGCGTCCGGCCGCGGCGGGCGCGGCGCAGCTGGTGCAGCGCGAACACGGCGAGGACGGGCGCCGACCCGGCGAGCAGCGCCAGCGACCAGATCGGCCAGCCCAGCTCGCGGCCTTGGACGAGCGGGTAGACCAGCATGCTCATGCCGAGCCCGCCGAGCAGCATGCCGGTGACGTCCAGACCGCCGGAGCGGTCGGCCTGCGACCGGGTCGGGGCGGGCAGTACCCGCGCGCCCACGACCAGCGCGTACGCGCCGACCGGGACGTTGATCAGGAAGATCGCGCGCCAGCCGGTGCCGAACAGGTCGGCGTCGACCAGCAGCCCGGCGACCACCGGGCCGAGGATCGTGGCCAGCCCGATCACCGGGCCGAGCAGCGCGAACGCCTTGCCGACGTCCTTGGCGCCGAACAGGTCGCGGACCAGCCCGAAGCCCTGCGGGATCATCACCGCGGCGCACAGCCCCTGCGCGACCCGCGCGGCGATCAGGCTCTCCGGCGACCAGGCGAAGGCGCAGGCCACCGAGGTGGCCAGGAACCCGGCGGCCCCCGCCAGCAGGACGGGCTTGCGGCCGAACATGTCGCCGAGCCGGCCGCCGGTGAGCAGCGCCACGGCGAGGGCGAGCGTGTACCCGGCCGCCATCCACTGCAGCGCGGAGTAGGACCCGCCGAGGTCCGCGCGGATCGCGGGCGCGGCCACGTTCACGACGGTGGAGTCGAGCAGGTTCAGCAGGGTGGCGGCCAGGACCGCGGAGAGTCCGAGCCAGCGGCGCGGATGCGGGGCGGCGGTGCTCTCCGTGCGGACGTCGGAGCGCGTCTCAGATGGCGAGACGGGGGTGTCGAGCGTGGCGGTCACGGCTCTTCCTTCCTGTCGGAGCGGAATGCTCTGTTCCGATAATAGCAGAACGGAATGCTTCATTCCAAGTCCTTCGGAGCGGGAACCGATCGAGGGCGGGGCAAGGGGTCCGATTCGTCCGGTGATGCCATACGCTTCGAGGCATGGACGAGGCATCGGCCGAGCGCGGGAAGGGCGGGCTGCGCCGCTTCCTCCGGCGCATGGCGTCGAGCAACGCCGAGCTCGAAGCCGAGGACCTGCAGAAATCCTCGGGCCACGAAGGCGCGACGCCGATCACCGAGTGCGCCGAGCGCAAGCGCCACTGCGTCGCGGGTACGCTACGTACGGTGACGCTCCGCCCGCGGGGCGGCGCCCCGGCCCTGGAGGCCGAGCTGTACGACGGCACCGACGTGATCAGCCTGGTCTGGCTCGGCCGCCGCAAGATCGCCGGCATCGACCCGGGGCGCATGCTGCGCGCCGAGGGGCTGGTGAGCACGCAGGACGGGCGCAAGGTCATGTTCAATCCGCGATACGAGCTGCGCGGCGGTTCATGAGGCCGCGGCGAGCGGCCGGGAGTGCGACGTGAGCGAAGTCGAAGCGAGCCGGGAGGACGGCGTGGACACCGAGACCGGGGATCCCGCCGCGTCCGGCAAGCCCGGGGCGACGGCCGCGACGCCCGAAGCGCCCGCGGAGCCCGGCACGTCGAGCACGTCCGCCGCGCCGGAGAAGGAGAAGGCCGCGCACGACACCGTCGAGGCGGCCGTGCGCGCCCAGCTCACCAAGGCGCTCGGCGGCGTCCGCGGCATGATCGAGGCCGCCGTCCCCACCATCGCGTTCACCGGCACCTACGTCACGACGGACGAGATCAAGCCCGCCGTCGCCGCCGGAATCGGCGCGGCCGTGCTGCTGCTCGCCGTCCGGATCGCGCAGCGCTCCAACCCGCAGTTCGTCCTGAACAGCCTGGTCGGCATCGCGATCGCCGCGTTCTTCGCGCTGCGCTCGGGCAAGGCCGAGGACGCGTTCCTACCCGGCATCCTGCTCAACGCCGGCTACGCCGCCGCGATGATCTTCTCGATCGCGGTGCGGTGGCCGGTCGTCGGCTTCATCATCGGCACCGTCACCGGCGACCCGACCGAATGGCGCCGCGACCCCGGCATCGTGAAGCTGTGCTCGAAGCTCACCTGGCTGCTGGTGCTGCCGTGCGCGGCGCGGGTCGCCGTCCAGTACCCGATCTACCTCGCCGACGGCGACCAGAGCGGCCTGCTCGGCGCCGCCAAGATCGTGATGGGCTGGCCGCTGCAGGTGGCGGCGCTCGCGGCCATGGTCTGGCTCCTCGCCCGCGGCCGCACCCCCATAGAACGCAAAGAACCCGCCTAGCCGAGGGCCGGGCGGGTCCGGTGCGTCCGGTCACTGGGTCAGTGGCCGCCGAGCAGCTCCGCGAGCTCGTCTTCCACGTCCTGGCTGGCGACGAACATCAGCTCGTCGCCCGGTTCGAGCGTGTCGTCGGACGTCGGGACCAGCACCCGGCCCTCGCGCAGGATCGCCACCAGCGCCGTGTCGCGCGGCCAGGCCACCGACCCGACCCGCTCCCCGCCGAGCGGCGCGTCCTCTGGCAGCGTCAGCTCCACCAGGTTCGCCTCGCCCTGCCGGAACGTCATCAGCCGGACGAGGTCGCCGACGCTGACCGCCTCCTCCACCAGCGCGGACAGCAGCCGCGGCGTCGACACCGCCACGTCCACGCCCCACGACTCGTTGAACAGCCACTCGTTGTTCGGATGGTTGATCCGGGCCACCACCCGCGGCACCCCGTACTCGGTCTTGGCGAGCAGCGACACCACCAGGTTGACCTTGTCGTCGCCGGACGAGGCCACCACCACCTGGCAGCGCTCCAGCGCCGCGTCGTCCAGCGCGGAGATCTCGCACGCGTCGGCCAGCAGCCACTCGGCGCGCGGCACCATCTCCACCTTGATGGCCTTGGGGCTCTTGTCGATCAGGAGGACCTCGTGCCCGTTCTCCAGCAGCTCCTGGGCGATGGACCGGCCCACCGCGCCCGCCCCGGCGATCGCGACCCGCATCAGGACTCCTCCCCGTCCCGCGCCGCGACGGCGAGGTTCACGCGCTCGACGTCGTCGGCGCCCGCCATGATGTGCACGATGTCTCCGTCCTGGATCACGGTGTCCCGGTCCGGGACGAGGGCCTCGCCCATCCGCGACAGGAACGCCACCCGCGTGCCCGCGTGCTCCTCCAGCGCGCCGACCTTCTCGCCCACCCACAGGTGCCCGGAGTCCAGCTCGGCGAGGACGACCGCGCCGGTCGGGTCGCGCCACAGCGGCTCGGCGCCCTCGGGGAGCAGCCGCCGCAGGATCTGGTCGGCGGTCCACCGGACGGTCGCGACCGTGGGGATGCCGAGGCGCTGGTACACCTCCGCGCGGCGCGGGTCGTAGATCCGGGCGACCACGTTGTCGACGCCGAACGTCTCCCGCGCCACCCGCGCGGAGATGATGTTGGAGTTGTCGCCGCTGCTGACGGCCACGAACGCGGACGCGCGCTCGATGCCCGCCTCGGCGATCACGTCGCGGTCGAACCCGAAACCGGTGATGCGGCGGCCCCGGAACCCGCTGCGCAGGCGGCGGAACGCCTCCGGGTTCTGGTCGATGATGGCCACCGAGTGACCCTTGTCCTCCAGGATGTGGGCGAGCGTCGAACCGACCCGCCCGCATCCCATGATCACGATATGCACGGCCGTTCCCTCTGTCCGTCCAGGGGGACGCTCCCCCTGTACCCCCCGCGCCGTGCACGGCACCCGTCACCGACCGCCCATGCCGTGCCGCACCCGGGGAACGTTTCCAGTGAATGATCCCTACCGGGCTGCAAACCTACACATCCGCCCAGGCGAGTACTACCCGGTACGGCCCGTCCGTCCCGGCCGCGGGGGCGGGACGGCGGCGTCATGTCCAAGGGCTAGAGTCTCCTCTCGTGTCAAAGGCTCCGGACCTTGTGAAGCGCCTGCTGCTGGGAAGGGCGCTCCGCAGCACCCAGCTGCACGAGCAGCTGCTCCCCAAGCGCGTCGCTCTCCCGATCTTCGCGAGCGACCCGCTGTCCTCGGTCGCGTACGCGCCGCAGGAACTGCTGATGATGCTCGCCGTGGCGGGGGCCTCCTTCTACGCCTACGGCCCGTGGATCGCGCTGGCCATCGTCCTCCTGATGGCCGTGGTGGTCGCCTCGTACCGGCAGAACGTGCACGCCTACCCCAGCGGCGGCGGCGACTACGAGGTCGCCACCGTGAACCTGGGGCCGAACGCCGGGCTCACCGTGGCCAGCGCCCTCATGGTCGACTACGTGCTCACCGTCGCGGTGTCGGTCTCGTCCGGAGTGGAGAACATCGGCTCGGCCATCCCCTGGATCGGGGAGAACCCGGTGATCGCGGCGCTCGCGATCATCGTGCTGCTCACGGTGACGAACCTGCGCGGCGTCCGCGAGTCCGGAACGTTCTTCGCCTTCCCCACCTACGCCTTCGTGATCGGCGTCCTGGCGATGGTGGTGTTCGGCGTGTTCCGCATCGGCGTCATGGGCGACGATCTCACCGCGCCCACCGCCGACCTTGAGATCCGGGCCGAGCAGCACGACCTGGCGGGCCTCGCCGTGGTGTTCCTCCTGCTCCGGGCGTTCTCGTCCGGGTGCGCCGCCCTCACCGGCGTGGAGGCGATCAGCAACGGCGTGCCCGCGTTCCGCAGGCCGAAGAGCCGCAACGCCGCCACGACCCTGCTCATGATGGGCCTCATCGCGGTCACGATGTTCTGCGGCGTGATCGCCCTGGCGCTGAGCTCGGACGTCCGGGTCGCCGAGAATCCGGCGGTCGACCTGGTGCGGGACGGTTCGCCGGTGGGCGAGAGCTACGTCCAGGAGCCGATCCTGACCCAGGTCGCGTCCGCGGTGTTCGGGGACGGCTCGATCCCGTTCATCTACATCGCGGCGGTCACGGCCCTCATCCTGTTCCTCGCCGCCAACACCGCCTACAACGGGTTCCCGGTGCTCGGCTCGATCCTCGCCCGCGACGGCTACCTGCCGCGCCAGCTGCACACCCGCGGCGACCGCCTGGCCTACAGCAACGGCATCATCATCCTCGCGACGATGGCCGGCCTGCTCGTGTACGCCTTCCAGGCCGAGGTGACCAAGCTCATCCAGCTCTACATCGTCGGCGTGTTCGTGTCGTTCACCCTCAGCCAGATCGGCATGGTGCGGCACTGGAACCGGCACCTGCGCACCGAGACCGACCCGGCCCGGCGCCGGCACATGATGCGGTCGCGGGTGATCAACGCCATCGGCGGCTCCACCACCGGGTTCGTCCTGGTCGTCGTGCTGATCACCAAGTTCACCCACGGCGCGTACATCGTCTGCATCGCGATGCCGCTGATCTTCCTGCTGATGAAGGCCATCCGGCGGCACTACGACCGGATCGCCGAGGAGCTGGTGCCCACCGGCGAGGACATCGCGCTGCCCGCCCGCAACCACGCCATCGTCCTCGTCTCCAAGATCCACAAGCCGACGCTGCGGGCGCTGGCGTACGCCCGCGCCACCCGGCCGTCGACCCTGGAGGCGGTCACCGTGTCCGTGGACGCCGCCGAGTCGGCCCGGCTCCAGCAGGAGTGGGACGCCCTCGACCTGCCCACCCCGCTGAAGATCCTCGACTCGCCCTACCGCGAGATCACCCGCCCGATCCTCGACTACGTGAAGGGCGTCCGCCGCAGGAGCCCGCGCGACGTCGTGACCGTCTTCCTGCCCGAGTACGTGGTCGGCCACTGGTGGGAGCACCTGCTGCACAACCAGAGCGCCTTGCGCCTCAAGGGCCGGCTGCTGTTCCAGCCCGGCGTGATGGTGGTCAGCGTGCCCTGGCAGCTCGCCTCGTCCGACCGGCTCAAGGGGCGGGCCGAGCCGCCCGGGCCCGGCGCGTCCCGGCGGCCGCCGCGGACCGGGTCGCGTCCCGGTACGGGTAGTGTTTCGGACCGTGACTGACCTGGAACCCGACGTCCCCGACCTGCCCGACGTCCTCGAACTGGAGGTCGGCAACGTCGCCAACGGCGGCTTCTGCGTCGCCCGGCACGAGGGACGCGTGATCTTCGTCCGGCACGCGCTGCCGGGGGAGCGGGTGCGGGCGCGCGTCACCGAGCGCGCGAAGAACTTCCTGCGCGCCGACGCCGTGGAGATCATCGAGGCGTCCCCGGACCGGGTCGAGCCGCCGTGCCCGTTCGCCGGCCCCGGCCGCTGCGGCGGTTGCGACTGGCAGCACGCCTCCCTGCCCGCGCAGCGCGCCCTCAAGGCCGCCGTCGTCGAGGAGCAGCTCAAGCGCCTCGCCGGGATCGACCGGACGGTCACCGTCGAGGAGGTCCCCTACCCCGTCGATTCGGAGGTGGCGCCGCCGCCCGGGCTGGGCTGGCGCACCCGCGTGCAGTTCACCGTCTCGGGCGGGGTCGTCGGGCTGCGCCGGCACCGCTCGCACGACATCGAGCCGATCGACGAATGCCTGATCGCCCACCCGGGCGTGGAGCTGATGGGCATCGAGCGCAAGCGCTGGCCCGGCGCGACCGGCGTCGAGGGCATCGTGTCCGCGACCACCGGCGACCGGCTGGTCGTGCTGCGCGGCCGCGACCGCCGCAAGATCAAGGTGCCGCGGCTGGACGTGCCGGTCCGGCTCGTCCGCGGCAAGCCCGAGCCCGGCGCGAGCCTCCCGTACGTCCGCGAGGAGGTGTCCGGACGCCTGTACCAGGTCAGCGGCAGCGGCTTCTGGCAGGTCCACCCGGGCGCCGCGCAGCTGCTCGCCGACGCCGTCGTGGACGCGCTCGAACCGAAGCCCGGCGACATCGTCCTCGACCTGTACTGCGGCGCGGGCCTGTTCGCCGGCGTCCTCGCCGGCCGGGTCGGGCGGGACGGCCTCGTCGTCGGCGTCGAGTCCGACGGGCAGGCCGTCCGGGACGCCCGGTTCAACCTGCGCGACCTGCCGAACGTGTCCGTCGAGCGCGGCCCCGTCGAGGAGGTCGTGGCCGACCTGGAGTTCGGCCGCGCGTCCACCGGGTCGCAGGCGCAGAACAAGCGCGGCGCCGGCCACCACCGCGGCGAGCGGGTCCGGCGCGCCGACCTCGTCGTCCTCGACCCGCCCAGGACCGGCGCGGGACGCGACGTCGTCGAGCACATCACCCGCATCGCCGGACGCAAGATCGCCTACGTGTCCTGCGACCCCGCCACCCTGGCCCGCGACCTCGCCTACTTCGGCGAGCGCGGCTGGACGCTGGAGACCCTCCGCGCCTTCGACGCCTTCCCCATGACCCAGCATGTGGAGTGCCTCGCCACGCTCGTCCGCGGCTGATCGGCCCACCTGCGAAAACGGGTTGCGCCGCGGATTACCGTGGACATGTGATCGAAATCAAGGAGATCCCGGAGGGCGACGCCGACCGCATGGTGGACCTCGCCGGCCTGGTGTTCCACCAGCGCTTCGGAGAGGACGACTACGAGCGCGAATCGTGGCCGGTGCGCCGGGCCGAGCGCATCGGCGCCTATGACGGCGGCGCCCTGATCGGGCAGCTCGCGTCCATGCCGATGCGCCTCGCCGTGCCGGGCGCGATCCTCGACTGCTCGGCGGTCACGTTCGTCGGGGTGCTGCCCACCCATCGCCGCCGCGGCGTGCTCACGTCCATGATGGACCGGATGCACGCGGACGCGGTCGCCGCGGGTCGTCCGCTCGCCGCGCTCTGGGCGTCGCAGGGGATCATCTACGGGCGGTACGGCTTCGGTCTCGCGACCCGCGCGCTCTCGATGGACGTCGACACGTCCCGTCCGCTGGAGCTCCGCACCACGCCCGATCCCGCGCCGCTCCGGCTGGTCGACCCCGGGTCCGCCCCGGAGATCCTCGACCCGATCTACACGCGTGCGCTGGCCGCGCGGCCGGGCGGCCTGGTGCGCGACTCCGAATGGTGGTCGCGTTCCGTCTTCGTCGAGGTGGACCGCGACGCGCCCGGCTACACCGGGCCGCTCGCCGTCGTCCATCCGGCCGGGTACGCCGTCTACCGCACCCACGGCGGCGGGGACCGGACGGTCCGGGTCACCGACCTCGTCGCCGAGACGCCGCAGGTCGAGGCCGCGCTCTGGCGGTACCTGGCGTCGATCGACCTCACCTCCCGCATCCACGCGCCGGGCCGTCCGGTGGACGACCTGCTCCCGCACATGGCCGCCGACCCCGACCAGGTCGACATCAAGGGCGACTACGGCGCGCTCTGGCTCCGGCTGATCGACGTCCCCGCCGCGTTGCGGGCCCGTTCGTGGGCCGCCGACGACGCGTTCGTCCTGGAGGTCCGCGACGCCCGCATCCCGGCGAACGAGGGGCGCTGGCGGCTGAAGACCGGCCCCGCACCGGCCTGCGAGCGGACGACCGAGGCCCCTGACCTGACCTTTTCGGCCGCCGACCTGGCCGCCGTCTATCTGGGCGGCAACCGCGTGACCGCCCTGGTCCGCGTCGGCGTGGTGGACGAGCACACGCCGTCCGCCGCCGCCCGCCTGGACGCGGCGCTCGCCGTCCCCCTCGCGCCGTTCATCGCCGACGACTTCTGACGCGCCCGCCGGGCGGGTGCGGGCGCGCGCCGGGTGATCTTGCGGTGGCAGGATCGGTGTCGGCGCGTCGACGGCGGAACGGAGCGGCTGTGAGTGATCTGGTGGAGTTCCTGCGGGCCCGGCTCTTCGAGGACGAGGACACCGCGCGATGGGCGGCCGACTACCGGTCCCGTCCGAACGGCGGGCCCGACCTGTCCGGGGACGAGCGGTGGCAGTGGGTCGAGACGCACTCCGGAGAGCGGCTCCGGCTGGGACGGCGGCCGATGGACCATCTGCAGAGGCCGGTCTCGCTGCGGAGCATCAACGAGTACCCGTGGCAGAGCCGTCCGGGGTTCGGCCCGCACCACGTGCTGGACGTCTCGTTCGTGAAGGAGGGCGTCGCGCTGCACATGGCGCGCCATTCGCCGGCGCGGGTCGTGGCGGAGGTGCAGGTGAAGCGGCGCCTGCTCGAACTGCATTCGCGGATGAACGGGACGGGCGTCTGCCAGGCGTGCGGCGAGCGCGTCCGGGAGGGCGGGTGCACGACGCTGCGGCTCCTCGCGTCGCCGTACGCCGACCACCCCGCCTACCGGGAGAACTGGCGCGTCTGAAGCCTGGGGAGGGGCCCGGTGGATGTTTCCTGGTGTTTCCGGCATGCTGGGCGGCATGGCCGGGGACGTGGACCGGGAGCGGGTCGCCAAGTACGCGGTGGCCAGGCGCGGGTCGCTCGGGCTGACGCAGGAGCAGCTCGCGGAGCGGGCCGGGGTGACGGTCAAGACGGTCTACAACCTGGAGGCGGGGGAGCGCTGGCCGCAGGCGCGGACCCGCGGCGCCATCGAGGACGCGCTGCGGTGGCGGGCGGGCGACCTCGCCCGCATCGCCGACGGGATGGAGCCGCTCGGCGGCCAGGACCCGGCGGACGCGGACGAGACGCCGCACGAACTCGCGGAGCTCAACGCCTACTTCGCCGACCTGCGGACCGACCCCGGGGAGAAGCGGCGCATCGCGCTCGCGTTCCTGCGGACGCTCTACGGCGAACCGGGCGGACGCGGCCGCTGAGTTACCGGGTCTTTCCGGACGCTCATCTCCAGAAGAAGACCTTGGCGCTGCCCTGGGTCACGGCGGCCGCTGCGGCGCCGTGCTGGATCAGCTGGAAACGCACCCGGCGGCCCTCCCCGACGGTGTCGGCGGGCAGCCCGTACACCAGGTTGGTCGTGTCGCCGACGGACACGAAGTCCTGCACCGGACCGGCCTCGAACCTGCTCACGTCGTCGATCTCCACCTCGACGGCGCGGGCCTGGATGAGCGTGCCCGCGGGCACGCCGCCGACGGTCGCCGCCACGGACAGGCTGTACCGGGCGGACCCGGTCAGCAGGCTCGGGCCGCCCTTGTCCCAGTGCTGGTGCTCCTGGTCGGAGTACTCCTTGCCCCAGCTGACGTCCGTCCACGTGCCGGGGGAAGTTCCTGCTGGCCGTCGCCGGTGCCGACGGACACGTAGTCGGGCATGTCGTCTCCCTCGGGCGAGACGCCGACGCGCCACTGCCCGTAGTCGCCGTGGACGGCGCGGTCGTAGTCGACGGCGACGCCGTTGATCTCGTGGTCGTTGGAGTACTGCTGCAGCTGGGCGCGGGCGTCCCACCGGCCGCCCGACCAGGCGTAGGTCTGCCAGCCGTAGGCGATCTTCTCGGCGTCGAACGCGCGCTTCATCGGCCCATGGCCCGCGTACAGGCCGACCCGGCCGCGGCCGATGACGCTCGCGGCGCCGTCCAGGTAGGCGTTGATCTCGTCCTGCTGGCCGGGGGAGGCGTCCCAGTCGGCGGCGAAGTAGATCGGGCGGTCGTCCGGCATGCCGCACGCCTCGGCCTGCGCGGCGGCGTCGACGGCGTCGGCGGCGCCCGCGGCCCGTCCGTCCAGGGGACGCTTCGCGGTGGTCTCCCAGACGACCACGAGCCAGATGCCCGCCTCGGACAGCTCGTCCGCCTCGGCGCGGGTCAGGTTCTTGCCGGTCGTGTCATGCGAGAGGTAGCGGCACGCGAACTTCGCCCCGGCGCGCTTCAGCGCGGACGTGCCGGGACGGCCCCACGCGTAGTCGACGCCGAAGACAGCCATGCCAACTCCATGGGTCGCGGTTCGGTCCGTCCGTCCGATTGAACAACGCGCACCCGTGATCGCGCAGCGGAATCAGCCGGATGACTCTCCGTGACGGCGCGTCCGTGGAACACTGGTCACCGTCTGTGATGACACGCCGACGCGGCGCTAGGCGGCGCGGCCGGCGGTCGCTACAACGGACATGTCCATATGAAGGAACCGCAGGCCACGGGGGGCTCATTGTGATCCGGACATGGAAGGTGCGCGGTGTCGTCCTGCTGACGGCCGCGCCGCTGCTGGCGGTCGTTCCCTCGGCGGCCGGGGCGGAGCCCGCCGGCCCGGCGCGGACCGCGCACCCGGTGCGGCAGGACGCTTCTCCCAAGCCGCCGCCGAGGCCGAGAACGCAGGCGAAACCGAAGGCGAAGCCGAAGCCGAAGGGCGCGGTGCTCCGCACGGCCGGCCCCAAGGCGGACGTGATCCCGGGACGCACCTACGAGTGGAAGTGGACGTTCCGCGCGACCGAGAGGAGCCGGCCGAAGACCGTCAAAGCGAAGCCCGGCAAGACGAAATCCGGGAAGCCCGGCAAGGCGAAGACGGGCAAGGCGAAGCCCGCCAAGGCCAAGCCCCGGAAATCCAAGACGGTGGAGCTGCTGACCGGCAGGGCGAGGCCCCGCGAGGCGGTGTTCCGGATGACGATGCCGAAGTCGCTGGCGTTCGTGTCCGGTGAGAAGAACTGCGCGTCCAGCGGGTGGAAGATCGTCTGCCGCCTGGGCGCAGTGCGGCGGGGCGCCAGGGTCAGCGGCGTGATCAGGGCGACGGTCGCCGAGCGGGCGAAGCCGGGTCAGAAGATCAGCCCGAGCGGGACGGTGACCTGGGCCGGGACGCGCGTCACCAGGAGGTTCCCGGCCGTGCGGGTCGCCGCCACCGCCGATCTCGCCATCACCAAGTCCGCCCCGGCGAGGGCGCGGATCGGCGCGAAGATCCCGTACGCGATGAAGGTCCGCAACAAGGGCCCGGCCACGGCCAGAAATGTGATGGTCCTGTCCGAGGGGCCGATCAAGGTCGTCGGCCGGAACACCGCGTGCGTGCCCGCCCGCGGCGCCTACGTGTGCGCGGTGGGCGCCCTCCGGGCCGGCGAGTCCAGGACCCTGCACCTCACGGCGGTTCCGCGCGATCGCGTCCGGGCCGGGACGGTGCTGAGGTCGACATGGACGGCGGTCTCGCCGACCACCGACCTCGACCGCTCGAACAACGGCGCCGTCGTCCGCACCCGGATCACCAAGCGGCGCTGACCCGGTGTCACGGGCGGGGTCGCACGGGTTGCAGGATGGGGTCATGCGACTTCGGATCTTCACCGAGCCCCAGCAGGGGGCGAGCTACGAGACACAACTGGCCGTCGCGAAGGCCGCGGAGGACCTCGGGTTCGACGCGTACTTCCGCTCCGACCATTACGTCAAGATGGGGGACGTGACGGGCGAGCCGGGCCCGACCGACTCGTGGATCACCCTGGGCGCGCTGGCCAGGGAGACCAGCCGGATCAGGCTCGGCACGCTGGTGACGGCCGCGACGTTCCGGCACCCCGGCCCGCTGGCGATCTCCGTCGCGCAGGTCGACCAGATGAGCGGGGGACGCGTCGACTTCGGTCTCGGGACGGGCTGGTTCGAGGAGGAGCACACCGCGTACGGGATCCCGTTCCCGAGCCTGGGGGAGCGATTCGCCCGCCTCGAGGAGCAGCTCGAGATCCTGACCGGGCTGTGGGGGACGCCGGGCGGCGAGACCTACTCGTTCAGCGGCGAGCACTACACGCTGGCGGAGTCGCCCGCGCTGCCCAAGCCCGTCCAGGCGGGCGGCCCGCCGGTCATCGTCGGCGGGACCGGGGCGAAGCGGACGCCGCGGCTCGCCGCCCGCTACGCCGACGAGTACAACGTCCCGTTCAACCGGCCGGAGGACACGGGTGCCGCGTTCGACCGGGTCCGCGCGGCGTGCGCCGAGGCGGGACGGACGAAGCCGCTCGTCTACTCGGTCGCGCAGGTCGTCTGCTGCGGCCGTGACGAGGCGGAGGTGCGGCGCCGCGCCGACGCCATCGGACGCCAGGTGCCCGAGCTGCGGACGAACGGCCTGACCGGCACGCCGGGCGAACTCGTCGACAAGATCGGCAGGTTCGGGGAGCTGGGCGCCGAGCGCGTCTACCTGCAGGTCCTCGACCTGCAGGACCTGGAGCACCTGGAGCTGCTGGCCGCGGAGGTCATGACCAAGCTCTGACAGTCCCGAGACGTACGGAGGCCCGCGGCGGGAAGCGCCCCGCCGCGGGCCTTTCACGTCCGGTCGCGCCCGGTCAGACGGGTTCCTCCTCTGGACGGGCGTGCATCGGCAGCAGGAAGGCCGCCAGGAAGGTGAGGCCGAGGAGCCCGGCCTCGACCCACAGCGTGATCTTCATGGCGTCGCTGAAGCCGGCCCTGGCGGAGTGCTCGCCTGCGTCCGCGACCGCCTTCCGGACGGCGGGCGCCGACTGCGGGGCGGCGGCGATCGCGGCCCTGACGTCGTCCTGGAGCCGGTGGCAGGAGGCCGGGACGGCGTCGGCGTCCTTGGCGGTGGCGCGGTCGTGTCCGCAGTCGCGCAGACCGTCCGCGATCCGGTCCTGTTGGGCTGCGGGGACGGACGCGGCGGCGAGGTCCTGGCGCAGCCCGCCCGCGCCGCCGTCCGCCGCGCTCGTCACCTGCCCGCCCAGCAGGCCGAAGAAGATCGTCCCGAGGACGGCCGCGCCGAGCGCCGCGCCGAGCTGCTGGACGGCGGTGAGCGTGCCGCCCGCCGAGCCCGTCTCCTCCGGCTCGACGCCCGCGAGGGCGGTGTCGAAGAACGGCCCCATCAGCAGCCCCATGCCGAGCCCGGTCACGGTCAGCGCGGGGACGAGCTGCCACGGCGTGACGTCGGTTCCGGCGTACTGCAGCGTGCCGTGGAACCCGGCGATGCCGGCGGCCATGATGAGGGCGCCGGCGTGGATCACCCTGCGTCCGAAGCGCTGGACGGCCTGCACGAGGCCGAACCCGAGGACGATGCCGGCCGACCACGGGATCTGCGAGAGCCCGGCCTTGAGCGGCGAGAAGCCGAGCCCCATCTGGAAGAACAGGGACAGCACCAGGCCGAGGCCCGCCACGCCGGAGAAGAACACCAGGCCGACGATCAGGCCGCCGGTGAAGCCGCGCTTGCGGAACAGGCTCGGGACGATCAGCGGGTCGCCGCCCGAGCGCTGCTTGCGGGACTCGTACCAGGCGAACACGCCCCAGACGGCGAGCGAGGCGGCCATCATCAGGAACGTCCATGCGGGCCAGTCGTGCTCGCGGCCCTGGACGAGCGGGTAGATCAGCAGCCCGGCGGCGAGGGACGCGAGCGCCGCGCCCGCCAGGTCGAGCCGGGTCGCGTGCTCGGAGCGCCCGGCGGGCAGGAACCTCAGCCCGGCCAGGACGGCGGCGGCGCCGAACGGCAGGTTGATCAGGAAGATCATCCGCCAGCCGGTGCCGAACAGGTCGGCGTCGATCAGCCATCCGGCCAGCACCGGGCCGCCGACCGACGACAGGCCCATGACCGGCCCGAACAGGCTGAACGCGACGGCCATCTCCTTCGGCGCGAACATCTGCTTGATCAGCCCGATGCCCTGCGGCAGCATCAGCGCGCCGAACAGGCCCTGCGTGACGCGGGCGCCGACGAGCATCCCGGGCGACACGGCGATGCCGCAGAGCAGCGAGGCGACCGTGAACCCGGCGGCGCCGATGAGGAACATCCGCCTGCGCCCGTACAGGTCGCCGAGGCGTCCGCCCGTGATGAGCCCGATCGCCATCGCCAGGGTGTAGCCGGCGGCGAGCCACTGGACGGTGGCGGCCGAGCCGCCGAGCTCGGCGCGGATCGTGGGGGCCGCGATGTTGGTGATCAGCGCGTCCAGCATGTCCATGGTCTCGCCGGCGAGGATCACGAAGAGGGCGATCCAGCGCCAGCGGTACGCGGCCTCCGCCGCGTGTTTCGTGGTGGGTGACAGCGTCTCGGCCATGACTTCTCCAGGGAACAGTGTTCGTTGGTTACGAACGCTGTTCTAAGCTAGGAACAGCGTTCGCGTCAAATACGCTGTTCGTGGCGGTGCCGGATATCTTCTCTTGCTTAGAGAAGATATATCGCGTTTCGCCAAAGTCAAGATGTATCGCGAGTTGAGAGGTCCCGCCGTGGCCGACGGACGCCCGGACATGCCGACACCGCCCGGACGCAAGCCCCGCAAGGCGGCCCCCGTCCGGCAGCCGCTCACCCAGGACGCGATCGTCGACGCCGCGATCCGCGTCCTGGACGCCGAGGGCCTGGAGGCGGCGACCATG
This sequence comes from Actinomadura sp. KC06, assembly GCF_004348735.1. Taxonomy (GTDB): domain Bacteria; phylum Actinomycetota; class Actinomycetes; order Streptosporangiales; family Streptosporangiaceae; genus Spirillospora. The sequence goes on from NZ_SMKT01000020.1 coordinate 61,255, forward strand.
CGCCGCGTCGCGCAGGAGCTGGGCACCGGCGCGGCCTCCCTCTACGCCCACGTCTCGGGCAGGGAGGAACTCCGCGAGCTGATGCTCGACCGCGTCGCCGGCGAGGTCAGGCTGCCCGTGCCCGACCCCGCGCGGTGGCAGGAGCAGCTCAAGGACCTGGCCGTGGAGATCCGCCGCGTGTTCACCTCGCACCGCGACATCGCGCAGGTGTCGATGGGGCTGATCCCCACCGGCCCCAACCTGCTCGCGATCGCCGAGGCGCAGCTCGCCCTCATGCGGGCGGGTGGCGTCCCCCCGAGGATCGCCGCGCTCGCGGTCGACACCCTCGGCATGTTCGTGGACGCCGACGCCATCGAGGGCACGATGTACGCGGCCAAGCTCAGCGGCGGCGCGGAGGCGATGGAGAAGCTCCACGGCTACCTGGGCGAGATCCGCGAGTTCTTCAAGGCGCTGCCCGCCGACCGCTACCCGAACGTCGCCGCAATGGCGGACGCGCTGACCAGCGAGAGCGGCGAGGCGCGCTTCGAGTTCGGCCTCGACATCCTGATCCGGGGCATCGCGTCCTACGTCGATGCGCCGGAGCCCGCCTGAACCGCGGGCGGCGCTTAGGCGAAGACGTTCTGGAAGGCGGCGTGCCTGGGGGCGCCCTTGGCGGTGTCCCAGACCGCGAAGACGACGTGCTCGAAACGGTCGGCGAACTCTTGGCCCGGACGCAGCAGCTCGGCGAAGACCTCGGCGACCTCTTGCGGATCGTTGCGGAAGACACCGCATCCCCAGGCGCCGAGGACCAGGCGCCGGTGCCCGTTGGTCAGTGCCACGGCGAGGAGTTTGCGGGCCCGCAGATGGAGCGCGTCGCGGATCCGGTCCGCCTTGGCGGCGTCGTGGATGGCGCCTCGGTTAGGGGCCGGGGACGTCAGGAACGCGACTTCGTACGGCTCGTCCAGCAGCGTTCCCGCGTCGTTCCGGAACACCGGCACGTCCGGTGAGTAGATCATGTGGTCGCTGTAGAGCAGGTCGCCCTGCGCACGGTGGAAGTCGTAGAACTCCCTGGCTGAACGCAGCGACGCGTACAGGCCGGACGAGCGGGCCAGGCCCTCTTCCTGGGCGTGCGCTCCGTTCAGGAACCCTCCGCCAGGGTTCTTGGCAGAGGCGAAGTTCAGCGCGAACGGGACGGTTCCTGGGCCGCACAGACGGCTGGCGGCGGCGAGGGTGGTCTCGTCAGTGACTTCGATGCGCGTCTCAGTGCCGGGTTCTGTGGCGGGCAGGTGCCGCAGCAGCTCGTCCAGTTCGTCCGGACGGTACAGAACGGTGGCTTGGACCGCGCGGGCCAGGCCGTCGCCGATCGAGACCGTGCGTCCGGACGGCGCGACGTAGTCGCCGCGTTCGAGGATCCTCACGGTCTCCTGCGCCGTCTCCCGGCGCGGATGTCTGCTCATAACGCTCCGGATTCTCGCGGCTCCGGAATCGTGACCGCAAATCCTTTTCCCGCCGTCCGGCCGGAAAAATGAATGTGGTGCGTTCGGGCTGGTCCGCCAGACTTGTCCTCGTGCTTCTGACGATCACGACGACCCTGAGCCAGGCGACCGACCTGGGATTCCTCCTGCACAAGCATCCCGGAAGGGTGCAGGCGTTCGAGCAGTCCTTCGGCACGGCGCACGTCTTCTACCCCGACGCGGACGAGGCCCGCTGCACGGCGGCGCTGCTGCTGGACGTCGACCCGGTCAAGCTCGTGCGCACGCGTGGCAGAGGCACACCGGACTTCTCCCTGGGTCAGTACGTCAACGACCGCCCGTACGCGGCTTCGTCCCTGCTGGCGTCAGCGATGGCGAACGTGTTCCGCACCGCCATGCGAGGACGCTGCGACCTGCGTCCCGGACTGGCGGAGACGCCGATTCCGCTTGAGGTCGTCCTGCCGGCGCTCCCGTGCCGCGGTGGCCCTGGGCAGGCGGAGCGCTTCTTCGCGCCACTGGGCTGGGACGTGTCGGCCGTCCCCGTCCCGCTCGACCCGGAATTCGGTGAATGGGGCGACTCCCGGTACGTGACGCTCACGCTGACCGGGACGCTGCGGCTCGCCGACGCCCTCAACCAGCTCTACGTGCTGCTGCCCGTACTGGACGACGCCAAGCACTACTGGATGGCGCCGGACGAGGTGGACAAGCTCATCCGCGCCGGGGAGGGCTGGCTGGCCACGCACCCCGACCGGGGGACCATCACCCGCCGGTATCTGGCCAACCGGCGCGGTCTCGTCCGGACGGCGCTGGGCCGTCTCGCCGACGCCGAGGACGCGACCGAGGAGGCGCTCGACCCGGCGCAGGTGGAGGAGGAGCCGCCCACCGCCGAGGACGGCGAAGACCAGCCGCCCTCGAAGGAACAGCCCGTTTCCCTTGCGGAACGCCGTCTCCAGTCGGTCGTGCAAGCACTGCGCGACGAAAACGCCAGGCGCGTCATCGACCTTGGCTGCGGCTCCGGGAAACTGCTCTCGCACCTAGCCAAGGACGATTTCTTCAGCGAGATCTCCGGGACGGACGTGTCGCACCGCGCTCTCAGCCACGCCTGGCGGCGGCTCCGCTGGGACCAGCCCCGCCGCGCGAACGACCGCGTCAAGGACGTCTTCCAGGGCGCGCTCACCTACGCCGACGAGCGATTCCGCGATTACGAGGCGGCCGTGCTCATGGAGGTCATCGAGCACATCGACCCGCCGCGTCTCGGCGCCGTGGAACGGGTCGTGTTCGGGCACGCCAAGCCGCGCGTCGTGGTGGTGACGACGCCGAACTCCGAGCACAACGTCCGCTACGAGGGCCTGGCACCGGGAGCGATGCGCCACCCCGACCACCGCTTCGAATGGACGCGCGCCGAGTTCCGTGAGTGGGCCGGCAGGGTCGCCGCCGTCCACGGCTACCGCGTCCGGCACGTTCCCGTGGGCGACGACGATCCCGAGGTCGGCGCGCCTACGCAGATGGGGGTGTTCACCCGATGACCGAGATCAAGGTCCCGGAGATGGGCCTCGTCGTGCTGGTCGGCGTGACCGGTTCGGGGAAGTCGTACTTCGCGCGCAAGCACTTCAAGCCGACGCAGGTGATCTCGTCCGACCACTGCCGCGGCGTCGTGTCGGACGACGAGAACGACCAGTCCGCGACCGGCGACGCGTTCGACCTGCTGCACTACATCGTCGCCAAGCGGCTGCGGCGCGGCCTGCTGACCGTGGTGGACGCCACCAACGTGCAGAGCGCGGCGCGGCAGTCGCTGCTGAAGATCGCCAAGGACCACGACGTGATGTCCGTCGCGATCGTGCTGGACGTCCCTGAGAGCGTCGCTGCCGAGCGCAACGCCGCCCGCCCGGACCGGAACCTGCCTCCGCATGTGATCCCGCGCCAGCGGCGCGAGCTGAGGCGCGGGATGCGGTCGCTGGCGCGCGAGTTCCGCCGCGTCCACGTGCTGGGCGGCGTCGAGGAGATCGACGCCGCGACCGTCGCGTACGAGAGGGCGTGGAACGACAGGCGGGAGCTGACCGGGCCGTTCGACATCGTCGGCGACGTGCACGGCTGCCGCGCCGAACTGGAGGACCTTCTCACCGTCCTCGGCTACGAAATCGAGCGCGACGCGCAAGGGCTCGCCGCCGGCGCGAACCATCCCGGCGGGCGCACGGCCGTCTTCGTCGGCGACCTCGTCGACCGCGGACCGGATTCGCCGGGCGTGCTGCGCCTGGTGATGGGCATGGTGGCCGCCGGTGACGCGCTCTGCGTCTCGGGCAACCACGAGGCGAAACTCGTCCGCGCGCTACGCGGACGCAAGGTACGCGTAGCGCACGGGCTCGCCGAGTCCCTGGAACAGCTCTCCGCGGTACCGGACGAATTCCGCGACGAAGCACTGCGTTTCATGGACGGCCTCATCGCCCACTACGTCCTGGACGGCGGTCGCCTGGTCGTGGCCCACGCCGGGCTGAAAGAGGAGTACCACGGGCGTGCGTCCGGCCGTGTCCGGTCGTTCGCGCTCTACGGCGACACCACGGGCGAGACCGACGAGTACGGCCTGCCCGTGCGGTACCCGTGGGCGCGCGACTACCGGGGGAAGGCCACGGTCGTGTACGGGCACACGCCCGTCCCCGAAGCGGAATGGGTCAACAACACGATCTGCCTCGACACCGGCGCGGTGTTCGGCGGGAAACTGACCGCGCTGCGCTATCCCGAGCGTGAGCTGGTCTCCGTTCCGGCCCGGCAGGTCTGGTACGAGCCCGCACGCCCCCTGGACGCGCCGACCGGCACCGGTGCGGGCGCGGGCGGCCACCGGGAGGACGAGGTCCTGAAGATCGAGGACGTGCTCGGCGCGCAGGGCGTCGAGACCCGCCTGATGGGCCGCGTCGCCGTCCGCGAGGAGAACGGGCTGGCCGCGCTGGAGGTGATGAGCCGGTTCGCGGTGGACCCGCGCTGGCTCGTCTACCTGCCGCCCACCATGGCTCCGGCAGAGACGTCGCCGCTGCCCGGATACCTGGAACATCCCGCCGAGGCACTCGCCGCGTACCGGGACAAGGGAATCGACCGCGTGGTGTGCGAAGAGAAGCACATGGGCTCGCGGGCCATCGTCGTCGTCTGCCGCGACGCGTCGATCGCCGCAGACCGCTTCGGCGTGAACGACGGAACGACCGGTGCCGTCTACACCCGCACCGGACGTTCCTTCTTCCGCGACCCCTCGCGCACGGCCGAGGTACTGGACCTGCTCCGTTCCGCCATAGGCGCCGCAGGGCTCTGGGACGAACTCGACACGGGATGGCTCGTCATCGACAGCGAACTGCTGCCGTGGTCGGCCAAAGCCATGGACCTCATCCGCACGCAGTACGCCACGACGGGTGCGGCCGCACGCGCGGCCTTGCCGATGGCGTCCGAACTTCTCGCGCGCGCAGAGGGACGTGGTCTCGACGTCGGTGGCCTTAAGGAACGCCTCGACCGGCGTGCCGTCAACGCGTCCCGCTTCCGCGACGCCTACGCGCGCTACTGCTGGACGGTCGACGGCCTCACCGGACTGCGTCTCGCGCCGTTCCAGATCCTCGCCGGGGAGGGCCGCTCCTGGGCCGTCGCACGCGACCACGAATGGCACATGTCCATGGCCGGACGGCTCGCAGAGTATGACCCGAGCGGTTTCGTCCAGCGGACGGATTCGGTGACCGTCGACCTGAACTCGCCGGAATCGGAGGCCGCCGTCACCGAATGGTGGGAGAAGCTCACCGCCGCGGGCGGCGAGGGCATGGTCGTCAAGCCGCTGGGGCCGTTCCCGGAGGACAGGCGGATCCAGCCTGGCGTCAAATGCCGGGGCCCCGAATATCTGCGCATCATCTACGGCCCCGACTACAGCGAGCCGGAGAACCTCGACCGGCTGCGCGGCAGGTCGCTCGGCCGCAAGCGCTCACTCGCGATGCGGGAGCACGCACTGGGCGTCGAGGCGCTCGACAGGCTCACCGGGGGCGAACCGCTGTGGCGCGTCCACCAGGCGGTTTTCGCCGTCCTGGCCTTGGAGTCCGAGCCCGTCGACCCGCGCCTGTAGACGCGCTCCGCTGTAGAGCGGCTGTAAATGCGCGGCCCGCCCCTAGGCGTCCCTAGGTGGCGGGCCGTGCCAAACCTCCGCCTGATCGGCTCGCGCGGAGCCGCTCAGGTGGTGAAGAGCATGTGAAAGACGCTCCCGCCGTGGGGGCGGTGGTGGCGCGGGCCATGGTGATGGTGGTGCACCGACGCCGCAGGGGCTCCCCAGCCGGGCGCCGCGGCGGGCGGAGGCGCCGCCCCCCGGTACTGCGACTCCATCTGCGCCAGGGCCTCGAGTTCGCCGTAGTCGAGGAAGATGCCCCGACAGCTGTCACATTGCTCGATGTGGACTCCGCTGCGGGTGTAGGTCCGCATCACGCCACGACACTTAGGGCAGTGCATCGCCTTGTCTTCCTTCCAGTATGGATCCCCAGGTAGAGGCTAAATGTAGGGCAGGTTTCGCGCCACGTCATGCCGCGTCCCCCGCCGCCGATATTCTTCCGCAGGCGTCGACCATCGCCTGCTCCGGCCCGTCGAGCGGCCGGTCCTCCCTTTCCGCGGATATGACGCACGTGGCGGCGATCTGGATCGCAAGACTTCGCGCGGGCACGTCCAGGGCCGTCCAGGGGTCGCCCTCCGCCGGTACGGCCGGGCCGCCCGCCTCCTGGTACGCGCCCAGGAAGCGACCCCACTCGGCGGGGTCCAGGACTCCCGCCGAATAGAGCGCGGCCGGACGCGCGAGGTCCCAGGCGGGGTCGCCTCTGCCGAGGTCTTCGATATCGATGAGCCGCCACCGTCGGTCCTGTGTGCGGACCATCTGGCCCAGGTGCCAGTCCCCGTGGATGAGGCACTCCGCCGTTCCAGGCGTTTCAGGAGTCCCGTCGCCGTCGCCGCGTATCCAGGCGGGAAGGGTGGCGAACGCACGCCGTACTTCGTCCTGGGCAGGGCCGTGCCCCAGTTCCGAGACCCGGCGCGCCACGCGTGCGGGACGCCCCCAAGACGGCGCCTCTGCAAGAACCGTCGTGGAATGGAGGGCCGCCAGAAGGCGCGCACCCTCCTCCCAGGGCAGGTTCTGCTGCGGATCCACTGGCTCGCCGTAGGGGTAGACCGTGACCGTCCGTCCGTCAACGTCGAGCGGCGGGCCCAGCGGAGCGACCAGAACATCCGGAACGGTCGCCGCCAGCCGTATCCGTTCGAGGAACGGCGCCCCATGTTCACGGTCGGCCTGGTGCGCCTTCACCGCCAGGTCACCGACGCGCACCACCAGCACACCGTGCCGGTCGTACAGCGTTTCGGGCTCCGCCTCTATGGAAGGCGCAGACGTGACGACGGCCGCCGAGTCACGCCCGATCTCAACGAGCCGGTCGAACAACCCCGGCTGGACGGTCTCGGTGTGCACTCGCACAGTCAACCACCCGGCACGGGACGTTCTCGCCCACGCGCATGAGTTGGCCACTGGTTCAGCGCCCGTCCGGGCGATCGGGGGGCGCTAGGCGGGGGAGTTGACGATCTCGTCGCGGAGCCGCCGCCGGACGACCTTTCCCAGGACGTTGCGCGGCAGTTCCGTCCGCGGACGGAATTCCGCGGGCACTTTGTAGTGCGAAAGGTAGCGTTCGCAGTGCCGCCGCAGTTCGTCCGCCGAAAAAAGGTAGGCGGGGTGCTCCACCACGTGCGCGATGATGCGTTCCCCGCGCCGTGCGTCCGGCACGCCCACCACCGCGCAATCGTGCACCGCCGGATGGCGGCGCAGAATCCTCTCCACCTCCGTCGGGAAGACGCTGAAACCGCTGACCTTGATCATGTCGCGCTGGCGTTCCAGGATCGTGAAGAAGCCGTCCTCGTCCATCACCGCGATGTCGCCCGTGCGGAGCCACCCCTTCGACAGGGCCTGCGCGGTGGCGAGCGGCGCGTTCCAGTACCCGGCGAACACCTGCGGCCCGCGGACGACCAGTTCGCCAGGCTCGCCCGGCGGCAGGACCCTCGTCGGCTCGTCCTGGTCGACGATGACGGCTTCGGTCAAGGGGAGCGGCAGTCCGACGCTCAGGTTCCGCGCCCCGCCGCCCAGCGGGTTGGCGCTGACGGCCGGGGACGCCTCCGTCAGCCCATAGCAGTTGATCAGCCCTTTGGCGCCTACCCGTTCGAGCCGGTCGATGGTGCTCTGCGTGAGGCCCATCGCCCCGGAGATGAAGACGCGCAGCGAATTCAGATCGGACGGCAGGAACCGCGGGCTGTCGAGCAATTGCTCGTACAGCGTCGGCACCCCGGGGAAGATGGTCGGACGGTACTTGCGGATCGCGCCGAGCACGCGGTCGGCGTCGAAACGCGGGAGCAGCACCACGGCCCCGGCCGACATCACCGGCGCGACGAGGCAGCTCATCAACCCGAACGAGTGGAACTGCGGCAGGACCGCCAGCGTCACGTCCTCGCCCGGACGGCTCTCACGGTCCCACGCGTGCTGCTGGCAGGCGTTGGCGACGAGATTCCGGTGCGTGAGCATCGCGCCCTTGGGGCGCCCTTCTGTCCCGCCCGTGTACTGAATGGCCGCGAGTTGCCGTGACGGCTCGATCTCCAATTGCCGCACGATTCCCCGCGGCTTCCGCTGCATTTCCCTGAAGGGGACGACGCCGGGATCGTCCGGCACGTCCGCGGTGATGGCCGCCCGCTGCCGCCGCGCCTTCGCCAGCGGCAGCCGCAGCCCGATCCGCTGGGCCGCTGGCAGGAAGTCGGCCAGCGACGTCACGATGATGTGCTCGAGCTTGAGCTCGGCGCGGACCGCGCGCACCGTCGCGTAGGAACGATCCAGCACGACGGCGGCGCGGGCGCCGGAGTCCGCGAGCTGGTGGAGCATCTCCTCCTCGGTGTACAGCGGATTGTGCTGCACCGCGATCGCGCCGCGGCGCAGCACCCCGTAGAACGCGATGACCTGCTGCGGGCAGTTCGGCAGGATCAGCGCCACCCGGTCGCCGGGCTGGACGCCGAGCCGGTGAAGGCCGTCGGCGAACCGGTCCACGGCCGCGCGCAGTTCCCGGTAGGTGATCCGGCGGCCGGAGAAGATGAGCGCGGGCCGCCGCGGATACCGCTCCGCGGCATCGTCGAGAAGCCGCGTAACGGGAATGTCCGGAATGTTCAATTCGTCGGGAACACCCGATTGATACCGCTGCCGCCACGGGGAAGATCGTTGTGACGAGTGCCACATGGGACGAGATTCAACCATCTCGGAGGCGTCCCCGTCCCCCCGCTTCACGATCTTCACCCGCGTGCCGCCCGCCGGACGCGTTCGGCGCCCGGCCCGGACTCTAGGCCGCCGTGTACGGCATGTCGCAGCGCGCGTCATGAAGGACGGACGCCCACCAGTCCAGCTGGTCCAGGAGCGTCTTCGCGGCGGCGTCGGGGCCGTCCGCGTCGAGGAGGCTCCCGTCCGCGCCGAGGCGCTCCCAGTGCTGGTCGAAGCTGATCTGGTCGCGGACCAGCACGGAGTGCGTCTCGGTGAACACCTGCCGGAGGTGCTCGACCGCGCGCAGCCCGCCGCCCCTCCCGCCGTAGGAGACGAACCCGACGGGCTTGGCGTGCCACTCGGACTGGTGCCAGTCGATGAGGTGCTTGATGGACGCCGGATAGCTGTGGTTGTACTCGGGCGTCACGACGACGAACGCGTCCGCGCCGCCCAGCCTCCGGGTGAGGTCCGCCATAGCGGGGGTACGGCCATCGCCCGCCTCGAACTGCTCCGGACCCGCCGGGAGGGCCGCCGGCAAGTCCACGTCGGCGAGATCGATGACGTCCACGTCGAACGACCCGTGCCCCCGCGCGCGCTCTGCGAACCAGTTCGCGAAGTGGGGTCCGTACCGGCCTTCCCTGACGCTGGCGACGATGACGACGAGTTTGAGTGCCATTCGTGTGCTCCTTCGTGGTCGGTGCTTCCACGCTGGCCGGGAGAGCGTCCACGAGGGAGACCGCGGTTAGACAGGCACTGACAGGGCCACGATCCGGGTGCGGGGCGCTTGGTACGTTGCGAATGTGAGCGACAACCAGCTAGGCGGTTTCCTGCGCGCGTGCCGCGAGGCCGTCACGCCCGCGCAGGTCGGGCTGCCCGAAGGGGGACGCCGCCGGACGCCGGGCCTGCGCCGCTCCGAGCTCGCGACACTCGCCGGGCTCAGCGTCGAATACCTGGCGCGGCTCGAGCAGGGCCGCGACCGCCATCCGTCGCCCGCGGTCCTCGGCGCGCTCGCCGACGCCCTCCGGATGGCCCCGGACGAACGCGTCCATCTGCGCATCCTGTCCAAGTCCGACGACGGGGAATGCTGCCCGAGGCCGCCCGCCGACTCCGTGCGCCCGACCGTCCGGATGCTGCTCGAAGGCCTCGATCCGACCCCCGCCATCGTCGTCAACATGCTCGGCGACGTCCTCGCCCGGACGGGCGGCTACGAACACCTCGCCGGCCCGGTCGGTCTCCTCGACGGGGACCCGCCGAACCTCGTCCGCTACGTCTTCACCCACCCGCGGGCCAAATCCGTCTACCCCGATTGGGACCGCATAGCCGACGAACGCGTGGCCGGCCTGCGAGCCGCCTTCCCCGCAGGCAACCGGCATCTCGCCGGGCTCGCCGACGAGCTGACCGTCACCGCCGGCGCGCCGTTCACCGAGCGCACCAAGGCCCCACCGCGGCTGCCGCGCCGCTCCGGCGTCGAACGGTTCGTCCACCCCGACGTGGGCGAGCTGCGGCTGGCGTACGAGACCCTCGACCTGCCGGTCAGCGACGACCAGGTCCTCGTCGCCTACCTGCCGGCGGACGACGCCACGTCCGAAGCCATGGCCCGCCTGCGTCCCGGCACACTCCGCGCGGTATCCGGCCTGAGCGACCTCGGCCTTCGCATACGCTGAGCACCCGGCGGCGTGCGATGTCAGATACGTCCCGTACCGCGGCAGACGTTGCACTTCTCGCCGCTGGCGGTGCTCGTGCCCGTCCCGTTGCAGCCGGGGCAGGCCCGCGTCGCCGGCTTGTTGTGCTTGCCCACGTCCACCACCCCCGGCTTTCATCTTAGAGGCTTCACCCGCGGCCGGGACGCGTCCGCGGGTGAAGGCAGGGCGGAAAGGGCTCCGGGAGGCCAGGCATGATCGACGCGGCGAACGCGGCCGCCACGCGGGTCCGGCGGATCGCGGACGGCGCGGCGGCACGGCTCCGGCTCGCCGCCGGCTTCTACACCGGGAACCGGTTCCCCTACGGCCGCGCCGAACTGAGCTTCCTCCGCTGGGAGATCGCCCGCGGCGTGCTGAACCCGCCCACCGCCAACCCGCCGGGCAGCCCGTGGTGGCGCGCCGTCAACGACGGTCTCCTGCGCGACAAGACCGAGGCCTTGCTGCTGGCCGACGGCCACTCCGGCGAGCCCTCCGCGCGCAGCGTCCAACTGTGGAGCGAGTTCCTCGCCAGGCCGTCGCCCGCCGCCTGGTACCGCGCCCACAACGCCAGCGTCGTCACCGGCTACCTGCGGAACGCCACGCTCGCGCTGCCAGAACTCCCCGCCGAGCGCTTCATGATGAACGTCGCGCTCGTCCGCGTCCTCTACGCGCACGCGCTGGTCGCGCGCCCCCGCCTCGCCCTAGGCCCCTTCGCGCCCCTCGGCCACATCCTCGGCGACCCCCGCGGCAGGACGGTCGGGTTCTTCCTCGACCTCCGCCGCGCGTTCCCCGAGCTCTACCCGCTGCGCGGCCTGCGAGTCGAAGACCTGGTCGCCGCCGAGGGCCGGCTCCCGCGCGCCCTCGATTACGGCATCATCGTCCCGCGCCTCGTCCCCCTGTACGACTTCGCCTCCGAGTCGCTCGGCCTGCCGGGCATCGAGGACCTGATCAGCGACGGCACCCCCTGCTACGCCTTGCCGGCCCGCCGTGCGGACTGGCACGACACCAACGCCCGCCGCCTCACAACCCGCCTGGCCGCCTACGCGGTAAGACTC
>NZ_SMKT01000210.1 GCF_004348735.1 Actinomadura sp. KC06
CAGCGCCAACGACGGGCTCGCCCCGATCACATTCGAGCGTCAGATGGCAGAAGCGCGGAGGACGTCAACCGCCCAGCTCAGGGCCGAAGTGGCATAACACCGTCTCCACGCTTTGAGGGGATTGACACGCCCTGGCAAGCGCCCCCCGGGCCACCTCAACACAGCACCATCGCACGATGCTCGCGCCAACCCATCCGCGCAACGTGCTGTGGACCCTGGCCCCCGATACCTTCGCCCAGGGCCTGGCAGAGCCATCCCCCGCAGATGCCTCGTCCTGGCGTCTGCGTGCACAGTTCCCCTCGCCTAGCGGGGCGTCCAGCGCTGGCTGCCTGGCTCGAACCCCTGGCGCGGTGTGCTCGGCGCATAGTCCGTGAATGACATGCGGAAGCCCGACAGAGGGGGTTGGGAGAAATGGTCTGTCTAATCCGTCGCCCCAGCGCAATGCACCCGCGCAACATGCCAGCACGGCCTGTGTTCGCGCCCCGTTCTGAGGCAGACGCCGCGGTGCGACGTTGCTGCGCAGCGTTCGGACTTGGGGGTTGGACGACCCTTGCGTTATGGCGAGAACCACATGACCCGCTGCATAACTCGGGCTGGTCGGGTATAGGCCCGCTTTGTCGTCCGATGTCCCCGGAAGGGAGCCCCGACACATGGGTATCGGAGTCAGTCTCGCATTCATCGCCCTGGGCGCGATCCTCGCGTTCGCCCTCCGCGTCGATCTCAGCGGCATTGACATTCACCTGGTCGGCTGGATCCTCATCCTGGTGGGGCTGATCAGCATGTTCTTCACCGTGAAGTACACGCGGCCGCGCCGCCGTGCCGGCCGGGTGGTCGGTGCGGACCCCGCCTACGGGGACGAGCCGGGCACAGTGGTCCGCGAAGAGCACATCATCGAAGATCCCGCGCCCGTCGGCCGCCCTGGGGAACGAGTCGAACGTGTGATCGAACATCCGGCGGACGAGCGAGCCCCGCGCGGGCACGCCGCCCAGGACCCGGCGTTCTCCCAGGATCCGGCGCACGCGCAGGATCCGGCCCAGGAGAACAGGCCGTCCGTCATCGATTCGACCACGCGGCCCGTCCCGCAGAGGCGCAGGTGGCGTCGAACGACCCGTTGATTCGTAGGGCCCGGGCCCGCTCGGTGTGCTTCGGGCGGTGGTGCACACCGGGCAGCCGAGGACCTCGCGCCGACCAGGGCGCGAGGTCCTCTGTGGGGGTGGCAGGTCTTTCCGACCTGAACTTCTCTGATGCAGTGCCTGGACGAGGTCGGGTTCAGGGCCGGAGCCGTCTTTCTCGGCCTGGACGTCGGGAGGAGCGTTCATCACGGTCGCAGGGTGACCGCTAACCGCAGGGAGATCATCGAATAGGCCCTGGCAACGGCGAGCAGTCTTCGCGGTGGCTTGACCAAGAGCGGTGCCCTGCGAGGGCGGGCTAGATGCGCGAACGGCCCCGGTGCGGTGGAGCACCGGGGCCGTTCAGGTGAGTGAGAGCACTCGAACTTGCGGCCGTCCGCCGCGGGAAGCTTTGAGTGGGCGAATCGGCTGGGGTGGTCGTCCGGCGGTCAGGACGTCCGGGGCATGTCTTCAGGCGGGGTAGACGACGACGTAGCGGTCGGGCTCCTCGCCTTCGGATTCGCTGCGCAGGCCCGCGGCGGCGACCGCGTCGTGGACGATCTTGCGCTCGAAAGGCGTCATCGGGGCGAGCGGCTTCGGCTCGCCCGCCTGCTTGACCTCGTCCGCGACATCGGTGCCGAGCTTGGTCAGTTCGGCGCGGCGGCGTTCGCGGTAGCCGCCGATGTCGAGCATGAGCCGGGTGCGGTTGCCCGTCTGCCGGTGGACGGCCAGGCGGGTCAGTTCCTGCAGCGCCTCCAGGACCTCGCCGCGCTTTCCGACCAGCTCGTCCAGGGAGCCGCCGACGACGGCGACGATCGCGCGCTCGCCTTCGACGTCCATGTCGATGTCGCCGTCGTAGTCACCGATGTCCAGCAGGCCCTCGATGTAGTCGGCGGCGATCTCGCCTTCCTGCTCGAGCGCCTGGACGTCGACCTCAGTGGTGTCGGTCTGGCTCAACGGGGTCTCCTTCTCCGGCACGTGCTCGGGGATCAAACTAGCGCTTCTGGGTACCGCTGCGCTTGCTGCGCGGCTTGCGGGTCGGCTGGTTGCGGACGACCTTCGGCTTGTCGTCCACCTCGGGTTCCGGCTCCGGCTCCTTCCTGAGCTTGGCCTTCATGCCGGACGACGACTGGCCGTTCTTCGAGCCGGCGGCCTTCGCACCGCTCTTGGCACCGGCCTTCGTGCCCGACTTGGCGGGGCCGGACTTGCCGGTGGTCGGGGTCGTCGCGGGCTCGCCGTCCTTACCGGGCGGCGGGTACTTCTTGTAGATGTAGTGCTGCTGCGCCAGCGTCCAGCTGTTGGACGTGACCCAGTACATGAGGACACCGAGCGGGAACCCGAGCCCGAAGAGGCCGAACAGCGGCGCGAGGAAGACCATCATCTTCTGCGCCTGCATCATCGGGTTGGCGTCGTCGGTGACGGGCTGGCGCTTCATGCTCGCCCGGACGGTGAAGAACGTCGTGCAGGAGCTGATCACCACGGCGATGCCGGTGACGACGATGGCGGTCCAGCTCTTGGGGTCCGAGCCCCAGGCGTTGAGGAAGGTGTCCGGGATGTGGGCGCCGAAGATGCTGGCGTGCTGAGCGCTCGCCACCAGGTCGGCCGACATCGCGAAGACGCTCTCGCCGGGCTTGGCGTCCGAGACCTTCTTCAGCGTCTGGAAGAGGCCGATGAAGATCGGCATCTGCACCAGGAGGGGGAGGCAGCCCGAGAGCGGGTTGGCGCCGTTCTCCTGGTAGAGCTTCATGACCTCCTGGTTGAGGCGCTGCTTGTCGTTCTTGTATTTCTTGCGAAGCGCCTGAACCTTGGGGTTCAGTTCCTGCATCTTCCGCGAAGCGTGGATCTGCTTCACGAACAGGGGAACGAGGATCACGCGCAGCAGGACGGTGAGCAGGATGATCGAGCCGCCCCAGGCCCATCCACTGTCCTTGGGGACGACGGTGCTCAGCCCCGTGTGAATCCACACGATGAGCTGAGCGACGATCTCGTACAACCAGTCAAGCACCGGGCAGCTCCTTGGGCTCTGCTAGGGCGGGGCCGCTCTCCTCGCGGCCGGAGTTCGGGGAAGCCGCCGCGGATCGCTCCTGGGCGGACGTCCGGGACGTCCCCCCAGGCCCCCCGGAGAAGCGCGTGTCGGACGGCTTCTTCGGCGGCACCGGGTCGTAACCCCCGGGGTGGAAGGGGTGGCACCGCGCGATCCGGCGGGCCGTCAGCCATGTGCCGCGCAGCGCCCCGTGCACCTGGAGGGACTCCAGGCCGTACGCGCTGCAGCTGGGCTGGAAACGGCACTGCTGCCCGAGCAGGGGACTCAAGAAGCGGCGGTAGGCGCGGACGAGAAGGATCAGCAGCGTCGCGACGGGGCCCGGGGGCCCCACCGGGTGATGCGGGGGGAAGGCCATCCCCTGCCGACTCCTCATCTCCGCCCCTTGGACGCGGGCCGCAGCAGCCGGTCGAGCGCCGACTCCAGATCCGCGGCCAGTTCGTCAGGACGCGCCGTCCCCGCCGAGGGGTTGGCGCGCACTACGAGCAGGCTACCCGCTGGGAGCCGGTCCAGGTGCGGGCGCATCAGATGGCGGAGGCGGCGTCGCGCGGTGTTGCGGACGACCGCGTTCCCCACGGTGCGCGCCACGATGAACCCGACCAGCGGCGGGGCCGTCCCGCCGCCGACCCTGTCGGGCACCTCGTCCGGGTGAAGCAGGTGAACCACGACATTTGGCCGTCCGGCGCGGCGACCGCGCCGGACGGCCAACGTGAAGTCGTCCCGCCGCCGCATCCGGTTTCCGGACGGCAGCACAGTGAGCGGTGGATCAGACCGCGATGCGAGTGCGGCCCTTGCCGCGCCGGCTGGACAGGATCGCGCGGCCGGCGCGTGTGCGCATGCGCAGCCGGAAGCCGTGCTTCTTGTGGCGGCGACGGTTGTTCGGCTGGAAAGTACGCTTGCTCACTTGAGGCTCCAGTGCTGCGGTCGGTTCGTCTGCAAAGGCTCGGCAACTCGCATCGAGGGGCGCGTCCGGTCCCCCGCAGCGGGGGCCCAACCGAGCCTGCCTGGAGGGGCTGCCGGCGGGCACGCGTCATCTCCGTCGATGCGACTCGACCTCAGCACGTTACGGGCTCCAGCGCACGGGGTCAAACCGAGCGACCGCGCCCGATCCAACGGAGCAAGCGGCCCAGGTGACGGGCGGAACGGGGCATGTTGGCGGACCGGTCGTGTTGCGGGTGTGGGCCGCAGCGGTTAGGGTCGTCCGGGCGAACCGACGCTCTTTCGACTTCGACGAATTCGACGGTCCATGTCGGTGTTCTGCCCCTCATACCCCCGTTCGAGAACCACACCCGGACCGGCCCGCGTGCAGGCCGGAGGCTTCCCGACCTCGCTCGTAGGAACCCGCGTCACGGGTTTTACACAGGGTGCTCCATGCCTATGCACAGCATGTGGACAACTCTGTGGACAACTCGTGAGAGAGTAAGTCTTCCGCGTCGCGGCGGTGCCCTGTGGGGCCGATCGCGTCCTGTGGGACAGCCGGGGCAGTCAGGTACTCCGTCGGACGGAGGGGGAGGGGACCTTGCGCATGGACGGCCAGGATCTCGGATCAGTCTGGGCCCGCACCCTCACCGCACTGTCCGAGAGCGATCTGTCTCCGAGCTACCGCGCCTGGCTGCCGATGGTCCGTCCGCTGGCATTGGTGGAGGGGACGGCGCTGCTGGCGGCGCCGAACGAGTTCGCCAAGGACGCGCTGGAGACGCGGCTGCGCAACCTCATCACGCAGGCCCTTTCGCATGAGCTGGGCAGGGAGATCCGCGTCGCGGTGACCGTCCAGCCGGAGCCGCCTGCAATGCCAGGCCCTGGCCCAGGCCCCGGTGCGTCCTCGCCTAGGCCGGGTGGTGGTGACCCACTGGGTGCGCCGATCCCAGCGCCGGGGGGAGGGCTCGGCATGCACGAACCCGCTCCTTCTTATGGCGAGTCCTACTCAGACCGGCCGCACGACGACCGCGACAGGGACCGGGAGCGTGAGAGGGACCGGGACCGTCCGCACTCAGGCCAGCCCTACGGCGAACCGTCAGAACGTCCGTATTCCGAGCAGCCGTACAGCGAGCCGGGGTACCGGCCGCAGTCGGGAGTTACCCACAACCCCGGCGCCCCCGGAGGTTATCCACAGGCTGCGGACGACGAGCGTGGCAACTATCCGCCCGCTGCCCGTCCGTCCGCCTACGGCCCAGGCGGGCAGGGCCCGGGTCCAGGTGCCGGTGGACGTGGCCCAGGGCCCTTCGAGGGACGGGGCCCGCAGGGCTATCCCGGGCACGGCGCGCCAGAGGGATTCAGCGGAGAGCCTCCTGGACGGCCCTCGCACTCGCATCTGAACGACCGCACGCTCGGCCCGCTGCGTTCGGGCGGCCGTGCAGAGCCGCAGGGGCGCGAACCCCAGCACGGTGGGAACGAGCCATCGCTCGGGCACCCGGAGAACACCTTCAAGGGCGGAGACCCATCGTTCGCTGGCGGCGAGCAGTCGTACGGAGGGCCGGAGCAGTACGGCGGCACTGGCACCGACCAGTACGGCGCAGGCGGCAGCGACCAGTACGGGAGTGGCGGCGGCGACCAGTACGGCGGTGGCGGAGGTGCTGTCGCCGAACAGTACGGCGGAGGCGGCGAGCAGTATCGCGGCGAGGAGCCCTACCGCGAGAGCGTGTTCCGCGATGATGAGCCCCCAGACTCCCGCAGCCCCGGCGGCCCAGGGTCCAGCGGCCCAGGCCCCAGCGCCACCCACAATGGCCCTGGCCCTGGCGGGGGTCCGGCGCCGGGAGGCAACGCAGGTTCCGGTGCGTCCGAGCACGCCCGTCTGAATCCCAAGTACACCTTTGAGACGTTCGTCATCGGCTCGTCCAACAGGTTCGCGCATGCGGCCGCCGTAGCGGTGGCCGAGCAGCCGGCCAAGGCGTACAACCCGCTGTTCGTCTACGGCGACTCCGGCCTGGGCAAGACGCACCTTCTCCATGCGATCGGGCATTACGCGCAGAGCCTCTTCAATGGCGCGCGCGTCCGTTATGTGAGTTCGGAAGAGTTCACGAACGACTTCATCAACTCGATTCGCGACGGAAAGGCGGACGGGTTCCGCCGCCGCTACCGGGACGTCGACATCCTCCTCGTCGACGACATCCAGTTCCTTGAGGGCAAGGAGCAGACGCAGGAGGAGTTCTTCCACACGTTCAACACGCTCCACAACGCCAGCAAGCAGATCGTCATCTCCAGCGACCGTCCGCCCAAGGAACTGGTCACGCTGGAGGACCGGCTGCGCAACCGGTTCGAATGGGGGCTGACGACCGACGTCCAGCCGCCCGAGCTGGAGACGCGCATCGCGATCCTGCAGAAGAAGGCGCGCCAGGAGGGCCTCGCCGCGCCGCCGGACGTGCTGGAGTTCATCGCCTCGCAGATCGCGACGAACATCCGCGAGCTGGAGGGCGCGCTGATCCGGGTCACGGCGTTCGCGAGCCTGAACCGGCAGTCGGTGGACATGAAGCTCGCCGAGATCGTCCTGAAGGACCTCATCCCGAACGACTCCGGCCCGGAGATCACCGCCGCGATGATCATGGCGCAGACCGTCGAGTACTTCGGGACGACGATCGAGGACCTGTGCGGCCCGTCCCGCTCCCGGATGCTCGTCACGGCCCGGCAGATCGCGATGTACCTGTGCCGGGAGCTGACGGAGTTGTCCCTGCCCAAGATCGGCCAGCAGTTCGGGGGACGCGACCACACCACGGTCATGCACGCCGAACGCAAGATCCGGTCGCTCATGGCCGAGCGCCGCGCCATCTACAACCAGGTCACGGAGCTGACCGGGCGCATCAAGCACCAGGCCCGCAAGCGCTGAACGGCGCCCTGTGCACACTGTGGACAGACCTGCGCGACGTTTGTGGACGGGCCGCACCGGCCCCGTCCACACCCCGTCCGCCGGACGGAAGCGACGAAAGGCACGTCTCGCCCGAGAACCGGAGTCGCTACTCACAAGTTGTGGAAAACTCTGGGGATTTTCGTGGATAACCCGGTGGGCAACCGTTGGAGAACCTGAGGATGAGCAGTGGACGGATGTGGATCCGCGGCGCACGAGCCCACGGCATCCTGGGGAAAACCAGTGGACGACTTGGGGAGGGCCTGGGGAGAGCCTGGGGACGGACCTGCGGGCAACCCGGCGATCACTCGTCCGGTGTACACAGGCCGCCGAAACGTACGGCATACCCGTGGAGAACTCGTGGAAAACCGGGGGATGACATGAGGATGACGTGTGGGGATGATTTCGCCGTCCCCAGGCGCCGCCGCGCCGTCCACTCCCGATGCACAGCACCGGTGGACGAAGAAACCCGCTCTCACCTGGGAAGACGCCGTCTGTCCACACTATCCACGGCCCCTATTACTGGTACTGCACTACTTCTCTACTCAAGAAAAGATCCATCTCAAGTCAGGGCCTGGGGACAACCCGACCCGAGCGCCCCGGCCGTGCCAGGATCACCTCACCCTTGTCCGACACCTGCAGGAGGCGGGTCCACTTGAAGTTCCGCATCGACAGAGACGCCCTGGCCGACGCCGTCGCCTGGACCGCGCGTACGCTCCCCGTCCGGCCCCCGGTGCCGGTGCTCGCGGGCATGCACATCGTCGCCGGAGGCGAGGAGAACAGCGACCGGCTGAAGCTGTCCGCGTTCGATTACGAGGTCTCCGCCCAGGTCTCCACGGACATCGATGTGGAGGAGGCGGGGACGGCCCTGGTGTCCGGACGGCTCCTCGCCGAGATCTCGCGCAGTCTCCCTCCCCACCCTGTGGAGGTGACGACGGACGGCGCGAAGGTGATGCTCCGCTGCGGCAGTGCGAAATTCACACTTCTCACCATGCCTGTGGAGGACTACCCCACCCTGCCGGAGATGCCCCCGGCCGCAGGGTCCGTGGGCAGTGACGAGTTCGCCGCGGCCGTCGGACAGGTGGCGATCGCCGCAGGCAAGGACGACACGATCCCCATGCTGACCGGCGTCCGTGTGGAAATCGAGGGCGAAACCGTGACGCTGGCGTCCACGGACCGCTACCGCCTGGCCGTCCGTGAACTGCACTGGAAGCCGGAGCGCCCGGACTTCTCCGCCGTCGCCCTCGTCCCGGCAAGGACGCTCGCCGACACCGCCAAGTCGCTGACGGCGGGCGCGGAGGTGTCGATCGCGCTCGGCGGGACGGGCGGTACCGGCGAAGGCATGATCGGCTTCGAGGGCGGCGGCCGCCGGACGACGTCGCGCCTCCTGGACGGCGACTTCGTCAAGTACCGGTCGCTGCTGCCCAGCGAGTACGCGGGCCTCGCCGAGATCCAGACCGGCCCGTTCATCGAGGCCGTCAAGCGCGTCTCCCTCGTCGCCGAGCGCAACACCCCCGTGCGGCTCTCGTTCAGCCAGGGCGAGGTCGTCCTGGAGGCCGGGACCGGGGACGAGGCGCAGGCCGTGGAAGCCCTGGAGGCGTCCCTGGAGGGCGAGGACATCGACATCGCGTTCAACCCCGCGTTCCTCCTCGACGGGCTCTCCGCGATCGGCTCCGACGTCGCCCGGCTGTCCTTCACCACCCCGACGAAGCCTGCCGTCCTCACCGGCAAGCCCCCGCAGGACGGCGAGAACCCGAACTACCGTTACCTGATCATGCCCGTCCGGCTGTCCGGGTGAGGCGGTGAGCCTTTCGTCCAAGAGGGCCCGTCGAACCGGATGAAAGGCTCACCCCCGGGCATGCACCGCGGGGAACCGCGAGCAACTGCCGGGCAGCCGCGGAAAGCCGGCGGGAAGCCGCCCTCGCGGCGCGCGCGCACGTACGGACGTCTACGCACAGGGGAGTTTTCATGGAGCTTGGGATCATCGGCCTGGGCAAGATGGGCGGCAACATGGCCGAGCGGCTGCGCCGGGGCGGCCACACGATCGTCGGCTATGACCGCGATCCGGACGTCAGCGACGTCGGCTCGGTCGAGGAACTGGTCGAACGGCTCACCCCGCCGCGCGCCGTGTGGGTGATGGTGCCCGCGGGCCAGGCCACCGAGGACACCATCCACAAGCTGGGCGAGGTCCTTCAACCGGGCGACATCGTCGTCGACGGCGGCAATTCACACTATGTGGACGACCAGAAGCACGGTGAGCAGCTCGCCGCCAAGGGCATCGGGTTCGTTGACTGCGGTGTGAGCGGCGGCGTGTGGGGCTTGCAGAACGGCTACGCGCTGATGGTCGGCGGCGACGAAGACAATGTGAAGCGCCTGATGCCCATTTTCGAGACGCTCAAGCCGGAGGGCGAGTTCGGGTTCGTCCACTCCGGCAAGGTCGGCGCCGGGCACTTCGTGAAGATGGTCCACAACGGCATCGAGTACGCGATGATGCAGGCCTTCGGTGAGGGTTACGAGCTCATCGAGGCCAGCGACCTCGTGACCAAGGTGCCGGAGACGTTCCTGAGCTGGCAGGAGGGGACGGTCATCCGGTCCTGGCTGCTGGACCTGCTGAACAGGGCTCTCGCCGACGACCCGGAGCTGGACGACCTGCGCGGCTACGCCAACGACTCCGGAGAGGGCCGCTGGACGGTCCAGGCCGCCGTTGAGCACGCCGTCCCGCTGCCTGCGATCAGCGCCTCCCTCTTCGCCCGCTTCGCCTCCCGCCAGGAGGACTCGCCCGCCATGCGCGTCGTCGCCGCCCTCCGCAACCAGTTCGGCGGCCACGCCGTCGAGGCCGTGGGCGACGGCGACTCCCCCGGCGCCGACGTGACTCCCCCGGCAGTCTGAGCCCCGAGAGTTATCCACAGTTTCGCTTTCCGCCCCGCGCTCCCTCCGCGATGCCCGACCCTGAACTGGTCGGACGCGAAGGCCGAGAACGCCCCGCAGACGACGACCCTGCGGGGCGCTCACATGTCCGCCCCGTCTCGCCACAAAGGAGGTGCCCGAATGCCGCTTCCGCCAGCGAACCGGCCCACACCTCCCCCCACCCGACACCGAACGCCCCGGCGCCTGCTGACGCGGCTGTGCCAATGGACGCGGCTGTGGCACCTAGCCCGCGTCCAGCATCGGCGGATCCTCCGAAGACGCGGCCGTGGCAGCGCCGACCCAGTCCTAGTCGGCGCGCTGCGGGCCGGCGGGCGCGTGCTTGAAGCGGCGGCGGAGGCTCTACGCTCATCTCTCGTGCACGTCGCCCACCTCTCCCTGCAGGACTTCCGTTCGTATCCGGCCGCCGAGGTCGCGCTCGAACCGGGGGTCACGGCGTTCGTGGGCCCGAACGGGCAAGGCAAGACGAACCTGGTCGAAGCCATCGGTTACGTCGCCTCGCACGGCAGCCACCGGGCCGCGACGGACGCGCCGCTCGTCCGGCATGGCGCGCCGCGTGCGATCGTGCGGGCCGGTTTGGTGAAGGACGACCGCAAGGCGCTGATCGAACTCGAGATCAACCCCGGGAAGGCCAACCGGGCGCGGCTCAACCGGTCCCCCGTCCCCAGGCCGCGCGAGATCCTGGGGATGCTGCGGACGGTGCTGTTCGCCCCGGAGGACCTTTCGCTCGTGAAAGGCGACCCGGGGGAGCGCCGTCGTTTCATGGACGAGCTGCTGACCGCGCGGGCTCCGCGCTTCGCCGGGGTGCGTGCTGACTACGACCGCGTCCTCAAGCAGCGCAACGCCCTCCTGAAGTCAGCGGCCGCGCACAGGCGCTCCCCTGGCCAGGAGGTTCTCGCGACATTGGACGTCTGGGACTCGCATCTGGCACGCACAGGGTCCGAGCTGCTAGCCGCGCGGCTGGATCTCGTCGAGGCACTCCGCCCCCTCGCCGTCCGCGCCTATGCGGCCCTGGCACCGGCCAGCGACGCGGCCGATCTGTACTACAAAAGCTCGTTGGGGGACGTCGAGTTGTCCACAGACCGTGGACAACTCGCCGACCAGTTGCTGGCGGCGGTAGGCGAGTCCCGGAAACAGGAGCTGGACCGCGGAGTGAGCCTCGTCGGACCGCATCGGGACGAGCTCGTCCTGCGGCTGGGGGAGCTTCCGGCGCGCGGCTACGCCAGCCACGGCGAGTCGTGGTCGTTCGCGCTCGGGCTCCGGCTCGCCGCGTTCGACCTGCTACGGGCCGACGGCGACGACCCCGTGTTGATCCTGGACGACGTGTTCGCCGAGCTCGACACCGGGCGTCGCAGCAGGCTGGCGGAGACGGTCGCGGTGGCCGAGCAGGTGCTCATCACGGCCGCCGTCCCGGCCGATGTCCCCGCCGAACTGACAGGGGCTTCGTATACCGTCTCTGACGGCCAGATCGTCCGCGGCTGACCGGGAAGGGGCGAGCGCGTGAACGACGATCCACAGGATGTGCACAACTCCCCCGAGCCGGACGCCGACGCCCCACCGGCCAAGTCGGGCTCCGACGCCCCACCGGCCAAGTCGGGCTCCGACGGCCCACTGGCCAAGTCGGACGCCGACGGCCTGCCAGCCAAGCCGAACATCGAGGGCCCACCGGCGAAGTCAGGCATCGAGCTGGCCCGCGAGGCCCTCGCGCAGGCGAAGGCGGACGCGGTGAAGCGCGGCACCGTCCCCGGGCAGAACGGCAAGCGCAAAGGGACGGGGCGACTCGTCCGCGTGAAGGACCCGGGGCGCGGCGGCGACCCCAAACTGTTCGGCGCGGCGATCCGCGACCTGATGGCGTCCCGCGGCTGGGAGCAGAGGGCCGCGGTCGGCGGCGTGTTCGGCAACTGGGCCGGCATCGTCGGCGCGGAACTGGCCGAACACACCCGCCCAGAACGCTTCGAGGACGGCGAACTCACCGTCGCCGCCGACTCGACGACCTGGGCGACGCAACTCCGCCTGCTGTCGTCCAACCTCGTCCGGCGCCTGAACGAGGACCTCGGCCACGGCACCGTCCGCCGGGTAAAGGTCGTCGGCCCCTCCACCCCCCGCCGCCCCGGCGCCTGGCGCACCCGCTGAACACACCGCCCGCACGCGACACGGCGTGCTGGTGACGGCCACGGCGGCTACGCCGGCTACGGCGGTCGCGGCGGTCGCGGCCAATCACGGCGACTACCACCGGACACGCCGGAGACGACTGTTGCGGCGACCGTGGTGACGGCGGACGCGGCAGTTGCGGCTGAGCACGACGCACGCGACCTCCGCGTCAACGCCTACCCGCTGCGGGCTCGGTGGCTGTGCCCGGACACGTCGTACGCGACGCTTTGTCGCGGACACGGTGGTCCCGTCGCAAGTGTTGTGGCGGGTACGGCGAGGCGTCAGGTACGGCGGCGCGGGTGTTGCAGGTTCATGGGTGCGGCGGTCACGCTGGCGTACTAGGGGACGTTTGGGGCTTGCTTGGGTGG
>NZ_SMKT01000211.1 GCF_004348735.1 Actinomadura sp. KC06
GTACGGGCCCGCCCCGCGCCTGGCCGCCGGGAGCCGCTTCGGCGCCACGCTGGCCGCCGCCGACCGCCGCATCGCCGAGGCCGTGGTGACGTTGCGGGAGCCGTCCGAGACGAACGGCTTCGTCAACGGCCACCCCATGGCGCACCACCGCCACCTGCCGTCCATCGAACCCGGCCAGGCCCCGGCGCTGGACGAGCTGATCGAGTCGGGCGCGTCCGGCTTCGAGGCGGGCCAGGCCTGGAAGGGCGACGCCGACCTGCGCCTGTTCGACTCCCCGACCGAGGAGCTCTCGCTGCTGACGGTCGAGGAGCCCATCGCCGCCTACTTCCGCCAGGTAGGCGTCATCTGGAACGGCGGCCGCCACCTCGCCTGACCCCTCCCCCGCACTCAGGCACCGCTGCCGATGCGGACGTAGGCGGACGGACGGGCACTCCGCAGATACATGGCGAACACCACGCCCAGAATCGCGGCCGCGAAGATGAACCCCGGCAGCACCCACGTCAGCGCCGACCCCTTCTCCGCGCCGAGCAGGGCGTCGAAGTTGAGCAGGCTGGTGATGAAGACGGCGCCCAGGCCCAGGCAGGCGATGACGGGCGCGATCAGGCGGTTCCAGGCGTTCTCGCCCCGCCGGTCGCGGGCGAAGTAGGCCACCACGGCGGCCGACGTCACCGTCAGCAGCAGGATCACGCCGAGCGCGCCCAGGTTCGTGAACCAGTTGAAGAGCGTCAGAACCGGATCCTTGCCGGAGAAGGCGAAAGCGACCACGACGACGACGGCGAGGGCTGTCTGCGTCAGCGAGCCGATGTGCGGCGAGCCGTGGCGGTCGTGCGTCCGGCTCAAGGGCGAGGGCAGGACGCCTTCGCGTCCCAGCGAGAAGAAGTACCGCGCCACCGCGTTGTGGAAGGACAGCAGGGCCGCGAAGAGGCTCGTTACGAGGAAGAGCTGCGCCAGGTCGGCGAACAGCGCGCCGACGTGCTCCTCGGACAGGACGAAGACGAGCGCCGGCCCGTCCTTCTGCGCGCGCCCGATGATCTCGGACGCCCCCGCGCCGACCGTCATCGCCCACGCGGTGAACGCGTAGAACACGCCGATGACGGCGACCGCCACGTAGGTGGCGCGGCCGACCGTCCGGCGCGGGTCGCGGCACTCCTCGCTGTAGAGGGCGGCGGCCTCGAAGCCCATGAAGCTGGCCATCGCGAAGCAGAACGCGGCGCCGACCGCGCCGGAGGTCGCGGCGTCCCAGCTGAGCGAGGTCGCCGAGACGCCGGACGGGCCGTCCGCGAGCTGCGCGAGGTCGAAGACCAGGACGGTCAGGAACTCGACCGCGAGCAGCACGCCGAGGACGCGGGCGTTCAGGTCGACGCGCCAGAACCCGAGCACGGCGACGGCCGCGACGCCGCCTAGCGCGACCGCCCACCAGGGGAGGTCGATGCTCAGCTTGGCCTTGAGGAAGTCGGCCGTGGTGAACCCGAACAGCCCGTACAGCCCGATCTGCATCGTGTTGTAGGAGATGAGGGCGACGAACGCGGTGCCGACCCCGGCGACCCGCCCGAGCCCGTTGGTCACGTACGAGTAGAAGGCTCCGGCGTTGGCGATGGACCGGCTCATCGCCGCGTACCCGCCGGTGAAGACGGTCAGGAGCACCGCCAGCACCACGTACAGCAGCGGGATCCCGACGACGCCGGTGACGGCGAACGAGGTCGGGAGCCCGCCCGCGGCGACGGTCAGCGGGGCCGACGCGGCGACGACGAAGAACACGATCTCGGGGGCGCCGATGCGGCGCCGGCCCGTTCCGGCGGGCGTGGTGGACGCGACGTCTTCGGGGATCGCCATGCGCGGCTCCCTTGCCGGAGCGGGCCCACCGGGTATCGTTTGGGTCCGCACGAATACGGGTCGCGAGGATCGTACGAAGTCGGCCGGGCCCCGGCAAGGGTAGATTCGCATTTCGGCCCGTGACAGGGTCATCAGCGCCGGGCCCCTTGGAGGACGCACGTGACCGGGCACCACACACTGCAAGAGACCGAGCAGGCCATCCAGCGGCGGCTCGGCGACGTCCCGCTGCGGCACGACGCGATGATGGCGGTCTCCAACATCTACCGGGCCGCCGCGGCGATCCGGCAGCACTTCGAGAGCTCGGTGCTGCGCGGCGCCGACCTGACCTGGACCGCGTTCGTCGTCCTGTGGGTGGTGTGGATCTGGGACGAGATGGAGACGCGCCACGTCGCCGAGGAGGCGGGGATCTCCAAGGGGACGCTCACCGGGGTCGTCAAGACGCTGGAGGGGCGCGGCCTGATCGAGCGCGGCTCGCACGCCACGGACGGGCGGCTCGTCCTGCTCCGGCTCACCGTCAAGGGGCAGGACCTGATGCGGGGCCTGTTCCCGGCGTTCAACGCCGAGGAGGCGTTCGTGGTCGAGCGGCTGAGCGGCGACGACAACCGGGGCCTGGCGCAGACGCTCCGGTCGATCATCGAGCATCTGGAGGAGGAGGGCGACGGACGGCGCGCCTCGCTGCGGGCCGAGTCGCCCCCGCCGCCGCGCCGCTCGGGCCGCCGCTCCCGCACCTGACCCTTGCCCGCGTTTCGTTTGGGCCCATACGATACCGGGATGACGCCAACGCCACGCTCGCCCCGCTTCGTGCTCGTGCTCAGCGAGAACTGGACCCTCACCACCGGCCGCGACCTGCCGACCCTCGTCCGGTGGGCGCGCGAGGCCGAGGACGCCGGCTTCGACGCCGTCATGGTCAGCGAGCACATCGTGCTCGGCCCGGACGCGGGCGCGAAGGGCGTGATGGGCAACCCGCGCGACTACGCCTACCCCGGCAACCAGGACCCGTTCACCCCGTGGCCCGGCTCGCTGATGCTGCTCGGCGCGATCGCGTCCGTCACGACGAGGATCAGGCTGGCGGCGGCGGCCGTCCTCGCGCCGCTGCGGCACCCGCTCGCGCTGGCCCGCGACATCGGCACGCTCGACCTGCTGTCGGAGGGGCGCCTCGTCGTCCAGCCGACCGTGAGCTGGAGCCGGGACGAGTACGCGGCGCTGGGCGTCCCGTTCGGGAAGCGCGGCAAGATCCTCGACGAGCAGCTGGAGATCTGGGACCTGCTGTGGCGCGGCTCCCCCGTCTCCTACAGCGGCACGCACTTCTCCTTCGAGGACGTCTACTTCGAGCCCCGCGCGTACCGTCCGGACGGGCCGCGGATGTGGCTCGGCGGGCAACACCTGCACGACCGGCTCCTCGACCGGATCGTGAAGTACGGGCACGGCTTCCACCCGCTGGGACGCCCCACGCCGGAAGAGCTGGACCGCCTCGGCGCCGCGATGGCCGCCGCCGGACGGGACGCCGACGACCTGGAGATGATCGGCGGCTGCCGTCCCGTGTTCCCCGACGACGACTCGGTGTCCCCGCTCGAACCGGCGCTGGAGACCATCCCGTCGCAGCTGGAGCAGGGGTTCACGACGTTCTGCATCAAGCCGTCGCAGTTCACCGACGACCCGGACGGCGTGGGCGCGTTCTGCCGCGAGGTCGTCCGCCGCGCCGGCGCGCTGACGTCCTGACGGGGTGTCCGCGCGGGCTCCCGCTGGCCGCCCGCGCGGACGTCCCCGGCCGTCAGCGACGCGGGGCGCGGATGCCGCGGAACTCCCAGTCGCCGCCGAACGCGGTGGAGATGACCTCCTCAGACTCGGTCGGCTGCGCGCCGCAGTCGTCCCGGATCGGCACGGGTCCCGCGACGATGTGGTTGCGGAGCCGTCCGAGCCCCTCCGCCTCGACCTCGACGACGTCGCCCGGCCGGACGGGACGCGAGTTCGCCGGCGTCCCCGACAGCAGCACGTCGCCGGGGTAGAGCGTGATGGTGCGGGCGATGTCGGCGACGAGATAGTGCATGTCCCACTCCATCTCGTCGGTGCTGCCGTCCTGCACCAGCTCGCCGTTCACGTACGTCCGCAGGTACTTGCCGCGGAAGTCCCAGCCGGTGACGAGGCCGGGGCCGAGCGGGCAGAGGGTGTCGGAGCCCTTCACGCGCAGCATCGACCCGGCGTCGGTGTCGCGGAAATCGTGCAGGCCGTAGTCGTTGGCGACCGTGTAGCCCGCGATGTAGTCCCCGGCCTCCTTCGGCGCGACGTTGCGGGCCGTCCGGCCGATGACGATCGCGATCTCGCCCTCGTAGTTGAGGTACTTGCACCGCTCGGGACGGACGACCGCGCCGCCGTGCGCGTTCAGCGCCGAGATCGGCTTGTGGAAGAACGTCGGCGCGGGCGGCAGCGTCGTCTGGAACTCCTCGACGCGGCTGCGGTGGTTGAGGTGCACCGCGACGACCTTGGACGGCTCGCACGGCGGCAGATGGACGGCGTCGTCCGCGCGCACGCCGCGGCCGTCCGCGCTGACGAGGTCGTCGCCGTCCCTGATGACCTGGGTGGCGGCGCCGTCGAGCAGGATCCGTCGGTATTCGGGCATTACGCGGTCCATCCGGTCTCAGGGCGGTCGAACCAGATGTGCACCTGGCCCGTCCCGACGGAGTTCTCGTACTCGCTGTAGAGGCGCCCGGGGGCCGTGCAGGCGTGCTCCCCGAGGGCGCCGATCATCATGAGGTAGTGGCCGAAGCGGGCTTCGGGCTTGAAGGTCAGGAACTCCGGCATGGTGTCGAGCACCCGGCCGTGGTCGCCCTTCTGGAGCCAGGCGATGCGCTGCTCGTCCGCGGCCCGCGCCTCCGCCGTGAAGATGTGCTCGGGCCCGGACGCCTCGTGGTCGCGGATCACCCGCAGCGGCCAGAACGTGTGCGACAGCGCGCCGGACGCGATCAGCAGCACGCGCCGGTCCGTGGCCGCGACGGCGTCGCCGAGGGCGCGGCCGAGGCGCAGGAAGTCCTCGGTGTCGGCGGTCTGGCACACGCCGATCGACATCCACCGCTTGCCCGGTACGCCGAGGTACGGGTCGTCGCGCACGCCGAGGTGCGTCCACAGGTTGACGGTGGCGTAGTAGATCGGCAGGTACGGGTCGTCGATCGGGGTGATCCACGTGCCGTGCCTGCCGGCGTAGCGCGCGACCGCGTGGGCCAGTTCGGGGTCACCGGGGAAGTCGTACGGCATCCTGCACATGCCGCGCGGCAGCTCCTCGGACGTGTAGAGCCCCGCGCGGCGGTCCTGCGCGGTGGTGACGAACTCGACCGTCGTCGCCCAGTGGGAGTCGAGGACGACGACGGTGTCGTAGTCGTCCCTCTCGAAGACGTCCTGGCGCAGCCTCTGCAGGCCGGGGACGAGCGTGGTGTCCTCACCGCCGTTCAGCTCGCGCCGAGTGACCTCGGGCAGGACGATCGTGGGAACGTGCGCGAGGAGTCCCGCGCCGACTATCTCACCCATGGGGCCGTCACCGTGTTCTTCAGGTCGCAGTAGAAATCGAAACTCCAGTCGCCGCCCTCACGCCCGACCCCGGACTGCCGGGACCCGCCGAAGGGGGCTTGCAGGTCGCGGACGAAGAAGCAGTTGACCCACACCGTCCCCGCCACGAGCTGCTCGGTGACGCGCCGCGCGCGCTCTGGATCACCGGTGGCGAGCGTGGCGGCGAGCCCGAACCGGGTGCCGTTCGCCATCGCGACGGCCTGCTCTTCGGTGTCGAACGTCTGCAGAGTCAGGACGGGCCCGAAGACCTCTTCCGTGAGGATCTCGGCCCCGTCCGGAACGTCGGTGAAGAGGGTCGGCCGGTAGTAGAGACCGCCGAGTTCCTCGTTCGGACCGCCGCCGATGAGCGCGCGCGCCCCCGCCTCCTCGGCCCGCTGGACGAACCCGTCCACGCGCTCCAGATGGCGGCGATGGACCTGCGGCCCGATGTCGGTGGACTCCTCGCGCGGATCGCCCTGCTTGATCCGGGACGCCTTCTCCACGAAACGCGCGGTGAACTCGTCCGCGATGGACGACTCGACCAGCAGCCGGGTCGCGGCGAGGCAGACCTGCCCGGCGTTGTCGTACTGCTCGACGGCCAGATCGACCGCGAGATCGAGGTCGGCGTCGGCGAACACGAGCAGCGGCGACTTGCCGCCCAGCTCCAGCGACAGCGGCGTCAGGTTGGGGGCCGCCGCGGCCGCGATCGTCCGGGCCGTGGGAACCGAGCCGGTGAAGCTGATCCGGTTGACGTCGGGATGCGCGGTCAGCGGCCCGCCGACCTCCGCGCCGTAGCCCTGGACGACGTTGAACACGCCGTCCGGCAGCCCCGCCTGCGCCGTGATGTCGGCCAGCAGCGACGCGGTGAGCGGCGTCCACTCGGCGGGTTTGAGCACGACGGTGTTCCCGGCCGCCAGCGCGGGCGCGATCTTCCACGTGGCGAGCATCAGCGGCGCGTTCCACGGGGTGATGAGCGCGGCGACGCCCGCCGGGTCCCAGCTCACGTGGTTGGTGTGGCCCCGGGTCTCGAAGTCGTCGTGGCCGAGTTTCAGCAGCCAGTCGGCGAAGAACCGGAAGTTGTGCGCGACCCGGGGCATCACCCCGCGCCGGTGGGAGCGGATCAGCGCCCCGTTGTCGGCCGTCTCGACCTGGGCGAGCTCCTCGATCCGCTTCTCCACGCCGTCGGCGATGGCGTGCAGCAGCCGCGCCCGCTCGTCCCGGCTCGTTCCGGCCCAGGCGGGGAAGGCGCGGCGGGCCGCGGCGACGGCCGCGTCCACCTCCGCGGCCCCGCCCCGCGCGATCTCCGCTACCGGCCGCTCGTCGATCGGCGAGACGCTGGCGAAAGTCGCGCGGGAACCGGTGCGCTCCCCGCCGATCCAGTGTCCGGGCTCGACGGCGACGCCCGCGACGCTTGCCATCGCTCCACCTCCATTTTGTTTGGTCCCAAATAATCTAGGAACCGGGATGGCGGCGGTCAAGCCGCCGACGCTACTGTTCGGGTACAAACGACTCTAGAGGAGGGCCCGTGGCCGACGTCCCGTACGAGGAATGGCGCGCCCGTGCCGCCGGGCTCGTCCCGCACACCGGTCACCACATCGACGGAGAGTTCACGGGCACGGCCTCGATCCCCGTCGTCTCGCCCCGCGACGGCAAGACGATCGCCCGCATCGCGTCGGCCGGGCCGTCCGAGGTGGACGCGGCCGTCGCCGCCGCCCGCCGGGCCTTCGACACCGGCCCCTGGCCCCGCCTCGCGCCCGCCGAGCGGAAGGCGGCCCTCCTGCGCTGGGCCGACCTGATCGAACGCGACCGCTCCACCATCGCCCTGCTGATCAGCCTGGAGATGGGCAAGCCGATCAGCGAGTCGTACGGCATCGAGCTGCGCGCCGTGATCAACTGCGTCCGCTGGTACGCCGAGGCCGCCGACAAGCAGCTGGACGAGTCGCCCCGCACCGCGTCGTCGACGCTCGCGCTGGTCACCCGCGAGCCCGTGGGCGTGGTCGCGGCGGTCGTCCCGTGGAACTTCCCGCTCACGATGGCCGCCTGGAAGATCGCCCCGGCCCTCGCCTCCGGCTGCACGGCCGTCTTGAAACCGGCCGAGGAATCGCCGCTGTCCGCCCTGCACCTGGCCGCGCTCGCCGCCGAGGCGGGCCTGCCGCCCGGCGTGTTCAACGTCGTCAACGGCCCCGGCGAGGTGGCCGGCCGGGCGCTGGGCGAGCACCCGTCCGTCGACGTCCTCGCCTTCACCGGCTCCACCGAGGTCGGACGCCATTTCCTGCGCTACGCGGCGGACTCGAACCTCAAACGCGTCTGGCTCGAACTCGGCGGCAAGTCCCCCAACATCATCCTCCCGGACGCCCCCGACCTGGACGCCGCCGCCGACACCGCCGCCTGGGGCATCTTCTTCAACGCCGGCGAAATGTGCACGGCCCCGTCCCGCCTGCTGGTGCACCGCTCGATCGCCTCGCGGGTGGTCGACCGCGTGGTCGCCCGCGCCGAATCCCTCCGCACCGGCGACCCTCTGGACCCGTCCACCGAGATGGGCCCGCTGGTCTCCCTCGCCCACCACGCCCGCGTCATGTCGCACATCCAGGCGGCGAAGTCGGACGGCGCCCGCCTCCGCACCGGCGCGACGGCGGACGGCCGCCACATCGCCCCCACGGTGTTCGACCAGGTCAAGCCGGGGATGCGGATCGCCCGCGAGGAGGTCTTCGGACCCGTCCTCGCCGTCCTGGAGTTCGACGGCGTCGACGAGGCGATCGCGCTGGCCAACGACACCGACTACGGCCTGGCCGCCGCCGTCTGGACGTCCGACCTGTCCACCGCGCACCGGGTCTCGCGCGCCCTCCGCGCCGGGACGGTCTGGGTCAACTGCTACGAGGAAGGCGACATGAGCGTCCCGTTCGGCGGCGTCAAGCAGTCGGGCCACGGACGCGACAAATCGCTCCACGCCCTCGACAAGTACACCGACCTCAAGACCACGTGGATCGAGCTGTGACCCGTCCCCTGATCGCGCTCCCGGCCCGCTTCTCCGCGTCCGCCTCCGCCCTCCGCTACAAGGCGGAGGTCGCCGCCCAGGCCCTGGTGGAGGCGGTGTACCGGGCAGGCGGCGAACCGTTCATCATGCACCCGGCGGCCCCCTACGAACCGTCCCGGCTGGCACGCTGCGACGGCCTCCTCCTACCGGGCGGCGGCGACATCCACCCCCGCCACTACGGCGCGGAGACCGAACACGAAGCCCTCTACGACGTGGACGACGCGCAAGACGCCTTCGACCTGGCCCTAGCCGCCCACGCCCTGGAATCGAACATCCCCACCCTGGCCATCTGCCGCGGCTTCCAAGTAGTGAACACCGCCCTGGGCGGCGCCCTCACCCAGCACATGCCTGAAGACCACCGCCACAAACTCCACCCCGTGACGGTCACTCCCGGCACGCTCCTGGCCAAGACCCTGGACACGGAGCAGATCACCGCGTCCTGCTACCACCACCAGTCGACGGCGGCTCTGGCCCCCACCCTGACCCCGACGGCCCACGCCGCCGACGGCACCCTTGAAGCCGCCGAACTGACCGACCCGGACCACTGGTTCCTGGCCGTCCAGTGGCATCCCGAGGACACGGCCGCTACCGACCCGGCTCAGCAGGCCCTTTTCAACGCCCTGGTTCGGGCGTCCGCGTAGCGACCCGGTCCAGGAACGCGTCCACGAGAGCATGGGTCCGCCGGGCCGCCTCGGCCTCCGTGCGCTTGACCTCCGCCATCACCGCATCGGGATCGAGGCCCTTGGCCCGCATGTGACCCTCCGCGCCGTTCGCCAGCCAGAGCCCGAACTGCGCGGCCGTGATCTCCGGATGGAACTGCACGCCCATCGACCGTCCCACCACGAACGCCTGCGAGCACACCGCACTCCGCGCGATCTCCACGGCGCCGGGCGGCAGGACCCACCGGTCGAAGTGGAACTGGAACCAGGGCCCTGGCCCGACGATCGACGGATCGGCCGTCTCGATCCCGACCCACCCGATCTCGGCACGCGGGGCCCGCTCCACCGCGCCCCCGAGCGCCGCCGCCAGCGCCTGCCCGCCGAAGCAGACCCCGAGAACCGGCACCCCCGCGTCCTGCGCCGCCGCGAGCATCCGCAGCTCGGGCTCGACCCAGGAGGCGACGCCGGGACCGTCCACGGACCAGGGCGCT
Organism: Actinomadura sp. KC06; assembly: GCF_004348735.1. GTDB lineage: Bacteria > Actinomycetota > Actinomycetes > Streptosporangiales > Streptosporangiaceae > Spirillospora. The sequence continues at coordinate 9,555 of NZ_SMKT01000211.1, forward strand.
CCCATGGGAACGACGAGATCCCACTCGCTCGGATCAGGGAACTCGACCCGCACGTCCGGCGTCAGATGCCGCTCCTCGGGCACCACCACCATCTCGGTGATGTCGAACCCCCGCGCCTTCAGCCGCTCACCCACCGGCCCGGGCGGCGACACATGGTCATGCTGCACGACGAGCGCTCGCACGGCACCCCCTCCCCAACGACGTCCTCCAGATCGTAAGGTCCCAAACGACCAACCACCAACCCCGCACCCGACACGTGCCCCGGCGCGGCAGCCCGAATCCGTGACCGGGACGGACGGGTGTCGTTCGCGGGTGGCTGAACGTGGTCAGTCTTCCAGGTGGCCGTCATGCGGCGGGTGGCCGTTTCATGACATCCTGTTACGGCCATAAAGGGCTAGCCATCTCGGAACAAAGAAAGCGAACGACATGGCGGACAGCACCGTGACGGGCGACGCGCCCCCGATCGTCCGAGCACTGCGGAGCCGGAAGGGCATGCGGGGATGTCCCGGCCTCAAGATCGTGACCTGGGCCCTCGCCGCGCTCGTCGCCGTCGCGGCCGCCGGGGTGGTCGCCTCGTTCCTGCCGCGGGGCGGGCACCGTCGCGGCACCCGCCGGGTCCCCCGTCAGCGGCTTTGGCATCGGGCCTGGAGCGAAACCCCCGCGCACGGCCGGGAAGGCGACGAGGCCGAAGCGCGTAAGTTCTGACGTCGCGGTCAGGGTTTGCGGAGCAACGGTCAGGGTTTGCGGAGCAAGAGGTGCCCGGCGGGGAAGCGTTCGTGCTCGGACGCCTCGCGGTGGAGGCGGGCCACCTCGATCAGCCCGGCGGTGCGGAGCAGAGCGGAGAGAGCGTCCAGCGGCCAACGGTAGGCGAGGGTGACCCTGTGATCGAAGGGCTGTGGCGTGTCGCCATCGCAAGCCTGGAAGGCGATCAGCAGGTGGCCGCCCGGGGCGAGGACGCGGTGGAATTCGGAGAACACCCGCGGCAGTTCGGCGGGTGGCGTGTGGATGGTCGAGAACCAGGCGACGATGCCGCCCAGGCTTTCGTCGGCCAGGTCGAGGGCCGTGATGGTGCCTTCGGCGAAACTGAGGTCCGGGTGTTCCCTGCGGGCCTGGGCGATCATCTCGGGTGACAGGTCGACGCCGAAGACGGGAAGTCCCAGCGAGGCCAAATGGCCGGTCAGGCGGCCGGGGCCGCAGCCCAGGTCGGCGATCGGGCCGGAATCCCGGGTCATCTCGGCGAACGCGGCGAGCAGCGCGCGGTCGAGGGGCATGTCGTCCAGGACGTCGCGGAACATGTCGGCGTAGAGGACGGCGACGGAGTCGTACGCGGAACGGGTGGCGGCCTCGGTCATGGGGCTGGACGGTACCGGGCCTGGCGGGCGGCCGGGGTGCCGGGGGCGAGGCCGGACAGCTCCCGCTCGACGGCGGCCGAGGCGCGGCGGCAGAACGGCTCCGGCTCGTCGGCCGCGTCGGGATGCTCGTCCACGAGGATGTCGGCCAGCCCGTCGCGGAGGAGGTCGGCCGACCGGACGCCCTGCGCCGCCGCCAGCTCGTCCGCCCGCGACGGGGTCCGGTGGACGATCAGCGAGGCGCCCTCCGGCGGGAGCGGCGAGAGCCAGGCGTGCCGGGCCACCAGCACGCGGTCGGCAGGCAGGAGAGCGAGCGCCGCGCCGCCCGTGCCCTCACCGAGGAGGAGGCAGAGCGTCGGCGCGGACAGGGTGATCATGTCGGCGAGGCAGCGGGCGATCTCGCCCGCGAGGCCGCCCTCCTCCGCCTCGGCGGACAGCGCGGCGCCGGGCGTGTCGACGACCGTGACCAGCGGCACCCCCAGCTCGGCGGCCAGCCGCATGCCGCGGCGCGCGACGCGGAGGCCGGCCGGGCCGAGCGGGTCGCCGGTGCGCTGGCTCTGCCTGTCCTGGCCGATCAGGACGCAGGGGGACGCGCCGAAGCGGGCGAGCGCGAGGAGCAGGCCCCGGCCCGCCTCGCCCTCCCCGGTGCCGGAGAGCGGGGTGACGCCGGACGCGCCGTGCCGGAGCAGATCCCGGACGCCCGGACGGCCCGGCCGCCGTGACCGCTCGATCGACTCCCATGCCGCCGTGTCCGGCGGGCCATCGGACGGGAGCCGCGGCCGGCGGGACGTGGACGGTCTCTCGCAGAGGACGTCCAGCGCGCGGGAAGCGATCTCGGCGAGATCGTCGATGGGGACCACGGCGTCCAGAAGTCCCTTGTCCGCGAGGTTCTCCGCGACCTGGACGCCGGGCGGGAACGGTTCGCCGTGCAGGCCCTCGTACACGCGCGGGCCCAGGAACCCGATGAGCGCGCCGGGCTCCGCAGCCGTCACATGGCCGAGCGAACCCCAGGACGCGAACACGCCGCCGGTGGTCGGATGCCGCAGGTAGACGAGGTAGGGCAGCCCGGCGGCGCGGTGCGCCATGACGGCGGCGGCGATGCGGGCCATCTGGACGAACGCGGCCGTCCCCTCCTGCATGCGGGTGCCGCCGGACGCGGGCGCGGCGAGCAGCGGCAGCCGTTCGGCGGTGGCGCGCTCCACGGCCGCGACGATCCGGTCGGCGGTGGCGAGGCCGATCGATCCAGCGAGGAAGCGGAACTCCGACACGACGAACGCGACGCGGCGGCCGCGCAGGCGGCCTTCGCCGGTGATGACGGCCTCGTCGCAGCCGCTGCGCTCGCGGGCGGAGGCCAGGGCCTTGCCGTAGGGAGTGGACGGGGCGGGGTGCGTGGCGGGCGGAACGTCCCAGGACGTCCAGCCGCCGGCGTCCAGGACGCGGCGCAGCAGCTCGCGCGCCCCGACTCGTTCCGTCACGGACCCCATCATGACCGCACGGGCAGGCCGACCGGGGTGGCGGGGGGTGGAGAC
>NZ_SMKT01000212.1 GCF_004348735.1 Actinomadura sp. KC06
GAGCCAGACCCATTACCCGCGCCCCCCGCCATGCCCACCCTTAAATACCTGCTCAACGCCCCCATGGCACGCATTATCGGCACGCTCAGCCAACCCCAGGGTCCGCCGACTTCTCCAAAACCACTAATGCGGGTTTCGTCTCGATCTTGCTTCCGTGCCAGCTCAGCGGGTCGGATAGCGTCGGAGGGGACTTGATTCGGGAGCCAATCTCTAGGCTGACCTGCTCTTCTCGTCTTTGAAGATGACGTTCATCTTCTCGGCACCCGTGGTGATCACGGGCCGGAGTTGGTGTTTAACGGCACCATCGGATATCAGAACTGTCTGAATGCCTTGGGGGTGATGGAGCAGCGCGGTTGGGGTGAGCATCCCGGTCCATGTTGCTTGGGGTGCCGAAGGGCTAGAAGCGGGTGTGGCCTGAGCTTCTCGGATCGTCGACGCGGCGAGGTCGATACGGTGTGCCGCTTCGTGCTTGGGCGCGCCAGGGTCGTGCCTTGTTCAGGGCGATGTCGAGTGCGGGGTCACAGCGGTCGAGGTCCACCGTGGTCACGGCGGGTGTGCCGTTGGCCGGGCAGCTTGCCAGCCGGTATCCATGCGGGCCGATCACTCCGGCGGGCATGGTGGTGCTGTGGTGCGCCGGGACCGACACGCTGATCCAGGAGGTGTTCGCGGCTGCGTGTGCGCGGGCCAGGATCTCGAAGATTGGGTCCTTGGAGAAGGTGGAGAACAGCACGCAGTCGACGTCGAGGGCGCGGTAGTCGAGGAAGATCTCCGGGAAGTTGATCTCGATGCAGAGTGCGCAGCCGAATCTGAACCCGTCGATGTCGAAGACAAGTGGCTCGAAGCCGGGCGAGTAGTGCTTGGTGATCTCGGTGTGGGAGCACAGCCGCTTGTCATAGCGTCCGACCAGCTCTCCTTGAGCTGAGATCACGTAGAGGCTGTTGTGGGGCAGGTGCGGTGGCGTCAGGTGGTGGTCAGAGCCGACGACGACCCAGATCCCGAGATCACCGGCGAGTCGGGTGATGAGTTCGAGCTGGTGTCGCAGCGCCGCAGGGTCGGCCGTGTTCGGGTCGGCGGGGTAGCCAGACACGGCGCCTTCGGGAAAGTGGATCAGACAGGCGCCGGCGTCGGCGGCCGCGCGCATCAGGCGACGCACCTGTGGGCCGTTGACGCTGGGGAATCGACCAACCGGGCTCTGCGCGGATGCGATCTTGATCTGCTCTGTCACGCTGAACCATTTTCCTTCCCCGACCGGCCTTCCAGAGCCGGGCGGGGGTCGCGGCGGCTGACGTCGGCGGCGTAGGTGGTCCAGTCGCCAGCGGAGATGTGTTGCCAGGCGACGGCGACGTCGATGTGGATGCCGAGCATGCGGGCGAGCAGTGCGGCGGGGAGTTCGGTGGCGAGTTGGAGCCGGTCCCGGGTGGGCAGGGTGTCGTCGTGCAGAAGGCGGTGGGCGGCGTCCCAGCGGGCTTGGTCGTCCAGCGCCCGGGTCGGTCCCTGCCAACGGGTCGCGGGGAAGGACAGTGTGGTGAGCCGCTGTCGGGCGGCCCAGCGGACGAAGTGTCCCGCGTGCCGGTGGCAGGAGGTGTGGTCGCCTGACAGCCATCGCTCCAGGTCGGCTTGACCGCAGGTCGCCAGGGTCAGGCGCTGGGCGTTCAGCCAGTCCAGCAGCACGACGGCGCCGCGCACTTGGTACTGGACGACGGCGACCTGCTCGTGTGTGGCGGCCTGGCCGTTGGTGCGATGGCGCAGTCGGCGGAGCAGGTGCCAGACGGCGTAGTGGTGCAGGAGTTGCCGCTGTCCGGGGTCGGTTTGGGTGGAGAGAGCGTCGTCGAGGAAGCGTTCCAGGCGCGCCATCTGCTCATCGCGTGGCGGCAGCGTTCCGGTGGCGACCAGCACACTGCGCAGATGCGCAATCATCGGGCGTGGCGCGAGCTCGTCCAGCGCGGCGTGGGTGAGCTGGCGGCGACCCGCGGCGATGTCTGCGAGCACGGTGGCGACGGGCTCCTTGCTGAGCCAGCGCAGCGCGGTGCCAGGCGGATCGGTAGCTGCCAGGTCTTGTTCCAGTGGGCGCAGGGCAGGGTGGGTGGCGCCGTCCGGGCCGGTCAGCAGCTCCCGGAGCCGCAAATGGAGACGGCAATGGGGGCACTGGCCCGCCCGAGGGCTGGTCTCGCAGGTCGGGCAGTCGGGGAAGGCCACGACGGTGCAGCTCTGGCAGAGCGGCTGGTCAAGGGTGCCGGACCGGATCGGTTTGAGGGTTTCGCAGCCAACGCAGCGGCCGGACCGGTTCTGGCAGGACGGACACCACGGCTGTCCGGTCAATCGGGAGATCCCGCAGGGCCGGTACTGGCCGCAGATCGAGCAGGTCAATGTCGGCAGCGGCGGGCAGCCGGGACACAAGGGCCCGTCCGGGGTGCGGGTACTGACGACGCGGCGACGGCCGCAGTTCACACAGTGCTCGAGGTTTGCCGGGTCGCTGACCAGGCAGTCCGGACAAAGCGGCCGTCCGGCCTGGTCGCGGGCGGCGGCCTCGCGGATCCTGCCGCAGCCCGAGCAGGGCTGGGCCCTCGACTTGGCCACGCAGTTGCGGCAGAGCCACCGTCCCTTGATCTTCCGGTGCAGGCTCATCACCCGGCCGCAGCCGGGGCAGGGTGGCCGGACGATGCCGGTGGCACCAGCGTCGCAGAGCTTGTCGATCAGGCGCAGCACCGACGGAGTTGAGGCCTCGGCGCCCGCTCCGGTGAGCAGATCGGGCCGATCCTGCACCGCCCAGGCCAGTTGATGGCGCTTGCTGGGCTGTGTCGCCGCCGCCTTGACCGCCTCGGCGACGACCTCGGTCGGCAGAGCCGGGTCAATTACCGCGACGACTTCGACCACGACCTGTGTCGGATCGCCGTCATCGGGTGGGCATCGGCGGCATCGAGGACGCCCATCACGGTCACTCCGATCCACCGGCCTTTCCTCGCCGCAGACTGCGCATGGTTTCCGGATCGGGCCGCAGACGCTGCAATACCAGTCCTCGCCGCGTCGCTGCAGCGTCTGCAGGGCCTTGCCGCACTCGGCGCAACGCGGCAGCGAGGTCGTGGTGGCTCCCGCCCTGACCAGTGCGATCAGCAGATCCCCGACCGCACGCGGACCTGGAGACCGGCCGTCGGTGAGCACGGTGGGCCGCTCAACCAGCGCCTGGGCGAGCTTGCGGCGTTTGGCGCGGCCGCCGGCGACGCCCAGCACCACCGCCTCGATCTCATCTCGGCCCAGGGTGGACTCGATGTGGCAGATCAGGTCGACGGTGACACTGATCGGGTCGCTGACCACCTCGGGGATGCCCGCGGGCTCGGCGACCGCCCGGGAGGCCTGCTCAGTCATCGATCTGGGTGATCCGGGCACGTTTCGGCCGCAGTTCACCGACCCCGGCATCGCCGCCGCCGACCGCCCTGTCCTTCTTGCCGACTTGATCGGTGGCGGGAACGGGTTCGATGAGGTCGGTCATCGCGCAATCCAGGATGTCCAGCAACGCCATCAAGATCCTCAGGCTGAGGCGTTCCGGCCGCTCCACCACCAGCCGGTAGACCTGCGAGGAGGACAGCTTGATGCCACGTTCGGACAGCGGGCCAATCAGGTCGGTAGTTGAGAACATGCCGCGGGTGGCCATCACCTGCCGAAGGTGCCACCGATAGTCCAGGTTGGCCGTCATCAGCGCTCCCCTCGCCTAGCCCCGACATCCAGCGCCGGGGCCAGGGCCCTGCGCAGCGCGGTGTTCATGAAGTCGTCGCTGACGTGGGTATAGACCGCCGTGGAGCTGTCGACCTCATGACCAACATTGACCTGGATGAACCGGCGATCCACGCCGTCCTCGGTGAGATGGCTGACGTACGAATGCCGGATCGAATGCGGAACCAGCGCCGACGGCAACCCCAGCGCCTCCCGGTAGGCGACGAACCGGGCGTTGATCTCCGCCGGTTTCACCCGGCCGCCCCGCTCGGTCACCCACAACGCCGGATGATCGCCGCAGCCGAACCGCGGCCGCACGTTCTCCACGTAATCCTCCACGGCCTCCACCGCCCACCCCATCACCGAGGCGACGTTGCGCCGCCGCGGCGGCTGCCCCCGCTTGGCCTTGCCGTAGCGGACGTTCAGCATCCCGTACCCGCCGAACTCCGGAGCCGCCGGATTACGCCCCCAATCCACCACATCCAGCTTGGACGTCTCGGTCCGCCGCAACCCCCACCCATACATGACCTTGAACAACGTCGCGTCCCGGTAAGCTGCCAGCGCCCCCTTACGCTTCGCTCTTATTGCGCGTTCGACCTGGTCATCGGCATAGTCCAGGAACCGTTGCAACTCCCGGCGGGTGAACGGGCGCGACTCGGGGCTGCCCTCGTAATCGCTGAGATGGGCGATGGTGTTCCACTCATGCACCACGGCGACCGGATGGTTCCCCGGCCCGAACTCTCGCTCACACGCCACCGCCCAGCCGTATCGGCCATCGATCAGATATTCGTTGAACAGCCTGAGCGTGCCCTGGTAGTTGCGGATCGTCGAGGGCGCCAGATGCCGTTCCGACGTCAAATGCAGAGACCACTCATCCAGATGCCCCGGCGACCATGCCCACGGAAACTCGTTGGCGAACGCCATGAACCCGCGGACCAGCCCCTCCCGCTTGCGGACCGTCTCCTCACCCAGCCCTCGGGCGACCTGCTGGGCGCGCCATCCCCGCAACATCGCCTCGACCATCGCGTCCTCCGGACGCAGCTGAACGACGCCCGACACCAGCTCCATGTGGGCAGCACCCGCCAGATCGGTTCGTCGCACAGGCCCCTCCAGGCTCATCAACCGCGACCGTTAGGAGGCTGGATCATGCATCTGACGGGCGCACCGTGCAAGCGGTTCAGGTCAAACAGCATGAACGAACGGGTCACGCGCCCTTTTCGGAGACAGCGCTGATCAGGCGACCTGCAGAAACTCACCCGTCTGATGCAATTCCCGAGGGTTACGGTAGACGGTTCGGGTGGTGCGCGTGTCCGAGTGGCCCACGAGGTCGCTGATCTTCTCTAGGGCCACGTCGTTGTCGCTCATGATGGACACGAACGTGTGTCGCAGTTCGCGCGGCACCCACGTGGCTCCGATGCCAGCCGCTTCCGTGATGCGCTGGAACCGGCGTAGGACGTCGTCGCTTGTGTAGGGTGTCCCGTCCTCCTTGCAGAAGACGAGGTTGTGTCCCTGCCACACGTCGCCTGCGGCGAGCTTCTCGGCGGCCTGACGCTTGCGGAGCGCCGTGAGCGCGTCAACTGCCATGTCCGCCATGGCGATGCCTCTGCGGCTCTTCTCGGTCTTCGTGTCGCCTCCTTCGCGGTCGGAGCGGAGGACGTAGACGATCTTCTTCTTGAGATCCACGTCCGCCCACGTGAGCGCCCGGAGTTCTTCCGTGCGAAGACCGGAGACAACCGCGAGGATGACGTACGCCCCAAGTCGGTGCTTCGGATCCTGTGCGGTCTTGAGCAGCTTGGTCGCTTGCTTGAGGGACATGGACCGCGACCGTCGCGCAGGCCGCTTCCCCTGCGGAGTGTCGACCAGTAGGGCCACATTCCGCCCCACCTTGTCGCGCCGCTCTGCGAGCCGGATTGACCGGCGGAGAAGGCCGTGGACGATCTTGAGCGTCTGCGTGGACATCACTTCGGCGCATTGGTCAAGCCACGTCTCGACGTCGTCCGCCGTGAGGTCCGTGACCTTGATCTTGCCGAGTTTGGCGATGATGTGGTGATTGACAAGGCCGCGATAGGTGCGCATCGTCGCCCTGCTCTTGCCTTGCTTGGCGAGGTGAGCGAGCAGGGCATTCGCAGCCTTCTCTACCGTGTAGTTGCGTTCGGCCTGGATTCCCTTCTCAAGCTCGTCGACCAGGTCTTTCAGCTTCGCCTTGACGATCTCCTTCGTCTTCCCCTTCCTCTTTGGTCGGTTGCGCGTCCCGTCCGGCTTGAATCCGAGCGAGATGGCCCCCGTATAGCCGTTGCCCTCCGGGTAGATGGTCGCGTCGTAGTTCCCGATAAGGATCTTTGCCATCGGATCCCTCCCTCGTATCGATCGAGGTCACCACAGACTCTAACTCAAGACGTCCCAAGAAGTCCCCAGGTTGGGAGGGTCCGTTTTTGGGCGAGTGACCGGACGGACCTCCCGGCGGGTGGGGTCAGTGCGTCTCTTCGAGGGCGGGCTCTTCGAGGGAGGTGACGAACTCGGCGAGGTGCCGGTCAGTGATGCGACGCAGCTTGCCGATCTTGATGCTGCGGAGTTGGCCAGTGCGGATCAGGAAGTAGACCTTGTCGCGTCCGATGTTGAGGATCTCGGCTACTTGCTCGACGGTGTACGCCTGCACGAGACACCACCTCCTCTCACCCGGGCGTTGTGCCGGGTTACGTGGTGCTGGGTTGTTGATCATCTCCTTGGCTACGGTGAGTGCTCGTCTCCGTCTCGTCTCACTGATGTCTCTGCCGCCCTTACGTGCAGGCGCGCGCGTGAGACGAGACGTTGAGACGACTACCGGACGTGGTCGGACGCCCTGTAGCGGCCACGCGTGACTTGGACCGCGCGGCCGGTCTTCACGAGTTCTGCGAGGCGTCGGTAGAGAGTGGGGCGGCTCATCTGCGTGATCATCACAAGGTGAGCGACTGGAAGACCCTCGTCCGGCGCGCCGTCCAGGGCTTCCCTCAGAGCAGTCTCGGCCGTGTCAGCGCTCGATGGCATCACGGGGAGGGATGGCTCGGAGACGGGCTTCAGGCGTGCCGTGTCCAGCGCGCGAAGGGAGACCTCGTCCAGAGCCGGACGGACGCCAGTGTGCCGCTCTGCTGTCTGCGCCACGATGGCATCGGTGAGCAGGTAGGCACGTGCTCGCCGTGGTGTGTCGTGTTCGGGGGCAGAGAGCAGGAACTTGCCAGGGGCATTGAGGGTGTGTGCGTGCCATCCGGCGTTCAGCATCCCTTGCCCAAGGATGAGATCGACGTCTTTCCTTTCCCGGACGCGGAAGCTCACGCGGACGTCCATCTGTGAGCGGACGGCACCCTTCCCCATCGCTTTCTGTGTGGGCCGCTGAGTGGCCGCGATAAGCGTCACCGCCACGGCGCGCCCTCGCCGCGCGATTGAGTCCGTGTCGCTGGCGGCATCTGGCGCGTCGTCGGCGAGTTCGGCGTACTCGTCCACGACGATGACGAGCGCGGGGAGTTCCGGTGTCGGCTCCCAAACACGGCGCCCCTGCGCGGCGAGCCAATCGGCACGTGCCTCAAGAATCGTGACAGCGTCGCGCAGCATGGCGCGGGCTTGCTCCGGGGTGGTGGCGAGCCGATCGATACACGATGCCCATGGCTGGAGCTCCATGCCGCGTTTGAGGTCGATAGCCCACACCACCACGTCACGGCACGCGCTGAGGTTTCCCATCAGGACATTGATTCCGCCGCTCTTGCCCGAACCGGCCACGCCTCCGAAGAGCCCGTGACGTCGCAGCAGCAGGACGCGCGCGTTAGTGGCGTCTTCGAACGGGCCGAGGTCGATCGGCTCGGTGATGGACGAGACGGATGGTCCAGGCCACGGAATCGCATCGGCGTGCGGGTCGCTGTCGAGTACCCGGAGTTCGAACCGGTTGGCTTTGTCGTCGCGCGTCGGAGCGACGCGCACAGCACCCCGGAACGTCCCAAGCGCTGACTCGATCGCGGGAACCTTTCCGATGACGTCCTGGATCGTCTGGCCGCGTGCCAGGGCGAACCTCGCACGCCATCCCCACACGTCTACTGCTGCGGATTGTGCGCGTGAGCCCGCAAGGCCAATCGCCTGGGCGATTTCCGGCCATGCGGCTAGCTGCCGATCAACGCGCACTTTGGCGCGCCGCCTCCGATGAACCCACCAGGGGACAGCGAGCGGGAACCCGGCTCCGAGAAGTATGAGGGGAAGCGGGCGGAAGGTGACGCCCAGCGCAGTTGCGGCAGCCAACCACCCACCGGCGCTCATGGCGACGGCAGCGGCATAGATCCGCTCGATTCGCAGAGCGAGCCCGACCCTTTCGCCGAACGCGGCGAGCGCCCACGCGGTAGCCGTCGTGACACCCACCAGCCACGGCCACCATTCCGCGTGCGTGAGGTGCAGAAGCGCACCCCCAAGGGCGAGCAAGGCCATCAGGTAGGCCGGTGCCAGCTCGGACCGATAGCGCCACAGGGCGCGCGCGACGAGTACAGCGGCGATGTCCGGGAACTGGTCGTCACGGTCGATGATCACCATTGGCTGAAGCCCATTGCGGCGCATCTTCCGAGCGTGTCGCCGCATCTGACGTGTGCGACTCATGGACGCCCCCAGGTGTCCGGGGGAAGGTGTCCCTGCGCGCGTAGCTCGTCTCGCAGGTAGTAGAGCGGATCCGGTTCGGCGTCGCGCTGGGCGTTGAGGGTGGCGCGTCCAGCGGCCACCAGGTTCGCGCGGTCTCGCCGTACCTTGGCCAGTTCGGCGGCAAGCCGGGTGATCTCGGAGACGAGTGCGGGGACGTCGGCGAGCGCGCCGTTCAGACGGATCCACAGATCCTCGATGGACGGCATCGCGGCGGACAGGTGGGAGACGATCTCTCGCGCGGCGAGGTTGCGCGTGCGGACCTCCTGAACGTTGACCTTGAGGCGTGGCGGTATGTCAGGCACTAGGGCATCCCTCCCTTCGGTTGGGGACGTCAGTGCTGAGAGACGGACTGGACGAGCACGGATGCCAGCTGGCGGATCTCCGGCGCGCCACTGGTCGCGGCGAGGAAGAACCCGAACAGCAGGCACATGGCGATGTGCCAGCCACGCAGGCCCATGTACCGCCACGCGACCCACACCACGGCGCCGAGGACCACCACCAGGGGAACCGAGAGGTTCACGGCCTCACCTCCTCACAGCCACATGTCCGGGTACCGCGAACCGCGCCCCCGCCGTAGCCACTGGGCGCGGGCGCGGCACTTGCGGCACCGCCGGTTACCGGGTTCGACACGTGCGCCGCACGCGCACGAGTGGCCGGTGATGACGCGAGGCATTCGCCGCATGCTCACCGCCCCGCCGGGACGTGGTCCGGCGTGTCGTCGCACGTCTGGGTGCTGAGCAGACGCCGGGAAGCCATGCCGCTGGGGGACGACTCGCCGCGCCCCTGCATCACCCGGCGCTCTTCGGCGTGGATGCCGATGACGAGCATGGCGAAGCTTCCGCAGATGGCGCCGGCGAGGAAGACGGCGAGGATCGAAGCCAGGACGAGGATCATGTGTGATCTCTCCTCTCGTAAGGCCCGTATCCGGCGGGGGCGGTTCGGGCGGTCGGTGTCTTACGAGAAAGAGCGTGCGCTTGACCTGGGGGACGAGATCACTACATGACTGGACGTGTTCATGACGTCCTCATAGGGTTGATCGCGTCCTAGGACGTCCCGGATCTCGGACGGGTGCATGCCGAACGAACGCCTACGCGCCACTCTGCTAGAGCAGGGCCTGACTATCGCCACGCTCGCCGAGTCGATCGACGTGGACCCCAAGACGGTAGAACGCTGGATCACCAAGGACCGCACCCCATACCGACGCCACCGCTACGCAGTAGCTTCGCGCCTAGGCGTGGACGAAACGTTCCTGTGGCCGGACGCCCTTTCCAATGAGCAAGTCACCGCAGCGTCCAGCAGCGAACTAGTGACGATCTACCCGCACCGAACCTCCGTCCCAAGGGACGCATGGGGACGTCTCTTCGCCGCAGCCGAGGAAGAGATCAGCGTCCTGGTCTACTCCGGCCTCTTCCTCTCCGAAGACGCAGGCATACAACGCACGCTCGCAGAGAAAGCCAGAGCCGGTGTCCGCGTCCGCATCCTCCTCGGCGACCCGGACAGCCCCCAGGTAGCCGAACGCGGCACAGACGAGGGCGTAGACGACGCCATGGCCGCCAAAATCCGCAACGCCCTCGTCCTCTACAAAAACCTCCGCAAACAAGACGGCGTCGAGTTCCGCTCCCACCGCACGGTCCTCTACAACTCCATCTACCGCGCAGACGACCAGCTCCTCATCAACACCCACGTCTACGGCGTCACCGCCGCCCACGCCCCCGTCTGGCACCTACGCCGCATAGCTGGCGGCGACCTGGTGAACACCTACCTAGACAGCTTCGAACGCGTCTGGGAAACCGCCACACCCATACCAGGGGGCTGACCCATGGGCCGCAGAATCGACTACTACGACGATCCCAACGCCCCCAAGGCCAACAGCCTCGTCCCGTCCGTCAACGTTGTCGTAGAGAACGACAAGGGCGAGATCCTCATGATCCGCCGCACCGACAACGAGAACTGGGCCCTACCAGGCGGCGCAATAGACCTAGGCGAATCCGTAACCCAAGCCGCCATCCGCGAAACCAAAGAAGAAACCGGCATCGACGTAGAGATCACCGGCCTAGTAGGCATCTACAGTGACCCCAAGCACGTCATCCACTACACCAGCAACAACGAAGTCCGACAGGAGTTCTCCGTGGTCCTCACTGCCCGACACGTTGAGGGCCAGCCTACTCCGAGCAGTGAGTCGAGCCAGGTACGTTGGATACAGCTCAGCAAAATTCCCGATCTTCAAATGGATCCGTCCATGCATCTCCGCATAAAGAACTCTCGCAAAAGTAACAATTCGCCAGTGGTTAAATAACGAGGATTATTCCACTCAATTTTGAACCCACGTTACTTCTCGAGCGTTTTTTAGGGCCTCCTCATACGTTTCATCTACGTATTCTGGTACCTTGACTAGGGTGCCCTCTTGTTGTCGGTATGTCCGACTATTCCCACCTCTGCGGGAAAGAAGCTCGGAACTTGTGGTGACCATTGCGTCGTCGAAGATGAGCAGACTTGAGGAAAGATCTGGAATGGACCCGTAAAAGAATCTATCCGAATATCTCTGCTTCAGAGTTCTAAACCTTCTCTCCAAAACGGCAAAACCTTTGTCGTCCGACTGTGGTTGAGCCCACCCGAGATGTACTTGCGCGCCACGAGAAAGACGACGTTCGAGTCGCTCGAGAAATTCGTCATTCACGGTTGAGGAATCGAACCGTCGGAGAAAAGATCAACAAGCGCCGCAGAGCCGAATCAATTGCTTCTGTTACCAGATAAGGCTGCTCGAACGAATTAACACTCCGGACCTTGTAATCACGTACCTGTTTGTCGAGATCATGCCACTTGAGCGACTTCGAAAGATCTATCTCCATTCTTTTTCGCGCGTGATCTACCTGCTCCTGTGGAACGCGAATCTGCTCGAGGTAATCAGCGAGTCCGGGACGAGTTTCAGGTTCTAGAGCCTCAATATTTAGATGGCTAGCGCCACCTGAACGTTCCAAAGACATGCCATGCTCACGACTGATTGCATCTTCGACTACAACCCCGAGGCGCACCTCACCTCGGGAAGGGTCGGCGTAAACTAGCAGCTTAACGGGGAGGTAAGAGTAGGAACTCGGACGTACTTTCCGCACACTAAGGATCTCGACTGGCTTTCCTTCTCCGAGCAAACGGTTTAGCTGCCGCGGAACGATATCTTCCTGTTTCACGCCGGCGCTTTGTAGAGCCGGCAATACAATCAGACCCCTTCGCGCAACATCTCGTTTCTTAGCGAGGGCTGACCTTGGGTAGTCCGCAACTTGCCATGTCATGCGATCAAAGGATACTTTAAGCTGCCGCTGAACAGGTTGGACTGCAGAAAGGTCAGTTACTAGAGTCCGGCCATAGTCTGTAAGCAGCAGTCGGCCGGTCTGACCAATCCTGCTGTAATTAACTGACCCGTCGGAAATACGATCAGCAGCGGCGACTTCAACTATAAACTTTTCTAGGCCGAGAGTCCTCGCAATTTCCTCCACTTCATCGACGCCTGCAGCCACAAGACGCAACAGATATTCATCGAGCAAAGGAAGTGGCTTACGCTCTTGCGCCAAAACATCACAAGTGACCACCGTAACAGGGATGGCAGCGTCATCAATTGCAATTAGAGACAATCCTGCCATCTCGTGAGCATATCTTTGTGCGAGTAGAATGTCGTTATTCCACATTAGCGGCACTCCGAATCTCGCAGTCCTCTTTGTGGGTATCCATATATGCCAACACATCTCGCAGAGCTCCCGGCGCAGACCTGCAAAAGTCTGCATCTCCGATGATAGTCAGCCCGAATCGGGCACGGGAGAGAGCGACGTTGATTCGGCGCCAGTACGGCTCTGACAGGAAGCCCATTTTCCCCTTGGCATTGCTTCGCGTGACTGTGAATATCGCGATATCTGCTTCCCTTCCTTGTGCGGCATCCACAGATTGCAGAATGACGCGCACGTGTCGCAACTTGAGCGAAGCTAGTCGACGGTCTATTTCCTCCAGTTGACGCCTATAGGGAGCGATAACCAGTACTTCTAGTTTTGCAGGGCTATCAAACTTCAGTAGGTTC
>NZ_SMKT01000213.1 GCF_004348735.1 Actinomadura sp. KC06
GCGGGTTCAGGTCGTCGGGGTCGAGGACGGTCTCCGACGCGTCGTCCGTCCGGGTGGGCAGGAAGCGGCCGGACGGCTCGTCCGCCACCGTCTCCTCGACCTGCGCCGCGGGCGGGGGCAGCATCGCCACGCGGGTGAGCAGCGGCTGCGCCTGCGCGGCGGTCATCCGGTTCACCGGCTCGCGGGCCAGCAGGCCCTCCAGCACCCGGGAGAGCGGGCCCGCGTTGCGCGCGGGCGGGACCGGCTCGGTCAGCGCGGCCTGCAGCGACGCCATCGCGTCCGACCGCTCGTAGGGGGAGCGTCCCTCCACGGCCGCGTACAGGGTCGCGCCCAGCGCCCACAGGTCGGAGGCGGGCACCGCGCGCTCGCCCTGCGCCCGCTCCGGCGGGATGTAGGCGGGCGAGCCCATGACCAGGCCGGTCTGCGTGAGGGTCGCGTCGCCCTCCACCTGGGCGATGCCGAAGTCGGTGAGCACGACCCGGCCGGTGTCGGTGATCAGCACGTTGCTGGGCTTGACGTCGCGGTGCAGGATGCCCTTCTCGTGCGCGTGCCGGAGCGCCCCGAGCATCTGCAGCCCGATGTCGGCGACCCGGCGGTGCTCCATCGGCCCGCGTTCGAGGAGGTCCTGCAGCGACGGGGCGAGGACCAGCTCCATCACGATCCAGGGCCGGTCGGACTCCTCCACCACGTCGTGGACGGTCACGACCCCGGAGTGGTTCAGCCGCGCCGACGCCCGCGCCTCCCGGAACGTCCGCTCGTACAGGACGCCGCGCTCGCTGTCGTTGAGCCCGGGAGGGAGCACGACCTCCTTGACGGCGACCTCGCGGTCCAGCATGACGTCGAAGGCGCGCCACACGGTGCCCATGCCGCCCCGCCCGACGACCGAGTCGAGCCGGTAGCGGTTACCGAGCAGACGTGGCTGTGCCATGGCTAGAGGGTCCCCCCACTGGTCATCCCACCCCGGAGGGACGGAACGTGTCGAGCACATTCTTCACGAGTGCCTCGTTCTCGTTCCACTGGGACGCGGGAACCGCGACCACCACAGCATAGGGGCGTCCCTCGAAGATCACACCGCGGTCGCGCGCCCGGGTGACGCCGGTCGAGCGGGACCACGTGAACTCGATGTCGGCGGCGGGCACGCCCGCGACGCTCGTGCGCGTGATCTCCCCGATCCGCTGGAAGCCCCTGAGTTTCCCGTCGGCGATGGCCTCCTGCTCCCAGGTGACCCAGTGCTGGTACGGGTCGCCGGACCACTGCGTCCGGTCGACCTGCACGTAGGCGCTGTTCGCGGGATTGATCCAGATGACGCTGTTGCCCTGCTCGGACCGCCGCCAGCCGCGCGGGACGGCGATGCTGAAGCCGGGCCCGCTCGCCTGGACGAGACCTGCCGGGAGCGGCGTCTCGCCCGTGCTCGGAGTGGACGACGACGCCGGTGTCGTGGGTGTGTTCGGTACGGACTGCTCTGTCGCGGGCGGGGACGGCTGCGCCTTGGCCTGCTTGCCGCCGGACGATCCGTCCGGCCACAGCAGGAACCCGGCGACGGCCAGGACCGCGACCGCCGCGACGGCGCCCGCGAGTATCGGCAGCACGGGAGAACGCTTCTGCGGCCCCGCGGGCGGCGGCGCGTATCCCGGGCCCGGCGGGAACTGCGCGGTCATGCCCGTCATTCCGGCCGTGCTGTCCGGATTCGGGACCGGGATCGGCGCTGGGGCCGGGACCGGCGTCGGGGACGCGTCGACGGCCGTCGCCGCGTCCGTGATGGTCTGGACGGCGGCGAGGTCCGCGGCGGCCTGGCCGGAGGCGATCGCGGCCAGGGCCTCCTCGGCCCGCTCGCCGCTCATCCGCCGGACGGGGTCGCGTTCCAGCAGGCCGGTGAGGACGGGCGCGAGCGGCCCCGCGTTCCGCGGCGGAGGGACGTCCTGCGTCATCACGGCCGCGAGGACCGCCATCGGATCGCCGCGGTGGTGCGGCGCGTGCCCCTCCGTCGCGGCGTAGAGGGTGGCGCCGAGGGCCCACAGGTCGGACGCGGGGATCGCCGGGTCGCCGTTGACGCGCTCCGGCGACATGTACGCGGGCGACCCGATGAGCAGCCCGGTACCGGTGAGCGTCGCGTCCCCGGCCAGCTGCGCGATGCCGAAGTCGGTGAGGACGGCGCGGTCGCCGTGCGCGACCAGCACGTTGGCGGGCTTGACGTCCCGGTGCAGGATGCCGATCGCGTGCGCGGCCCGCAGCGCGCCCGCGATCTGCCGTCCGACCGCGGCGGCGCGGGCGGGCGGCAGCGGGCCGTCCTCCTCCACGATCTCCTGGAGGGACCGGGCCCGGACCAGTTCCATGACGATCCACGGCCGGTCGTCCTCGTCCACGACGTCGTGGACGGTCACGACGCCCGGATGGTTCAGCCGCGCGGAGGCGCGGGCCTCCCGCAGCGTCCTGCGGTGCCGGTTCTCCCGCTCGCCGTCGCTCAGCCCGGCGGGCAGGACGACCTCCTTGACCGCGACCTCCCGGTCGAGGGTCTCGTCGCGGGCCCGCCACACCGTGCCCATGCCGCCGCGTCCGACCACGGATTCGAGCCGGTACCGGCCCGCGAGCACGCGATCTGGCATCAAACAGGGCCCTTCATCGGTCGTCAGTCGTCGGCGGGCTGGAAGAAGCGGTAGACCGGCTGGAGGTCGGCGTGGACCTTGCTCCAGTCCTTGTCGGGGGCGCAGAGGAGGATGGCGTAGCCGTGCCCGCTCGCGACGAACCCGCGGTTGAGGACGTGCATGCGGCCGCTCTTGCCGTCGTAGGTGAACTCCCAGTCGGCGGAGTCGTCGCCGTCTCCGGTGTCGGGGACGGGCGGCTGGTCGCCGGTCGGCACGATCTTGATCTTCTTGTAGCCGGGGAAGCGCGGCCCGCGGTCTTCCTGCCGCTTCCAGTCGTCGATGGCGCTGTCGCCGGGGTCGTCGGTCTGGTCGATCTGGATGTAGACCTTGCGGTCGGGCGAGTAGAAGAAGTCGCCGCCGCCCTGGGGCTTGCGTTCGGGCCCGCTCCATCCGCTCGGGACGGGCACGGAGTAGCCGCTGCGGTCCTTGTGCATCCGGAAGCCTGCCGGGAGCCCGGCGTTCGGCGTGCCGCTGGGCTTGGCCGAGCCGGGCGGAGCGGACCGGCCCTTGGTCGACGGGGTCGTGGCGCCCTTGCGGGCCGGCTTCTCGCCGTCCCCGCCGCCGTTCGCGAGCGCGATGCTCGCGACGACCACGATGATGAGCAGCGCGACCGCGGCGACGATCAGCACGTTGCGGTTGGACGCGAGCGCGGGACGCGCGGCCGGGTGCGTCGTCGCCGGGAAATGGGTCGTCGGGTCGGCCGGTGGCCCGTCCTTCGATGCGGCGGGCTGCGTCGGCGGGCCGGGGCGCCAGGACGAGACGCGGTCGGGGTCGGGAGTGGTCTCGCCCGGCCCGGCCTTCGCACCGCCCTCGGCGGCGTCTCCTGACTTGCCCGCTCCGCCCGGCTTCGTGGCGGGCCGGGCGCCGGCCGGCAGGTCGAAGCTGGTGAGCTGGTCGGGGCGGGCGTCGGGGGTCTCCGGACGGGGCGTCCCGCCGACCGGGTCGAGGCTCGTCGGGCCGCCGGGGTCGTCCATCTCGGCGGGGATCGGCTGGTCGGGCGCGTACGTCTCGGGGTACGGCTCGGCGTAGGCCTCCCCGTAGGCGTCCGATGTCGTCATCTGGGGGCCGGGGAGCTCGTCCAGCGGGAACTCGACGGCCATCGTCCGCTGCGTGTCGACGGTCTCCTGCCGGACGATCTCGTCGAGCAGCGCGCCCGCCTCGATCGCGTCCATCCGCTCGTCGGGGTTCTTGCGCAGCAGGCCGTCGACGACGGGGATGAGCCGGCCGCCCTTCAACGGCGGGTCGGGCTCGTCGGAGATCACCGCGACCAGCGCGGCCATCGGCTCGGACCGCTCGAACGGCGACTTGCCGTTCACCATCGCGTACAGGGTGACGCCGAGGGACCACAGGTCGGAGGCCGGGCCGGCGACGCGGCCGCGGGCCCGCTCCGGCGCGATGTAGGCGGGCGAGCCCATGACCAGGCCCGTCTGGGTGAGGGTGGCGTCGCCGGAGGCGGTGGCGATGCCGAAGTCGGTGAGCACGGCGCGCTCGCCCATCCGCCCGGCGCCGGTGATCAGCACGTTGCTCGGCTTGACGTCGCGGTGCAGGACGCCGGCCTGGTGCGCGGCGTGCAGCGCGGCGAGCATCTGCCGGCCGATCTCGGCGGCGCGGTGGACCTCCAGCGGGCCCTCCTGCTTGATCACCTGGTCGAGGGAGCGGGCCCGGATGAGCTCCATGATGATCCAGGGGCGGTCGTCCTCCTCGACGACGTCGTAGACGGTGACGACGCCGGGGTGGCCGAGCCGCGCGGCGGTGCGCGCCTCACGGAACGTGCGCTTATGGTGCACGGCGCGTTCCTCATCGGTGAGACCATGCGGGAGGATGACCTCCTTCACCGCGACGTCACGACCGAGGACCTCATCGTGCGCCTGCCAGACCGTCCCCATGCCGCCGCGCCCGACCTGGGTGACCAGGCGGTAGCGGCGGGCGAGCAACCGCTCACCGGTGGGTTCACTTGGCATATCCGCGACCATATCGACTTTTGCTGACAACCTTGGACCGAGCTTGCAAGCCACATCCCCCTACCCGTACGACGTCCGGCTCCACCCGGAGGTTCGCCCACCAGAGGCCCCCCGCACGGCGGGAACACGCGCACCGGACCGTGACCGGCGTGACACCCGTGACGCGTAGCCGGGGCGAGTGGGGACGGTTGATCCAGGCCGCGCCGACGATCTTCTTCTGGTACACCCGTCTCTCCGGGATCCTGTCGCTGCTCGCGTGGGTCTCCTATGGTCTCATCCTTGAGATGGCGGATATCTGGGCCCTGCGCTGGATCGGGTACCTCGGCTGGTTCCCGAGCGTGCCGCTCGGGCTCCTCTGGATCCTGCTGTCGATGGGCGTCCGGCGGCGCAAGAAGGCCGCGTGGCGGATCCTGCTGCTGATCTTCTGCCTGCCCGCCGCGCTCGGGGTGACGGCCGTCCTGACGACGGTGCTGGACCCGGACCGGCCCACGCCCGCCGGCCTGATCGTCACCACCGCCATCTACCTCGCGGTCCTCGTCCTGCTGGTCGCCGCGCGCGGGCAGTTCACCACGCTGCCCGACCGCGCCGACCGCCGCCTCGCCGGTCTCGTCTTCACCAGCCTGCTGGTCGTGACCTGCGGGATCGGCACGTTCCTCGTCACCGTCACCGACCGCGACCACAGCGGCGGCCTGTGGACGCATCCGCTCTACGCGATCTCCCAGACCGTCCTCGGGCCGCGCGTCACGGGCAAGCCGATCGACGTGAGCGTGCCGCTGTGGGTGGACGCGATCCTGTGGGTCCTCGGCACCGGGCTGCTGATCGCGACGTTCTGGGCGATGTTCAAACCGGGGCGCCGCGACCCCGTCCTGCGTCCGAAGGAGGAGCTCGCCGCCCGCGGGCTGCTCGCCGAGTACGGCGACCAGGACTCGCTCGGCTACTTCGCGCTGCGCCGCGACAAGGACGTCATGGTCGCGCCGAACGGTAAGGCGGCCATCGCCTACCGGGTCGAGGGTTCGGTCTCGCTGGCCAGCGGCGACCCGCTCGGCGACCCCGAGTCCTGGGACCAGGCGATCGAGGCGTGGCTGGAGGAGTGCCGCGCGCACGCCTGGATCCCCGGCGCCGTCAGCGTCGGCGAGCGCGGCGCGCACGTCTACCGGCGGCACGGGTTCGACGCGCTGGAGCTCGGCGACGAGGCCGTGATCGACCTCACCCGCTTCAACCTGGACGGACGGGAGATGCGGCAGGTCCGGCAGGCCGTCCGGCGGGTCGAGCGGGCCGGGTACGGGGTGCGGATCCGGCGGCACTCGCAGATCCCCGGCTGGGAGATGGCGAAGCTGATCCGCAGCGCGGACGCGTGGCGCGGCGAGGACACCGAGCGCGGCTTCTCGATGGCGCTCGGCCGCCTCGGCGACCCCACCGACGGCCGCTGCGTCATGGTCGAGGCGTTCGACGCCGACGGCGAGCTACGCGGCCTGCTCAGCTTCGTCCCGTGGGGGCGCTCGGGCCTGTCGCTGGACCTGATGCGCCGCGACCGGGCCGCCGAGAACGGCCTCAACGAGTACATGGTCGCCAAGCTCGCCGAGAAGGCCGCCGCCGTCGGCGCGCAGCAGCTCTCGCTGAACTTCGCGATGCTGCGGTCGGCGTTCGCACGCGGCTCGCAGATCGGCGCGGGTCCCGTCGCGCGGCTGTACTACCGGTGCCTGTCGTTCGCGTCGAAGTTCTGGCAGCTCGAATCGCTGTATCTGGCGAACTCCAAATACCTGCCGGAATGGCGTCCCCGCTACATCTGCTACACGCAGAGCCGCGACCTCGTCCGGCTGGGGCTCGCCTACGCCCGCGCCGAGGGGTTCCTGCCGAACCTGAACCGGCCGAAGCTGGACCGCGCGGCTTCGACGGGCCCGGCCACCGGGCTCGTCGACCGGATCAAGGAGATCGAGGACGCCGCCGACGCGGCCTGCGTGCCGCGGCGGCGGCTGTCCGAGCAGGAGCGGGTCAGGCACGCCAAGCTCGACCGGATCCGCGCCGCCGGGATGGACCCGTACCCGCTCGGCTGCGAGCGCACCGACGTCGCCGCCGACATCCGCGCCCGCTTCCCCGCACTCGCCCCCGACACCCGCACCGGGGTCCGGGTGGCGATCGCCGGACGGGTCGTCCTCGCCCGCGAGCACGGCCGGCTGATCTTCGTGACGCTGCGGGACGAGACCGCCGACCTCCAGGTCATGCTGACCGCCGACGCGCTCGGCGACGGCTCGCTGCACCGGTGGAAGACGCTCATCGACCTCGGCGACCAGGTCGCCGTGGACGGCGAGGTCGTCACGTCCAGGCGCGGCGAACTGTCGGTGCTCGCGTCGTCGTGGACGCTCGCCGCGAAATGCCTGCGCCCGCTGCCGAACAAGCGGTCGGGGCTGTCCGACCCGGAGGCGCGCGTCCGGCAGCGGTACGTCGACTTCATCGTCAACGACGACGCCCGCCGCATGCTCCGGATGCGCGGGGACGCCGTCGCCGCCGTCCGCGACGCCCTGCGCGCACGCGGATACCTCGAAGTCGAGACGCCGATGCTGCAGCCCGTCCACGGCGGGGCCGCCGCCCGGCCGTTCAGCACCCGCATCAACGCCTACAACATGCGGCTCTACCTGCGGATCGCGCCCGAGCTGTACCTGAAGCGGCTGCTGGTCGGCGGCGTGGGCAGCGTGTTCGAGCTGAACCGCAACTTCCGCAACGAGGGCGTGTCGCAGAAGCACAATCCCGAGTTCACGATGCTGGAGGCGTACGAGCCGTACGGCGACTACGACACGATGGCCGCCCTGACCCGCTCCCTCGTCGTGGACGCGGCCCGCGCCGCGCTCGGCACGGCGGTGGTCGTCCGGGACGGCGTCGAGTACGACCTCGCGGAGCCGTGGCGGGAGATCACCGTCTACGGTTCGGTGTCCGAGGCGGTCGGCGAGGAGATCACTCCGGACACGGCGGTGGACGTGGTGCGGAAGCTCGCCGATCGGTTCGGGCTCGGCTTCGACCCGCGGTGGGGGCAGGGCAGGCTCGTCCAGGAGCTGTTCGAGGCGCTGGTCGAGGAGGAGCTGATGGCGCCGACGTTCGTCCGGGACTACCCGGCGGAGACGTCGCCGCTGACCCGCCCGCACCGCCGCGACCCGCGCCTCGCCGAGAAATGGGATCTGATCGTCTTCGGGCTCGAACTCGGCACCGCGTACTCGGAGCTGATCGACCCCGTCCTGCAGCGGGAGCGGCTCACCGAGCAGTCGTTGCAGGCCGCGGGCGGCGACCCCGAGGCGATGGAGCTGGACGAGGACTTCCTGCGCGCCCTCGAATACGCGATGCCCCCGGCGGGCGGCATGGGCATGGGCATCGACCGGCTGCTGATCACGCTGACCGGCCGCAGCATCCGCGAGACGATCCCGTTCCCGCTGGTCCGGCCGGGGGGTTAGAGGGTCCGCTCGGCGGGACGGTAGCCCTGCTCGGCGAGCCAGCGGCGGGCCGCGCCGCGCCGGGCGTCCTCTCCTTCGGGGAGGATGCCCGGCGGGATCGGCAGCCAGCGCGACGGGTCGTCCGCCTGCGTCTCCTCATCGGGCATCTCATCGATGGTCAATACGTCGCCGCGCTCTAAGTCGAGGACGTGGAGGCCGTCGTCCATGGCCGCCGCCACCGCCCCGAGATCGACGGGCAGCGGGAACAGCGTCATGCCGGATCCGTGGCCGCGGTGCTCGGCCAGCTCGGCGGCCAGCTCCGCGTCCCCCGGCCACCCACGCTCGGCCAGCAGCGCGCGGCAGTCGTTGGCGAGGCACGCGCCCTGGGCCTGCCCTCGCGCGACGACCATCAGCGCCACGTCGCCCGCGTACTGGAGGACCGGTTCCAGCGGGCGGTCCTGCAGCAGTTCGAGCCCGGCGGCCCAGTCACCGCGATGCACGGCGGACCGCAATCGCGCCAGCGCCTCCACATCCCATTCGATCACATCGACATTTGTACAGACTTCTCGGGATGTGGGGAGGCGATTCGGCCGGGGACGTCGAGTTCGTGCCGTCCCGATCACGCTTGGACGGTCCAAAATGGCCGCCGGGGTCGATCGTCCCGAAGTCGCCGGCGAGGCCGCCCGCGGGGGACGGCCCGTGCTCGCGGGGCCGGGCTCCATGAGAACCACGGACGTCCTGTGCTCGAACAGGACCCACGACTTCTCGTCGGCCCGAATGACGTCGCGCCATACCTGAACCAGTTGCTGCGCGCCCGCACGCGATTATGCACGATGGCGCTGGCACTCGCCTAACGATTATTTCGGTGAGCCGCCGCTGTCGTCCTGCCCGGAAAATCACTGGGGATTCTTTGCGGCATTCAGTACCGTTGGCGGTGTTCTGAACGGGGGAAGGTGAAGAGACCGTGGCAAAGCTCAATCAGATCATCGCCATTGAGAAAGGCGTGAAGAGCCGCGCTCAGCGCGAGCTGGCCGACGTTCTGCGCGTGCTGCAGAAGCCGGCGCTGCTGTCGGGCATCTCGCGGGTCTACCGCCCCAAGGACGAGGAGGGCGAGACGCTCCCGCCGGAGTCCACCAAGGTCCAGGTGAAGTCGGAGGACGCGCTGCGCGACGTCGCCGCCGCCCTGACCCGGCTGTTCGACGTCGTCGCGACCAAGGACTGGGCGAACCGCGAGGCCCGCGCCGACGTGGTCGTCGACGGCCGGACGATCGTCGCGCAGGCGCCGGTCACGTACCTGCTGTTCCTGGAGAAGCAGCTCACGGAGCTGCTCTCGCTGATCGACAAGCTGCCCGTCCTGGACGCCGCCGAGTCGTGGAGCTACGACGAGAGCCGGGACGTGTGGCGCACCGATCCGGTCGAGACGTCCAGGACGAAGAAGGTGCCGCGGGCGCACGTCCTGTACGAGGCGACCGAGAAGCACCCGGCGCAGGTCGAGACGTTCACCGAGGACGTCGTCGTCGGGACGTGGACGAAGGTGGCGTTCTCCGGGGCGCTGCCCGCGCGCCGGGTGAACGAGCTGCGCGACCGCGTCGACCGGCTGCAGGCCGCGGTGAAATACGCGCGCGAGGAGGCCAACGCGGCGGACGTCGACGACCGGCAGGTCGGCGAGGCCGTTTTCGCGTACCTGCTCGCCTGAGGAAATCCCGGGCCTTTCCCGTCCTGGCGGCCGGTGTGCCGCCGGACGGGAAAGGCCCCCGAAGACTCCCCCGCTGGAGCGCGGGGGCGCGTCCGCAAGGGCGCGAAAGCTGAGAATGAAGCCTCAGTCTGATAGCGGTGACACTGGCGGTTCGAATCCGCCCCCGGGCATTCGCGCCCGGGTGGCCCAAGTCCGGTCGAGGCGGCCGCGTCAATCTCAGACTCTCGCTCCAGAATCAGCATTCGCCGTTCACTCGCCGGGCGGAGAAGGCCGATCTTTCCCGAGGTTGGCAGTTCGAATCTGTCCCGCGGCTCTCGTGCCGCGGTGGCTCAATGGGAGAGCGCGGGCAAGAAGACTGATCATCCTTCTGATCATCGCCGGTGAGCGCATACAGCGGCAGACGGGCCCCGGGGCTGGGTAGCTCCCCGGGGTCCACCGCCGTTTTCCGTCCGCGTGCGGCTTTGGAATCAGCCCGACCAGGATGTGATGCGGACGTCGTGGTCGGCGTCCGGGACGGCGAACTCCAGGAAGCGGGCGGCCTCCTCCTCGACGGCCTGCTCGTCCGGGAGGGGTGCCAAGCGTTCGACGGTCACGGTGGCACTGCCGGCCTTTCGGTCGCGTTCGAGCGTCCAGAGGCCGTGGACGCGTCCGTCCACCAGGATCGTGGGCTTGATCACGGCGCCCACGCAGACGATCCTGCGCTGCTCGTCGGTCATCAGCCGGGTGCGGTCGGCGTAGGCGAGGACGAGGTTGTCGAAGCCCGGCAGGAGCCGGACGGGCGCCGGCACGTCGTCGGGAATCGTCAGGTCGGGCAGGTCGAAGAGTTCCACGCCGTTGTCGTCCTTGTAGACGCGGAGCTCGGGCCGGAGTTCCTCGAAGGCGGCGTCCATGCGGCGCAGGCCGGACCACATCTGGAAGTCCTTGACGGACGCGGGCCCGAACGCGGCCAGGTAGCGGCGGATCAGCCGGGCGGGGCCGGTCTCGTACAGGGGCTTGCCGATCCATTCCTCCGCGAGCGCGAACGGGGTGGCGCCGCCGACGTTCCAGGTTCCGCTGGGCGGTGGGTGGACGACGGACAGCACCGCTTGGGCCGACCATCCGAGAGCTTGCACGTCGCGGTCGGGCCACAGCTCGGCGAGAGCGCGGGCGAGCTGGGGACGGGTCAGGACCTGGCCGTCCAGGAGCTTGCGGGCTTCGATGGCGAGTTCGTCCAGGTCCCAGCCCTTGGAGACGCGGCCGAACGCGGCCTGCCGTCCCCGGGTGAGGCATTCCTGGACGAGCGGGCGCAGCCACCGGTAGTCCTCGGCGAGGGACATGTGCTGGGTGCCGCGGAGGATCGATCCGCGCACGACGGAGCGGTCGTTCATGAGGTCGGTGAGTTCCTGCTGCTGGAAGCCGGCCAGCCTTGTCCACAGGCTGTAGTACGGCACGTTGTTCTCTTGCGCCTGGATCGCGACGAGCAGGGAGACCGCGTCCTGGACGGACATGTCAGAGCGTCTCAGGAGGAGCTGCCGGTCGAGGGCTGCCCGGTTCAGCGTCCGTCGGTCCAGTACCCGCATCGTTGACCCCGCCTCCGAGAGGAACGTACTATTCCGCTCCACTATATCAGAACGGAATGATCTATTCCATAGTTGGTGCCGGAGCGGTGTAGGTAGTATTCAGATTCATGCTCCCTACCGGCGGAGGAAGGGGTTGGCGGGCACATGCGGTACGTCGCCTACATCGGCAACCTGACGCGGCTGGCCGTCGAGCTGGCCAACGGCGATGAGCCGAGCGACCTGCGCGGCGAGTTCCTCCGCCAGCATCACGTGGCCGAGCCCGGCGCCGATGAACTGGAGGCGCTCCTGCCGCCTCTGCGCGCGGCGGTCGCGGCCGTGGCGGACGGCGGCCCCACCCTCCCGGTCAACCTGCTCCTCGACCGCTATCCGCCGGAGATGTACGTCAGCGAGCACGACGGCGACGGCCCGCACCTGCATTTCGCCCGCGACGGCGAGGACCCCGTCCCGTGGTTCGGCCGGAGCTGCGCCGCCGCGCTCGCCCACGTCCTGAGCGGGGACCCGGACGTGACCGTCGGCCGCTGCCGCGCCGACCGCTGCGCCCGCTTCTTCGTGGACGACTCCCGCAACCGCAGCCGCCGATTCTGCTCCAACACCTGCGCCAGCCGTACGACGGTCGCCGCCCACCGCGCCCGCCGCGCGACCCGGTGAGCACGCGAACGGGTCAGTCCTGGGCGGACTGCTGCTCTCGGTACGCGCCCACCGCGTAGCGGAGCCGGGCGCCCACCAGGAGGGCCTCGTCCTCCGGGCAGCCGAGGAGGCGGGTGACCAGCTCGACGATCTGGTCGTCGGACAGGTCCGGCTCGCGCTGGGCGATGCGCCCGACGATCTCGACCAGCTCGGGGCGCTTGTAGCTGGCGATCGAACGTCCGCGCTTGACCTGGGCGGGCGCGTCCGCCGAGCCGTCGCGCGGGGGCGGTGGGCTGACCTCGGGAGCTTGCTTCTGCTCGCCTGCCGCACGTGGTGCCACGACCTCCCGCTCCCCCGCGTTCGGGACGCGCGGGCGGCGGCCTGGGGCGTCCAGGCGGCGGGGCGGCACGTTCGGGGGCGGGGAAGCC
>NZ_SMKT01000214.1 GCF_004348735.1 Actinomadura sp. KC06
TGTCCGGGGCGTTGTCGGGAGGGGGCGGTGTGGTCACGGCGGAACCGTAGCCGGGGGCACCGACAAAAGGCGCAATTCCGACAACTCGGTGTCAAGTCGTGATTAAAGGCCGGGGCGGCCGTGGAAGCCCCGGCCACGGAGCGTCGTCGCGCTGTGCTGCATTGTGGTCGTTTCGGGGAAACGACCGTACTGGCGCTCCGAAAGGGGAGGAACGGTCAAGTTCCCTTGTCAAGAGCTGTCGGGTGTCATGCCAAGGGCGACTGGGGTTCGTTGGTCTCGGCGTTGATCACCTGCATGACCGCGTTGATCAGGGCCAGGTGGGTGAACGCCTGCGGGAAATTGCCCAGGTGGCGGCCGGTGTGCGGGTCGATCTCCTCCGAGTACAGCTGCAGCGGGCTCGCATACGACAGCAGCTTCTCGCACAGCGCCCGCGCCCGCTCCAGCTCGCCGATCATCACCAGCGTGCTGACCAGCCAGAACGAGCAGATGGTGAAGGTGCCCTCGTCCGACTCGAAGCCGTCGTCGGTCTCCGCGGGACGGTAGCGCAGGACGAGGTCGTCCTCCGACAGCTCGTCGGCGATGGCGAGGACGGTCTCGCGGACGCGCTTGTCGTCGGCGGGCAGGAAGCCGAGCAGCGGAATCAGCAGCGCGGACGCGTCCAGGGTCGTCGCGCCGTAGTGGGCGGTGAAGACGCCGCGCTCGTCCAGCGCGTTGGCGAGGACGTCGGCGTGGATCTCGTCGGCGGCGGCCTGCCAGCGCAGGGCCCGGTCCTGGTCGCCGCGGATGCGGGCGAGGCGGGCGCCGCGCTCGGCCGCCACCCAGCAGAAGACCTTGGACGAGGTGAAGTGCTGCGGCTCGCCGCGCACCTCCCACATGCCGCAGTCCGGGACGCGCCAGTTGGCCAGCGCGTCCTCCACCTGCTTGATGATGATCTTCCAGAGCCGGTCGTCCAGCCGGTCCCGCTTGCGCACGAACAGGTAGATGGAGCCGATGATCGCGCCCCACACGTCGTGCTGGGCCTGCATGTACGCCTCGTTGCCGATCCGGACGGGACGCGCGTCCCCGTACCCGGACAGGTGGTCGAGCGTGGACTCGGGCAGCTCCTCCCGCCCGTCCAGCCCGTACATGATCTGCAGCTTGCCCTCGGCGGCCTCGGCGACGTCGGTGATGAAGTAGAAGAAGTCGTTGGCCTCCCAGTCGTAGCCGAGGGTGTAGAACGCCCACAGCGCCATCGTGGAGTCGCGGATCCAGGTGTAGCGGTAGTCCCAGTTCCGGTCGCCGCCGGGCGACTCGGGCAGCGACGTCGTCGCCGCGGCCGCCACCGCGCCGGACGGCGCGAACGTCAGGCCCTTCAGCGTGAGCGCGCTGCGCTGCAGGTGGCTCCGCCAGGGATGGTCCGGGAAGCGGCCGCGGTCCAGCCAGTGCTGCCAGTGGTGGACGGTCCAGATCAGCCGCTCTTGCGCCTCCTTCCAGGACGACGGCGCCGCGTGCTCGCTCCACGACAGCGCGACGAACCGCGACTCGCCCTGCTTCAGCAGCGTCCTGGACGTGGCGAGCGACCCCTCGAACCCGACGTTCATGTCGGTGGTGAGCCGCAGCCCGACGCCGTTCCCGCGCGCGAGGGCCTCGTGGTACCCGGCGCCGGTGTGCTCCCAGCGGGCGGGCGAGCGGCCGTAGTCGAACACCGGCATGCAGTCGAGCCGCACCTGCACCTGGCCGTTCACGCACCGGACCATCCGCAGCAGGACGTGGTCGGCGTCGTAGTCGGTGGGGGCGCGGCGGTGCGTGTGGGACCGTTCCGTCTCGTGGTGCCACGGGCCCATCAGCAGCGCGTCCGTCACCACGAGCCAGCCGCCGTGCACCCACCAGGTGGTCTCCATCACCATGGTGCCGGGGATGTACCGCTGCGCGGCGGGCACCTCCACGCCGGCCGGGCCGACCCGGAAGTACCCGGCGTCGCGGTCCAGGATCGACCCGAACACGCTGGGGGAGTCCATCCGGGGCAGGCACATCCACTCGATGTTGCCGCTCGGCGCGACCAGCGCGGTCGTCTCGCAGTCGGACAGGAACCCGAAATCGGCGATGGGGGCGAACGGGTCTCCCGCCCGGCCGCCCGCGACCTTCGGCCTCACAGCCTCACCTCCTTGATCCATCATTCCCTCTTCCGTGCAGTGGGTACGTCACGTCGTGCGACCTCCGTGCGAGCTCCGTGCGACGCCCTCGCGCGGCGGTGTTTCCGTCCTGATCATCCCCGTTGGTCCGAATTGGAATAGACCACTATCCGGGGCCTGACCTGCGCGAACGTCCTCCCGGGCGGTGGGCGCCGAGCGAGCCCGGGATTCGCGGGTACAGTCCCGGCAAACAGGGCAGCGGACCCGCCGCCCGGGGGACCGCGACCCCGCGCGCCCCCGGCCCGGCTGGACCGGCACTGCCGCTGGGAGGAACCGGAGCGAGAAGGAGCTCCCCGTGCCGAAGTTCGTGTACGACTTCACCGAGGGCAACAAGGACCTCAAGGATCTGCTGGGCGGCAAGGGCGCCAACCTGGCCGAGATGACCAACCTCGGACTGCCCGTGCCCCCCGGGTTCACGATCACCGCGGAGGCCTGCCGGCACTACCTGGAGCACGGGAACCCGCCCGAGGGCCTCGCGGACGAGGTGAACCGGCACCTCGCCGCGCTGGAGTCGGCGATGGGCAAGAAGCTCGGCCAGAGCGACGACCCGCTCCTGGTCAGCGTACGTTCCGGGGCCAAGTTCAGCATGCCGGGCATGATGGAGACCGTCCTGAACGTCGGGCTGAACGACGAGTCCGTCCTCGGGCTGGCGGCGCAGGCGGGGGACGAGCGGTTCGCCTGGGACTCCTACCGGCGGCTGATCCAGATGTTCGGCAAGACCGTCCTGGGCATCGACGGCGACCTGTTCGAGGACGCCGTCGAGGACGTCAAGCGGGCCCGCGGCAGCGACGACGACGCCGACCTCACCGCCGAGGACTTCAAGGCGCTCGTCGACCGGTTCAAGGGCATCGTGCGGGACAAGGCCGGCCGGGACTTCCCGGCCGACCCGCGCGAGCAGATGGACCTCGCCGTCGAGGCGGTGTTCGACTCCTGGAACGCGCCCCGCGCCGTCCTGTACCGCAGGCAGGAGCGCATCCCCGTCGACCTCGGCACCGCCGTCAACATCTGCGCGATGGTCTTCGGCAACATGGGCATGGACTCCGGGACGGGCGTCGCGTTCACCCGCGACCCCGCGTCCGGGCAGCAGGGCATCTACGGCGACTACCTGCAGAACGCGCAGGGCGAGGACGTCGTCGCCGGGATCCGCAACACCGTCCCGCTGAAGGAGCTTGAGCGCATCGACAAGGCGTCCTACGACCGGCTCCTCGAGATCATGGAGACGCTGGAGAACCACTATCGCGACATGTGCGACATCGAGTTCACGATCGAGCGCGGGAAGCTGTGGATGCTCCAGACCCGGGTCGGCAAGCGGACCGCCGCCGCGGCGTTCCGCATCGCCTGCCAGCTCCTCGACCAGGGGCTCATCGACGCGGACGAGACCGCTCGCCGCGTCACCGGCGACCAGCTCGCCCAGCTCATGTTCCCCCGCTTCGCCAGCAAGGTCGACGACGCTGAGGGCGGCGGCGTGCGGAAGCTCACGAAGGGGATGAACGCGTCGCCGGGCGCGGCCGTCGGCAAGGCCGTGTTCACCTCCGAGCGGGCCGTGGAGCTCGCCGGGCGGGGCGAGGACGTGATCCTCGTCCGCCGCGAGACCAACCCCGACGACCTCTCCGGAATGGTCGCCGCGAACGGCGTCCTGACGTCCCGCGGCGGCAAGACCTCGCACGCCGCCGTCGTCGCCCGCGGCATGGGCAAGACGTGCGTGTGCGGCGCCGAGGAGCTGGACGTCGACGTCAAGGGCGGGACGTTCACCGCGCCCGGCGGCGTCACCGTCAGCGAGGGAGACGTGATCTCCATCGACGGGACGTCCGGGGACGTCTACCTCGGCGAGGTGCCCGTCGAGGACTCGCCCGTCGTCCGGTACTTCGAGGGCGAACTGTCCGTGGAGGACGGCGGCGACCTCGTGAAGGCCGTCCACCGCGTCATGGAGCACGCCGACTCGCGGGCCGCGCTGAAGGTCCGCGCGAACTCCGACACCCCGGACGACTCGGCCCGCGCCCGCCGGTTCGGCGCCGCCGGGATCGGCCTGTGCCGCACCGAGCACATGTTCCTCGGCGACCGGCGGCGGCTCGTCGAGCAGCTCATCCTCGCCGAGGACGAGACCGGGCGGAAGGACGCCCTGGACGCCCTGGAGCCCCTGCAGCGGCAGGACTTCGAGGGCATCTTCGAGGCGATGGACGGGCTGCCGGTCACCATCCGGCTGATCGACCCGCCGCTGCACGAATTCCTCCCCGACATCACCGAGCTGTCGGTCAGGGTCGCGCTCGCAGGCGACAAAGCGGATGCCAAAGACCGGAGACTGCTCGAAGCAGTCAACCGACTGCACGAGCAGAACCCTATGCTGGGCCTGCGCGGCGTGCGGCTCGGTTTGGTGATTCCGGGACTTTTCGGAATGCAGGTCCGCGCGATCGCCGAGGCCGCGGCGGCGCGGCGGAAGGCGGGCGGCGACCCGCGCCCCGAGATCATGATCCCGCTCGTCGGGGCCGTCCAGGAGCTGGAGGCCGTCCGCGACGAGGCCCGCGCCATCCTGGCCGAGGTCAAGGCCGCCACCGGCGTCGACGTGCCCGCGCTGATCGGCACCATGATCGAGCTGCCGAGGGCCGCGCTGACCGCCGGGCAGATCGCCGAGGCCGCCGAGTTCTTCTCCTTCGGCACCAACGACCTCACCCAGACGACCTGGGGCTTCTCCCGCGACGACGTCGAGGCGGCGTTCTTCTCCCAGTACCTGGACCTAGGGATCTTCGGAGTGTCGCCGTTCGAGACCCTCGACCGGGACGGCGTCGGACGGCTCGTCAGCATCGCCGTGGAGGAGGGCCGCCGCGTCCGCCCGGACCTGCACCTCGGGATCTGCGGCGAGCACGGCGGCGACCCCGACTCGGTGCACTTCTGCCACGACGTCGGCCTCGACTACGTGTCCTGCTCGCCGTTCCGCGTCCCCGTCGCGCGCCTGGAGGCCGGCCGCGCCGCGATCGAGGCGGCGGACGGCGCGTCCGGCTCCCCGGGAGGCAGCGACAGCCGCTGATCCTCAGCCGCCGGGAGGCGTGCCGGATGATCTGTGGGCGGGATGACACCCCAAACCGGCGAACCGGGCGCACGCGCCGGACCATCTAACTAACGTGTCCGATGCGATGACGTTGGAAGTGGATGTGCCGGGGACCGAGCACGCGACCGTCCGGCCCGAAGACGACGGCCCCGAGACCCGTGCGCCCGGCGGTGGCGGCGAAGCGGAGAACGGCGGACGGCGGGGCCGTCGCGGCCGCAAGGACGGGCGGCGCAGGCGCTCGCCCTGGTTCACGATCCCGGCGAGCGTCCTCGCCGGGCTGATCGCCGTCGCCGTCCTGACGCCGCTCA
This sequence comes from Actinomadura sp. KC06, assembly GCF_004348735.1. Taxonomy (GTDB): domain Bacteria; phylum Actinomycetota; class Actinomycetes; order Streptosporangiales; family Streptosporangiaceae; genus Spirillospora. The sequence goes on from NZ_SMKT01000214.1 coordinate 5,523, forward strand.
CCGTCGGCGCGCGGGTCTGGTACCAGGCCCGCCAGGACGAGCGGCCCCGCTCCGACGCGATCATCGTCCTCGGCGCGGCGCAGTACAACGGCGTGCCGTCCCCGACGCTGAAATGGCGGCTCCAGCACGCCCTCAAGCTCTACCGCGACGGCGTCGCGCCCGCCATCGTGACCGTCGGCGGCAAGGCGCCCGGCGACAACTACACCGAGGCCGGCACCGGCCGCACCTGGCTGATCGAGAAGGGCGGGGTGCCCGCGTCCAAGGTCTTCGCGGTGCCGGTCGGACGCGACACGCTGGAGAGCATGAAGGCCGCCGGCAAGGAGTTCGAGCGGCACCGGTGGACGTCCGGGGTGATCGTCACCGACCCGTGGCACGGCCTGCGCTCCAAGAAGATGGCCGAGGACAGCGGGATCGAGGCCGCCGCGTCCCCGACGCGCAGCGGCCCCAGCGTCCAGACCCGCGACACCCAGTTCCACTACATCGTCCGGGAGACCGGCGGATACCTGTCGTACGTCCTGCTGGGCAAGAGCGTGAAGACGCCGAGCGAGACCGCCAAGCGCATCCACATCGACCCGTCCGCCGACCCGGCCGACGGCTGACCCGCGGTCCCGCCGGATTCAGGAACCGGGCCCTGACCCGGCGGTTCCCGGACCGGGCCCGAGCGCGCCCGCTTACCCTGGATAGGGCCATGACGACCAATTCGATTCACGGGGAATCCGGCCACGGAAACTCCGCCTACACGGCACGGGACCGGGAACGCTGGGCGCCCGAGCCCGCCAAGCGGCGCGACCGGACGGCGTTCGAGCGCGACCGCGCCCGCGTCCTGCACAGCGCCGCCCTGCGGCGGCTCGCCGCGAAGACGCAGGTCGCCTCGCCCGGCGCGGACGCCACCGCCGACACCGTGCAGAGCCTGCGCACCCGGCTGACCCACTCGCTCGAATGCGCGCAGGTCGGCCGGGAGCTGGGCAAGTCCCTCGGCTGCGACCCCGACCTGGTGGAGGCGGCGTGCCTGTCCCACGACATCGGGCACCCGCCGTTCGGGCACAACGGCGAGGCCGCCCTCGACATCGTCGCCCGCGACTGCGGCGGCTTCGAGGGCAACGCGCAGAGCCTCCGCGTCCTGACCCGGCTGGAGCCCAAGTCGTTCGCGGCGGACGGCCCGCCCCTGCACGGACGCAGCGTCGGCCTCAACCTGACGCGCGCCGCGCTGGACGCCGCGATGAAGTACCCGTGGTCGCAGACCGAGGCCGTCAACGGAAAATTCGGCGTGTACGCGGACGACATGGACGTCGCCCGCTGGGTCCGCGAGGGCGTCGAACCCGGCCGGACGTGCTTCGAGGCCCAGGTCATGGACTGGAGCGACGACGTCGCCTACTCCGTCCACGACCTTGAGGACGCCCTGGTCGCAGGGCACATCGACTTCGTCCGCCTCGCCGATCCGGCCGAGCGCCGCCTCGTCGCCGCCACCGCGACCAAGCTGTACTGCCCCGACGCCGACCTCGCCGAGCTGGAGGAGCGCTTCGACGCGCTGCTCGCCGAGCCGTACTGGCCCGACCGCTACGACGGCACCCCGCGCAGCCTCGCCGCGCTGAAGAACCTCACCAGCACCCTGATCGGACGGTTCTGCATGGCCGCGGAGACCGCCACCCGGGACGCCTACGGCGACCGTCCGCTGACCCGGTACGCGGCGGAGCTGATCGTCCCGCGGGCGCAGCGGCTGGAGAACGCGCTGCTCAAGGGCATCACGGCGCACTACGTGTGGATCAGCCACGAGGAGGTCAGGGCCCGGCAGCGCAGGCTGATCACCGAGCTGGCCGGCCTGATGCTCGCCGGCGCGCCCGGCACGCTCGAACCCGGCTTCCGCGCCGCCTTCGAGGCCGCCGACGACGACGCGGGCCGGCTCCGCGCCGTCATCGACCAGATCGCGTCGATGACCGACCTCACGGCGATGGCCCGCCACCGCGTCCTGAACGACCGCCCCCACTGATCACCCGAGCCCTGCCCCTGCGCTCTTTCCGGGGCTCGGCCGGGAAAGCGCATTGCGGCGCGGGCGTTGTGTCGAATATGCCCCGACGCGCCCAACGATGACCCTTGTCTCGTTACATAGGCCGCTGTAGGGATAGCTACAGGTCAACTACAGGAGGTCGGTCGCCATGCCCGAGGAGACGTTCGTCATCGCCGGCGCCAGCCTGGCCGGTGCCAAGGCGGCGGAAACTCTCCGAGAGGAGGGCTTCGCGGGCAGACTGCTCCTGATCGGGGACGAGATCGAGCGGCCGTACGAGCGGCCGCCGCTGTCCAAGGGCTTCCTCCTGGACAAGGAGCCGCGCGAGAAGGCCCACGTCCACGAGGCCGACTGGTACGAGAAGCACGACGTGGAGCTGCGGGTCGGCGTCTCCGTCGCCTCCATCGACCGGGACGCGCACGACGTGCGCCTGTCCACCAAGGAGCCGATCGGCTACGACAAGCTGCTGCTGGCGACGGGCGCGTCCCCGAGGCGGCTGGAAGTGCCCGGATCCAAGCTGCAGGGCATCCACTACCTGCGGACGATGGCCGACTCGGCGGCGCTGAAGCAAGCCCTCACGCACGGCGGACGGCGCGTCGTCGTCGCCGGGGCGGGCTGGATCGGGCTGGAGACGGCCGCCGCCGCCCGCACCCACGGCAACGACGTGACGATCATCGAGCCGGAGCCGACGCCGCTGCACGCGTCCCTGGGCCCAGAGCTCGGCGGCGTCTTCGCCGACCTGCACCGCGCGCACGGCGTCGACCTGCGCCTCGACCAGGGCGTCGCCGGGTTCTGGGGCGCCGGGCAGGTGTCGGCCGTCGTGACCTCGGGCGGCGCAGAGGTGCCCGCCGACGTCGTGATCGTCGGCATCGGGGTGCGACCCAACACCCGGCTCGCCGAGGAGGCCGGCCTCGACGTCTCCGACGGGATCCTGGTGGACGCCTCGCTGCGCACGTCCGACCCCGACATCTACGCGGCCGGCGACGTCGCCAACGCCTACAACCCGCTGCTCGGCCGCCGGATCCGCGTCGAGCACTGGGCGAACGCCCTGAACGGCGGACCGGCCGCCGCCCGCGCCATGCTCGGCCAGGACGTCTCCTACGACCGCGTCCCGTACTTCTTCAGCGACCAGTACGACCTCGGCATGGAGATGTCGGGCGTCGCGTCGCCGGGGGAGTACGACGAGGTCGTGTACCGCGGGGACGTCCCGGGACGGGAGTTCATCGCGTTCTGGCTGTCCGGCGGCCGGGTCGTCGCCGGGATGAACGTCAACGTCTGGGACGTCACCGGGGACGTCCAGGCCCTGATCCGCTCCGGCCGCCCCGTGGACGCTACCCGCCTGACCGACCCCGACGTCCCCCTGACCACCCTGACCTGACGCGCACCGAAGGCCCTCAAACGCACTCAACGCACTCAACGCCGCTGACGCGCTGCGCGGCGCTGACGCGCTGTGCGCCGCAGAGGCCCTGAGCGCCTCTGACGGGCTGGGCGGCGTTGACGGGCTGGACGGCGCCGACGAGCTGGGCGACGCTGACGCGCTGCGCGGCGCTGAGGGGCTGTGCGGGCTGACGCGCTGACGGGCTGGGGGCGGGCGCCTACCCGAAGCGGCGGGGCCCGTAAGGCACGTACAGTCGGCTAGGTGGTTACGGACAAGATCGCGACGCTTGGGCGGGCCCGGGTCGCGGTGACGCTGGCATTCGTCGTGCACGGCCTGCTCGTCGCGGCCTGGGTCGCCCGCATCCCGCAGATCAAGGAGCATCTCGGGCTGAGCGAGGGCTCGATGGGCGTCGCCCTGCTGGGCGCGCCCATCGGCATCGTGATCGCGGTGCGCTTCGCCGGACGGATCGTCGCTCGCTGGGGCAGCCGGGCCACGACCATCGCCGCCGGGATCGTCTGCGCCGCGTCGCTGGTCCCGCTCGGCCTCGCCTGGAACATGGGCGCGCTGATCTGCTCCCTGCTGCTGATGGGCGCCTCGCTCGGCCTGATGGACGTGGCGATGAACGCCCAGGGAGTCGCCGTCGAACGCGGCTACGGACGTCCGCTGATGTCGGGACTGCACGGCGCGTACAGCATCGGGACGCTCGTGGCCGCGCTCATCGGCTCAGGCGCGGCGCACGCGGACGTCCCCGTCCCGCTGCACCTGACAGCCGCGACCGCGGTGCTGGTGGCGCTGCTGCTGCTCGGCTGCCGCGACCTCCTGGACCGCTCCGCAGACACCGTCCCCGAACACGCACTTCCCGCTGAGGCCGCCGCCCCCGGCACCGCCGCGGGGGCGGCTGCCTCTGACGCCGCCACCCCAGGTACGCCCGCCGCCACCCCGGCTGTTCGCCCCGGATCGCCTCCCACGGCCAAGCTCTCATCCCGCTGGCTGCTGATCACGCTCGGCGTCATCGGCCTGTGCTCGTTCGTCGGCGAGGGCGCGATGGCCGACTGGAGCGCCATCTACCTGCGCGAAGACCTCGGAACCGGACCGGGTGCCGCCGGCCTCGGATATGTCGGATGCGCGGTGGCGATGACCATCGGCCGCCTGGCAGGAGACCGGGTTGTTGCGCGGTTCGGTCCCGTCCCGGTGCTGCGGACGGGCTCCCTGATCGCCGCGCTCGGCCTCGGACTCGGCCTCGTCGCCGGTCACCCGGTCGCTGCCGTGTGCGGCTTCACGCTCTTCGGCCTCGGCGTCGCGGTCGTCGCGCCCGTCACGTTCAGCGCGGCCGGCAACGTGCCCGGCGTGCCCGCCGCGGCCGGGATCTCCCGGGTCACCGGCGTCGGCTACCTGGGCCTGCTCGGCGGCCCGCCCGTCATCGGGTTCATCGCGCAGGGCGTGGGCCTCACGTGGGCGCTGGCCGTCCCGGTCGGGCTGGTCGGCCTGATCGTCCTGCTGGCCCCGGCGACCGCCACGGCGGCGGTCCCGTCCGCCGCCCCCGCCGAGCCGACCGCCAGGACCCCCACGACCGAGTGTTGAAGGACACGACGCTGATCTTTTGGGTGGGTTGGGACGTTGGGATATGTCCTAGTCAGGTAAGGTCTGGGCGAGTGAGCACCATGCAGCGGTCAAGACCGGTCAAAACGGTCGGGTCCGCCCCGGGGTACCGGGCATTCCTTCGCGGCAGGCTTCTCATCCGCGGCAAGTTCCTGAGCGAACTGCTCAGTTTCGGCTTCGTCGGAGTCGTCGGCACCCTGATCATGATCTTCGGCGCCAACCTGATGCGCGCCTTGCTCGGCGGCAGCCCCGTCACGAGCGTCGTCGTGCCGACCGTGGTGTCCACGCTGGCGTCCTACCTGCTCAACAGGTACTGGGTGTTCCGCCACCGCGACAGCGACGGTTCCAGCCGCGAGGTCGCGATCTTCTTCGCGCTGAACGGCGTCGGACTGCTCATCCAGGTCCTCTGCACCGGCTTCACCTACTACACCCTCGGACTCCACGGCGGGGTCGCCTACAACGGCGGCCTGCTAGCAGGCGTCGCCCTCGGTGCCGCGTTCCGCTACTGGTCGTACAAGAAATGGGTTTTCACCCCAGCGACCGCGTAACGCCATGACCACCAACGACCTGTTCCCGGACGGCCTGACCGCCGTCGTACGCAGCCTCAACACGTCCGCCGCGACCACCGCCGGAACGGACGGCCTGATCACCGACGACACGGTCGGCGAGCTCCTCACCGGACCCGGATGAGCCGCCTCGACGACGAGTGGCCAGCGCACCGTCCCGCCGTGTTCGGCGCCGCGTACCGCATCACCGGAAGCGTCGCCGACGCCGAGGACATCGTCCAGGACGTATGGATACGCGCCCACTCCCGCGACTCCCGACGCAACGGCGAGGCACCGCAGGACGGCGACTCACTCGACGGTGTCCATGACCTGCGGGCCTGGCTGATCACTGTGGCGGCCCGCCGCGCCTACGACGTGCTCGGCTCCGCCCGCGCCCGCCGCGTCGACTACGTCGGCCCGTGGCTGCCCGAACCCCTCCTGACCGGCCCGGACGCCGCCGAGCCCGTCCTCATGGATGAGACGGCCGGCACCGCGATGCTCCTGGTCATGGAGGAGCTGACACCGCCGGAACGCGTCGCCTTCGTTCTGCACCAGGCGTTCGACGTCCCGTACGAACAGATCGCGGACGTCCTCGGCAAGACGCCCGCCGCGTGCCGTCAACTCGCCTCCCGTGCCCGGCGCAAGATCGCCGCCGCGCTGCCGCACCGTCCCGTCCCGGCGGCGGAGCGAGAGAAGGTCCTGGCAGCGTTCCGCTCCGCCTACGAGCGCCGCGACGAGGCCGCACTTCTGGAATTGCTGGACCCCGACGCCGCCTACACCACCGACGGCGGCGGCCGAGTCTTCGCCGCCCGCAAGATCATCGCCGGCGCCGGACGAGTCGTCACCGCACTGCTCAGAGTCAGCGCCCGCACAGAGATGCGCATCGTCCCCGCACAGATCAACGGCCGCCTCGAATTCCTCGTATACCGAGACGACCACCTGGCCGCCGTAGACACGGTAGAAGTCGAAAACAGCCGCATCACCGCCTACCGCCGCGTCCTAAACCCACTCAAACTAGAGCGCCTAACCAAAACCCTCCCCTGACCACACCCACCCGAAGCACGCCCCAAGAC
>NZ_SMKT01000215.1 GCF_004348735.1 Actinomadura sp. KC06
AAGCCCCTGGGCCTCCCCCCGGCGCCCCGCCGACTCCGGTACAGGGAACCCCGACGCCGTCCCTTCCGCTGCTCGGGAAGCTGTCACGCATGCGCCGATCGCGCCCGGAACCCAGGCCCGAGCCGCCCGCACCACCGGCAGCCGACCTGGACCCGTCCGCCTTCGAGGAGACCGCAGCCTTCAGGGCGGTCGCCTCCGACGACCCGAACCAGACGCAGCAAGAAACCCGTCCACCAGCCAACGAGCCCAGCCCAGCTGACCAGACGGCGGCGTTCGGCACGGTCGCCTCCAACTCGACCGCCACATTCGACGCCGTCGACCTGGACGAGCACCCGGACGCCACCGAACCGACCCCGCACCTCATCCCCGGACTTGGGCAGGGCCGTGACAACGACGGACGGAATCCGTCGCCGCTCGCGTCCTTCGCCAAGATGCGCCGCCCCAGCAACCACGTACTCGGCGTGGCGCTCTCGCTGTTCATCGGGGTCGGCGTGGGCATCGCCATCATCGCGCTGGTGCTGTGGCCCCAGCTCAAGGCCGACGACGACGGGCCGCCGCCCGACAGCACGAACGCGTCCAACAACCGTCCGGTGACGACGATCCCGTCATCGTTCGCGGGGACGTGGAAGGGCACGGTCGTCAACACCAACCGCAACGTCTCGTTCCCGCTCGAGGTCACGTTCCAATCCGGCGGGACGACCGGGCGCGTGTTCTACCCGAAGGAGAAATGCAACGGCACGCTCGCACTGACGAGGGGCACGGAAAGCGCGCTGAAAATGTCCCTGTCGGTCGCTAAGCCGTGCACGTCCGGGGTCGTCCAGATCACCCGGCAACCGGACGGGACGCTCCAGTACACCTGGAACCGACCAGGCACGAGTCTCGGCTACGGTGGCCGGCTGAACCGTGGGTGAGTCCCGTCCCGTACCGGTGGAAGTGGCTGTGAGTCGTGTCACGTAAGATGGCTCGCCTCCCAGCAAGCGAGCAGGGCTTATCGCCCTTCGCACTGCCTCACGCGTCCCAGGGGTTTAATCTTGGCGAGGCACAGACGGCACTTTAAGGTTCATTGACCCACGGCCAGGACGAGAGGAGAACACGTGGAGACCCCCTCCGCACGCCCGCGCGGTGGACGGCGCGCAGCCGTGGCTCTCGTGGCCTTCGCCGCCGCGCTGCCGCTGGTCGGCACCGCCACCCCGTCCGCCGCCGCACCGCCCGCCCTGGCCGCGCTCAACGCCTACGCCGCCGATCCCGGTGACAGCAAGAAGTTCGCCCAGCTGAACCGGCAGATCGAGAAGCTCGACAAGGAGTACGGCGGCGACCTGGCCAAGCTCAAGGACGTCCAGTACGCCGCGGAGAAGTCGCTCAAGAAGGCCAAGGACCTGCAGCAGGACCTCGTCGAGGCCCGCAACCTCGTCGCCCAGCTCGCCGCGACCCAGTACATGATGAACGGCGAGGACCCCACGGTCACCTTCGTGACGGACGCGAACCCGAGCGACCTCCTCAGCAACGCCACCCTGGTCAGCCACCTGTCGCAGAACAAGGCCGCGAAGGTCGCGCAGATCCAGAAGCTCGTCAACGACCAGCTCCAGGCCCGCAAGCAGGCCCAGGCGAAGATGGCGGAGCTGAAGAAGGAGATCAAGGACCTGCTCAGCCGGAAGGCCAAGATCAAGGCCCTGGTCAAGCAGTACAAGCCCGAGTCGCCGAGCATCGGCATGGGCGGCATCACCCCCCGCATGCTCAAGGTCAAGAACACCATCGACCTGGAGACCGGCCCGTTCCCCGTGATCGGCTGCACGCGTCCAGGCGACCCCCAGGACCACGGCACGGGCCGCGCCTGCGACTTCATGGTGACGACCGGCGGCGCGATGGCCACGGGCAGCGCCCAGGCTCAGGGCGACCAGGCCGCCCAGTACGCGATCTCCCACGCGAGCGCTTTGGGCATCAAGTACGTCATCTGGCGCCAGCGCATCTACGACATGCGCAGCCCCGGCTGGCGCATGATGGAGAACCGAGGCGGCACCACCGCCAACCACTACGACCACGTACACATCTCGGTCTTCTGAGCCTGTCCAACGCGAAGGGCGCCTCCCGTTCTGGGAGGCGCCCTTCGCGCGTGGTCGTGGACGGGTTAGTCGGCGTAGCTGGGGAGCATGTGTTCGTGGGCCTCGCGTAGTTCGTGCAAGGGGATGCTGAACAGTTCCTGCTGGTCGCCTTCTGTGCCTCGGCCCGTGACGGTCAGGGCGTCGCCGCCCGCTACGCCCAGCTGGGCGACGGGCACGCCTGCCGACTCGCACAGGGCCGCGAGGCGGGCTTCGGCGCCCGGCATGACGACGACCATGGCGCGGGCGACGGACTCGCTGAACAGCGCGACGAACGGGTCGCCGTGCAGCGTGATCTTGGCGCCGAGGCCGCCGCGCAGGCACGACTCGACCAGGGTCTGGGACAGGCCGCCGTCCGACAGGTCGTGGACGGCGGTGACGAGGCCGTCCCGGACGGCGTTGACCAGCACGGACGCCAGCGACGCCTCCGCCTTCAGGTCCACCAGCGGCGGCAGGCCGCCCAGGTGGCCGTAGACGACATGCGCCCATTCCGACCCGCCGAACTCCTCCCGGGTCTCGCCGAGCAGCGCGATCGTGGCGCCGTCGGTGGTGAGCGACATGTTCACGCGGCGGCGGACGTCGTCGTGGACGCCGAGGACGCCGACGACCGGGGTCGGGTTGATCGCCGTGGCGCCGGTCTGGTTGTAGAAGCTGACGTTGCCGCCGGTGACCGGGATGCCGAGGTACTGGCAGCCGTCCGCGAGGCCCTCGACCGCGCGGGCGAACTGCCACATGACGCCAGGGTCTTCCGGGGAGCCGAAGTTGAGGCAGTTGGTGACGGCCAGGGGCCGGGCGCCGGTGGCGGCGACGTTGCGGAACGCCTCGGAGAGGGCGAGCTGCGCGCCCGCGTACGGGTCGAGGCGCGTGTAGCGGCCGTTGCCGTCCAGGGACAGGGCGATGCCCAGCCCGGACTCGTCGTCGATGCGCACCACGCCCGCGTTCTCAGGCATCGCCATCACGGTGTTGCCCATGACGTAGCGGTCGTACTGGGACGTCACCCACGTCTTGCCCGCGAGGTTCGGCGACCCCGCCAGCCAAAGGACGGTACGGCGCAGCTCGTCGCCGTTGGACGGACGAGTAAGCCGCCCTGGCGTGTCGGACTGCAGGGACCCGAGGTCCCTCGGCGGCTCCAGCGGGCGCTGGTACACCGGGCCCTCGTCGGCGGCGGTGACCGGCGGGATGTCGACGATCGTCTCGCCCCGCCAGGTCATGACGAGCCGTCCCGTGTCGGTGACCGTCCCGATCACGGTCGCCGGGATCTCCCAGCGGGCGCAGATGTCCATGAAGCGGTCGACCTTGCCGGGCTCGACCACCGCCATCATGCGCTCCTGCGACTCGCTCATGAGGATCTCCTCGGGGAGGAGCGTCTCGTCGCGGAGCGGGACGGAGTCGAGGTCGACGTGCATGCCGCCGGTGCCGGCCGCGGCCAGCTCCGTCGTAGCGCAGGACACGCCGGCCGCGCCGAGGTCCTGGATGCCGACGACGAGGTCCTCGCCGAACAGCTCCAGGCAGCACTCGATCAGCAGCTTCTCCATGAACGGGTCGCCCACCTGGACGGACGGCCGCTTCCGGTGCGACTCCTCGTCGAACGTCGCCGAGGCGAGCACGGACGCGCCGCCGATGCCGTCCGGGCCGGTCAGGGCGCCGAAGAGGATCACCTTGTTGCCGGGGCCGGGGGCGACGGCGCGCTTGATGTCCTCGTGCTTCATCACGCCGACGCAGAGGGCGTTGACCAGCGGGTTCTGTTCGTAGCAGGCGTCGAAGACGGTCTCGCCGCCGATGTTGGGCAGGCCGAGCGAGTTGCCGTAGCCGCCGATGCCCGCCACCACGCCGGGCAGGACGCGCTGGGTGTCGGGGGCGTCCGCCGGGCCGAAGCGCAGCGAGTCCATAACTGCGACCGGCCGCGCGCCCATCGAGATGATGTCGCGGACGATCCCGCCCACGCCGGTCGCCGCGCCCTGGTACGGCTCCACGTAGGACGGGTGGTTGTGCGACTCCACCTTGAAGGTGACCGCCCAGCCCTGGCCGATGTCGACGACACCGGCGTTCTCCCCCATGCCGACCAGCAGCTTGTCGGTCTTCGGAGCCTTCTCGCCGAACTGGCGCAGATGCACCTTGGAGCTCTTGTACGAGCAGTGCTCGCTCCACATGACCGAGTAGATCGCCAGCTCGGACGAGGTCGGACGGCGGCCCAGGATGTTGCGGACGCGCTTGTACTCGTCCTCATTCATGCCCAGCTCGGCGAACGGCTGCGGACGCTCCGGGGACGCGGCGGCGATGGCGACCGTGTCCGTCCCGGAGTAGCCCGTCGCCGGCGCCTGGATGGCCGACTGCGGGCCCGTGCCGGTGCCTATGGCGGGTTGCGGCCCGGTTCCGGTGCCGATGGCGGGCTGCGGGCCCGTACCGGGACCCACGGCGGCCTGCGGGCCGGTGCCCCTGCCGATGGCGGGCTGCGGGCCTGTGCCGGGCCCAACGGCGGGCTGAGGGCCCGTGTTCGGGCCTACAGCTGGCTGCGGGCCGGTGCCGAGTCCGATGACGGGCTGCGGCGCGGTGCCAGGGCCGACCGCAGGCTGCGGGCCCGTACCCAGGCCGGCGAAAGGCTGCGGGCTAGCGCCAGGGCCCACGGTGGGCTGCGGTCCCGTGCCGGGGCCGACCGCAGGCTGAGGGCCCGTCCCGGTGCCGACAGCGGGCTGCGGGCCCGTTCCGGTGCCGATGGCGTGCTGTGGGCCTGTGTTCGGGCCCACCGCAGGTTGCGGGCCCGTGCCCGTCCCAACGGCGGGCTGCGGGCCGGTGCCGGTCCCGACAGCGGGCTGCGGGCCTGTCCCCGTGCCGATCATGGGCTGCGGGCCGGTGCCGGGCCCAACGGCGGGCTGCGGGCCCGTGTTCGGGCCTACGGCGGGCTGCGGCCCGGTGCCCGTTCCGATGGCGGGTTGCGGGCCGGTGCCGGAGCCGGGGCCGTGACCGGCCGGGTTCGCGGACGGGGCCGCGGGGTTCGTGTACTCGCTCGCGTCAGGGGTCGTGAGGGTCGGGTCCGCCAGGGTGGACGAGGGGTCGCTGGACGCGCGTTCCTCGGCCAGGGCGCGGGCGAACTCCTGCTCCGGCCCGCCGAGCGGACCGCCGGTGGGCGCTTCGAGAGGGCCGGGAGCGGGCTGGGCCGCGACGAACGCCGCCTGCACGGCCGGGTCGACCCGGATGGCCGGATCGACCTGCACGGCGGGCTCCGGCCGGACGGCGGGCTCCGGCCGGACCGGCAGGGCGGACGGGTCCGCGGGCTTGGCCTCTTCGAGCATCGCCTCGAACGCCTGGGTCACCGAGGGGTCGACCGGCTGGAGTTCGGGGTCGTCGGCGTCGGACTTGAGCTCGCCGAGCCACTCCATCGAGGGCTCGTCCGGGGACTCCCCGGTCGCTCGCGCGGGGGGCTGGGGCCGTTGCTCGCTCATGCGGTGACCAAACTCTTGACGATCGAGGTGAAGAAGCCGAGCCCGTCGGTGGACGGGCCGGTCAGGGACTCCACGGCGTGTTCGGGGTGGGGCATGAGCCCGACGACGTTGCCGGCCTCGTTGCAGATGCCGGCGATGTCGTCGAGGGAGCCGTTGGGGTTCAGGTCGACGTAGCGGGCGACGATCCGGCCGGAGTCGGCCAGTTCGGTCAGGGTCTCGCGGTCGGCGGTGTAGCGGCCGTCGCGGTTCTTGACCGGGATCACCAGCTCCTGCCCTTCCCGGTAGCCGGTGGTCCATGCGGTGTCGACGTTCTCGACGCGGAGCCGCTGGTCGCGGCACACGAAGTGCAGGCCGGCGTTCGGCAGCAGCGCGCCGGGGAGCAGATGCGACTCGCACAGGACCTGGAAGCCGTTGCAGATGCCGAGGACCGGGAGGCCGGCGCCGGCGGCGGCGACCAGCTCGGTCATCAGCGGGGCGAACCGGGCGATGGCTCCGGCGCGCAGGTAGTCCCCGTAGGAGAACCCGCCGGGGAGGACGACGGCGTCGACCCCCCGCAGGTCGTGGTCGCCGTGCCACAGGGCGACCGGCTCGGCGCCGGACAGCCGCACGGCGCGTGCGGCGTCTCTGTCGTCGAGCGAACCTGGGAAGGTGATGATCCCGACCCGGGCAGCGTCCATCTCTTCTGTTCCTCCGAAATGAGGGGCGGCCGGGACGGGCGGGTCGTACCGCCGATCACCCCGATGCGCGTCGATTCTCCCCCGCGCGCGTACCAATCTACCCGGCGCTGTGCATGAGCCTGCGGTCGAGGCGCTGAACCAACGCCCCGTCACGCCAGGTCAGCCGCTTCCGCAGGTGGACGACGGTGCCCCTGTCGGGCGTGGAGTCGATGTCCAGATCGTCCACCAGCGCACGCATGATCTTAATGCCGCGGCCGGATTCGCTCAAAATCCCCCGTTCCTCGGGGGCCGGCCGGGGCCCGCGGCCCCGGTCCGTGATCGTGAGGGCACAGACGCCCTCGTCCACCCGTCCGGCCACCTCGTAGTCGCCTGTGGCGCGGGAGTGCTGGACGACGTTCGTGCACGCCTCGGAGGCGGCGACCAAGACGTCGTCGACGCAGTCCTCGGAAACGCCCAGCCCCCGCAGCGCGTCTCCCAGCACCCGACGGACCACCGGGATGCTCAGCGCCTCGCACGGCAGCGAGAGCGAGATCCTCATATCCACCCGGACACCTCGTGTCCGCTCCGGGCTTGCCGACCGTTCCCCCGGTCCCGGAGCGTGCTCGACGACTCGACGCAGCTAACAGTTCCCCGGCGGAATCTTCCGTAATCGCTATAGTCGCGGGTCTTTCACGGACGTCCCGTTGGCACGGTCTAAGCCCGGGAGGCGCCTGGAACGCGCCAATGCCTTCCGGAATCGAACGGTATTGCGCGCCATTCCACGTCAGGGCGGTCCGAACACCGAGAACGCCTGAAACGCGCGGAGCGTTTTGGAACGCTTTGGACCCTCTGAAACGGCCGGTAACGGCCGGGGAGCACCGGGACAGGTGGAACGCCTGAAACCGCTGGAACCGCCGGGACGCTAGAGGACGCGAAGCTCGTAGTTCTCGATGACGGGGTTCGCCAGCAGCGTCTCGGCGATCTTGCCGACCCGCTCCAGCGCCGCCTCGTCGGCCTCGCCCTCCAGTTCCACCTCGAACCGCTTGCCCTGCCGGACGGCGACGATCCCGTCGAACCCGAGCTGCGGCAGCTTCCGGGCGATGGCCTGCCCTTGCGGGTCGAGGATCTCCGGTTTGAGCATGACGTCGACGACGACACGCGCCACGGCAGCCCCCTCACTCATCAGCAACTTTCCTTACGATCCTGAAGCGTACGGCACCATGACCCATCACAGCCCACCTGCATCCCCGCGTGATCCCAGCCGCCCCACCCCGCCTGCACCCCCGGAGCCGCCCGATGAACATCGAGGACCTGACCCCGACGGAGCGCCGCCTATGGGAGGCGTTCCCGAAAGGCGAAGCCGTCGACCTGTCGTCCGGCGACGCCGCGTTCGACGACACCGGGCAGGCCGACCGCTGGGGGCACGACCGGGTGGTCAGGGCGGAGGTCCTCGTGGCACTGCTCGTCGGGGCCGTGGAGCCGGAGCCGGGGCAGGTCGCGGCCGTCCGGCTCGGCGGGGCCCGGGTCACCGGCTCGCTGAACCTCGGGCACGCGGACGTCAGCGTCCCGCTGGCGCTCACCGGCTGCTCGTTCGACGAGGCGCCGCACCTGTACTGGGCGAGCATGAACAGCGTCCATCTGATGCGCTGCCGGCTGCCGGGGCTGATCGCGTCCGGAACCCGGGTGGACGGGCATCTGTGGCTGGAGGGCAGCCGGATCACGGGCGGGCTGTGGCTGGACGGGGCGAACATCACCGGCATCCTGAACATGTCGGGCGTCCAGCTGAGCAATCCGGGCGGGGACGCACTGCTCGCCGACCGCCTCACGGTCGAGGCGAACGTGTACTGCGACCAGGGGTTCACGTCCAACGGTGAGGTCCGGCTGCCCGGCGCCCGGATCGGCGGCCAGCTCATCCTGCGGGGCGCGCGGCTGAGCAACCCGTCCGGTCCCGCCCTGTACGCGAGCCGCCTGGACGTGGCCGCGAACGTGTTCTGCGACGGCGGGTTCACGGCGGAGGGCGAGGTCCGGCTGCGCGGCGCCAGCGTCGGCGGGTACCTGTCGTTCGTCGGCGCGCGGCTGTCCGCGCCGGGGCGCACGGCACTGAACGCCGACGATCTGACCGTCGAGACCGACATCTACTGCTCGGACGGGTTCACCGCCATCGGCGCCGTCAGCTTCTCCGGCGCCCGCGTCACCGGCCAGCTCAGCCTGCGCGACGCCCGGCTGCGGCACGACCAGGGGACGGCTCTCAGCCTGCAGCGCGTCCAGGCGGAGGAGCTGCTGCTGCGCACCGCCGAGCCGATCCAGGGCACCGCGGACCTGTCCTACGCCCGCATCAACCTGCTGCGGGACGACGCCGCGTCCTGGCCGGAGCGCCTCCAGCTCGACGGCCTGCAGTACGAGACCCTCGAACCGCCGCTGACCGCCCGCCAGCGCCTCGACTGGCTGCGCCGCGACACCGACGGTTACGCTCCGCAGCCCTACGAGCGCCTCGCCGCGACCTACCGGGCCCTCGGCCTGGACGCCGACGGCCGCTACGTCCTGCTCGCCAAGGCCCGCGACCGGCGCAGGACGCAGGGCCTCTCCCGCAAGATCGTCGGCTGGATGCAGGACGGCCTGGTCGGCTACGGCTACCGCCCGTTCCGCGCGGCGAGCTGGCTGATCGGCCTGCTCGCCTTCGGGACGATCGTGTTCTCGCTCCACAAGCCGGACGTCCTGGACAGCGGCCAGAAGCCGCATTTCAATCCGTTCTTCTACACCCTGGACCTCATCCTGCCGATCGGCACGCTCGGGCAGGAGATGGCGTTCGCGCCCAAGGGCGTCTACCAATGGATCGCCAACTTCATCGTCGCCGCCGGGCTCGTCCTCGGGCTGACCGTCGCGGCGGGCGTGACCAGGGCGCTCTCCCGCGAGTAGGCGGCGGGCCCGCGCCGCACCGGGTGGTGTGCGTCACGTTTGCGTCAAGGGCCAGGGCCGAGGGTAGGTGTGCCGGTAATGAGCCGAGCGGCGCTCGTCCTTTGAATGGTGGTGGGCGGGGGCTGGAGGACGGCAGGACTTGCATCGCGGGGTGTGAGGTCTGCCACGATGGCATAAGCGGCTTTTGTCCCTTACCGGGGCCGGAGGCCGTGGACATCGGCCGATCGTGCGGCGATCCCGCGCGCCGGCCCCGAACGAGGAGTGTCATCGATGACGATCGACTCCGTGCGCGGCGCGCCTGATACCCCCGAGCTGGCCGAGCCCGAACTCGTCCAGCTGCTCACCCCCGAGGGGGAGCGCGTCGAGCATCCCGACTACCCCCTGGACCTCAGCGCCGAGGAGGTACGCGACCTTTATCGCGATCTGGTCATCGTCCGGCGGCTCGACCTGGAGTCCGTGGCGCTGACCAGGCAGGGCGAGGTGGGCCTGTGGCCCTCGCTGCTGGGCCAGGAGGCCGCGCAGATCGGGTCCGGACGCGCGCTGTCCGAGAACGACATGGTCTTCCCGACCTACCGGGAGCACGGCGTCGCCTGGTGCCGGGGCGTGGACCACCTCAACATGATCGGGCTGTTCCGCGGCGTCAGCCACGGCGGCTGGGACCCGACCGAGCACAACTTCCACCTGTACACGGTCGTGATCGGCAGCCAGACGCTGCACGCGACGGGCTACGCGATGGGCGTCCAGCGGGACGGCGTCCTCGGCACACCGTCCGCGGCCGGGACGATCGCGTACTTCGGCGACGGGGCGACGTCGCAGGGCGACGTGCACGAGTCGTTCGTTTTCGCGTCCGTGTTCAACGCGCCAATCGTGTTCTTCTGCCAGAACAACCAGTGGGCCATTTCCGAGCCGCTTGAGAAGCAGTCGCGGATCCCGCTCTACCGCAGGGCGCAGGGCTACGGTTTCCCCGGCCTGCGGGTGGACGGCAACGACGTGTTCGCCTGCCTGGCCGTCACCAGGAAGGCCCTGGAGAACGCCCGGACGGGCCAGGGCCCGACGCTGATCGAGGCGTTCACGTACCGGATGGGCGCCCACACCACGACGGACGACCCCACGCGCTACCGCCTCAAGGCCGAAGAAGAGGCGTGGAAGCTCAAGGACCCGATCGAACGGGTCAAGGCGTATCTGGTGCGCAATGACCTCGCCGAGACGGGATTCTTCGAAAAGGTCGAGGACGAGGCCAAGCAGCTGGGCAGGGAACTGCGCGAAGGATGCCTGTCGATGCCCGACCCGCAGCCTTTGGCGATGTTCGAGAACGTTTACGCGGAATCGCATCCGCTGATGACTGAGGAGCAGGAGCAGTTCGCCGCCTACCTGGCGTCGTTCGAGGAATCCGGGGAGGAGTCCCGATGACTACGCTCACCCTCGGAAAGGCCATGAACGAGGGCCTGCGCAAGGCCATGGAGAACGACCCGAAAGTCCTCGTCATGGGCGAGGACGTCGGGAAACTCGGCGGGGTGTTCCGCATCACCGACGGCCTGCAGAAAGATTTCGGCGAGGAACGCGTCATCGACACGCCGCTCGCCGAGTCAGGCATCGTCGGGACGGCGATCGGCCTCGCGCTGCGCGGCTACCGTCCGGTGGTGGAGATCCAGTTCGACGGGTTCGTCTTCCCCGCCGCCGACCAGATCATCACGCAGCTCGCCAAGATGCGGATGCGGTCGCTCGGGTCGCTGTCGCTGCCCGTCGTGATCCGGATCCCGTGGGGCGGCGGGATCGGCGCGGTGGAGCACCACTCGGAGTCGCCCGAGGCGTACTTCACGCACACCGCCGGGCTGCGCGTCGTGGCGTGCTCGAACCCGCTGGACGCGTTCGCGATGATCCAGCAGTCGATCGCCTCGCCCGACCCGGTGATCTTCTTCGAGCCGAAGCGCCGGTACTGGGACAAGGCCGAGGTCGACGTCGAGTCGACGGCGGCGGACTGGACGCCGCTGCACGACGCGCGGATCGTCCAGCCGGGCGAGCACGTGACCGTCCTCGCGTACGGGCCGTCGGTGAAGACGTGCCTGGAGGCCGCCGCCGCTGCCGCCGAGGAGGGGCGGTCGCTGGAGGTCATCGACCTGCGCTCGCTCAACCCGCTCGACATCGGCGCCGTCGTCGGCTCCGTGAACCGGACGGGACGCTGCGTCGTCGTCCACGAGGCGCCGGTGTTCAGCGGGTTCGGCGCCGAGCTGGCCGCGCGGATCACCGAGCGGTGCTTCTACCGGCTGGAGTCGCCGGTGCTGCGGGTCGGCGGGTTCTCCGCCCCGTACCCGCCGTCCCGCAACGAGGACCACTACCTGCCCGATCTCGACCGCATCCTGGACGCGGTCGACCGAACCTTCGCGTGGTGACGCCGGTGAGCCAGCCGAAGATCTTCAAACTGCCGGACGTGGGCGAGGGCCTGACGGAGGCCGAGATCGTCAAGTGGCACGTCCAGCCCGGCGACACGGTCGAGATCAACCAGACCATCGTCGAGATCGAGACCGCCAAGGCGATCGTGGAGCTGCCCTGCCCGTTCGAGGGCGTGGTGACGGAGCTGATGGTCACCGAGGGCGCGACCGTGGACGTCGGCTCCCCGATCATCTCGGTGGACGCCGACGGCGATGGCGGCGTCGCGACGCCGGTGTCGGAGCCTCCTGCGCAGGCCGCCGCGTTGCAGGAGACGGAGGCCGTGCCGACCGCCAACGAGCCGGGGATCGTGTCGTCCGAGGCGCCGAAGCGCACGCCCGTGCTCGTCGGGTACGGCGTCAAGGAA
>NZ_SMKT01000216.1 GCF_004348735.1 Actinomadura sp. KC06
GTTCCGGGGTGGGGCTTGAAGGGGTGGCGCGGGTTAGCGGGATTGGAGGGCGTCTAGGCCTACGGCTTGGGCTATTACCAGGCGGCGGTCTAGGCGGGGGTCCTTGATCTCTACGACGTAGCGGTCGCGGAAGCCGAACTTCTTGACGACGGAGAAGACGAGCTGGTCGCCGGCGTAGAAGTCGAAGTGGTACGGCCAGGCGAACGGGAGGGCGTCCACGTAGGGGATGAACTGCCAGATGCGTCGCATGACCGCGACGGTCTTGTTGCGTTCGCTGCCCGTCGTGACGTCAAGGCCGGGCTGCTCAAGGTGCCAGGTCGAGGCGAGAAGCGACTTCTTGAAGTCCTTGCGGAAGACGCCGATCGGCTGGCCGTTCGCGTCCGTGATGTCGTACGCGGACGCGAGGTCGATGCGCTTGCGGGCCTTGAATCCCAGGATCGGACGGGTCTTGGCGTCGTCCGCGTAGAGGGTGACCTGCTCCTTGAAGGCGAGGCGTTTCTGCTGCGCGAAGGCGAGCAGTTCGCCCTCGCCGCCGCCCGGGGCTTCGGCGTGCACCTCGTACTGGTTCACCATCAGGCGAACACGCTGCCGGATCAGCAGCGTGTTCTGCGCCTGGAGCCGTTCCTCGTCCAGCGAACTCACCCGTTCTGTAGCGTTTTGCGGAGTCTGCCACAGATGGCGGGGTGCGGTCAGGCCTCCTCGATATGCGACGCCAGGTAGCCGTGGATCAGCCGCTCGGCCTCGGCGACGATCAGCGGATCGCCAGCCGGGTCGCGGCGGAAGGCCATCTTCAGGACGGCGTCGCCGGCCTCCACCGCGATGGCGAGCGCGGTGGCGAGGCGCGGGGTGTCCTGGACGCCGAACGACTCCACGATCATCTGGCGGAGCCGGCCGGCGACCACCGCGTTGTTGTCGGCGTCGGAGTCGAGCAGGTTGACGTCCGCGACGTCGCCGAACCGCAGCACGCGGAAGCCTGGCACGGTCCGGTGCATCTCGACGAAGATCTCGATGATCACGCCGACCGTGTCGGACCAGTCGCCGAAGCCGCCCTCGGCCAGCCGCGCCGAGATCCGCTCCCCGAACACCTCCAGGTTGCGGAGGGCGAGGGCCTGCGCGACGGCGCGCTTGTCGGGAAAGAACTGGTACACCGAGCCGATGGCCACGTCGGCGCGCTGGGCGATGCGCGTCGTGGTGAGGCCGTCGTAGCCGTCCTCGTCGAGGATGTCCGCGCAGGCGTCGAGCATCCGCTGGACGCGTTCGGCGCTGCGGCGCTGGGCGGGACGGCGGCGGAGGGGAGTCCGGATATCGGTCACGCCACCATTGTCACCCGAACACGATGGGCTCCGGCATGCACAACGTGCCGTTCACCACCCCAAGGTCATGAGACTCTTCCGTGCGCACCATCCGAGCGCCTAATATCCGAAATTGATTCACATTTCCGGGTGGGGTTCGGGAGGGAACGCGATGGGGCTGCCGGACGGCTTCCGCTGGGGCGTCGCCACGTCCGCCTACCAGATCGAAGGCGCGGTCGAGGAGGACGGGCGGGGCCCGTCCACCTGGGACACCTTCGCCCACACGCCCGGACGCGTCCGCGACGGACACACGGGCGACGTCGCCTGCGACCACTACCGCCGGTGGCCGGAGGACGTCGCGCTGATGGCGGGGCTCGGGGTCGGCTCGTACCGGTTCTCGATCGCGTGGCCGCGCGTCCAGCCGCAGGGGAGCGGGCCCGTCAACCCGAAGGGCCTCGACTTCTACGACCGCCTGGTGGACGGCCTGCTCGCCGCCGGCATCGCCCCCGCCGCCACCCTCTACCACTGGGACCTCCCGCAGCCGCTCGAAGACGCAGGCGGCTGGATGAGCCGCGACACCGCCTACCGGTTCGCTGAATTCTCCTACCTCGCGGCCGAGCGCCTCGCGGACCGCGTGGAAATGTGGATAACCCTGAACGAGCCCGTGGTCGTCATGGCCTACGGCTACGCGTTCGGCGTCTACGCGCCCGGCCGGACGCTCATGCTCGACGCGCTCCCCGCGGCTCACCACCAGCTCCTCGGCCACGGCCTCGCCGTCAACGCCCTGCGCGGACGCGGCGCCCGCCAGATCGGCCTGACGAATCACTATTCACCGGCGTGGGCCGCGACTCCCGACGACCAGCCGGCCGCGGACGCATTCGACGGGTTCATGAACCGGCTGTTCACCGATCCGGTCCTCCTCGGCCGTTATCCCGACGTCATGGGGGACGCTTCGTTCGTCCGTTCTGAGGACGCCGCTGTCATCGCGACGCCTATCGATTTCCTGGGCGTCAACTACTACCAGCCGACGCGCCTCAAGAATGTGGGTAAAGGCCCGCTGCCGTTCGAGATCACTGACATCAGCGAGTACCCGACGACCGGGATGGGCTGGCCGATCGTCCCTGATGCCTTCCTGTCCCTGCTGCGCAGTCTCCATTCGCGGTACTTGCTGCCGCCGCTCTACATCACCGAGAACGGCTGCTCGTTCCCGGACGAGATCGGTCCCGACGGCATGGTGGACGACTCGTCCCGCATCGAATTCATGGACGCGCACATCAAGGCAATGCGGACGGCCATCGACGAGGGCATCGACATCCGCGGTTATTACGCGTGGTCGCTTCTGGACAACTTTGAATGGTCGGAGGGCTACCATCCGCGTTTCGGCCTCGTCCACGTCGACTACGAGACGCAGAAACGCACGCCGAAGAAGTCTTACGGGTGGTATCGCGATCTCATTGCCGCATCGTCCTAGACACGCTGCTATGGGCCCGGCCCATGGGGTGGCGGCGCACGCGTAGCGGGTCCCGGGCCGCCGCGCCGGTGATCGGCGACTTGTGGATAATCTGCTCTCGCCGCTTCCGCCGTGGAGGTCCTGAATGCCCGACCCTCGTCCACTGCGCTCGAACGATCCCCGCGAGGTCGCCGGGTTCCGGCTGACGGCCCGGATCGGCGAGGGCGCCCAGGGCAGCGTCTTCCTGGGCGAATCGGACACGGGCCGGCGCGTCGCGGTGAAACTCCTGCACGCCGGGATCGGCCACGACGACCGGGCCCGGACGCTGTTCGAGCGGGAGCTGGCCGCGGCCCGGCGGGTCGCGCCGTTCTGCACCGCCCGCATCCTCGCCGCCGGGACGGACGAGGACGTCCCGTACATCGTCAGCGAGTACATCGACGGGCCGTCGCTGCGGGAGCACATCACCGAGCGGGGCGTGGCGTCCGGCGGCGAGCTGGTCAGGCTGGCCATCGGCACCGCCACGGCGCTCGCCGCGATCCACGAGGCGGGCGTCGTCCACCGCGATTTCAAACCGGCCAACGTGCTGCTCGGCGAGGACGGCCCGCGGGTCATCGACTTCGGCATCGCCCGTCCGCTCGACGCGACCTCGGCCACCATGACCGGCGCGGTCGGCACACCGGCCTTCATGGCGCCGGAGCAGGTGGCGGGCCTGGCGGGCGGCGCGCCCCTGGACATGTTCGCGTGGGCGTGCACGATGGCGTTCGCCGCCAACGGGGCGCCGCCGTTCGGCAGCGACAATGTGGCGGCCATCATGCAGCGCGTCCTGCATGGGGAGCCGCAGCTGGGTGCGCTGACCGGGGAGCTGCGCGCGCTCGTCGCGTCCTGCCTGGCCAAGGACCCGGCGGCCCGCCCGACCGCGCTGCAACTCCTGCAGCGCCTGCTCGGCAACCGGCCGAACGTGAACGGAACCCCGCTTCCCGCCCCGGACGCCGACGCAGACCCGAGTGCGGCCCTGGACGCGAACGCGAATCCGCACGCGGCCCCGGACGCCGACGCGAATTCGGATGCGCGCGTGAGCCTGCTCGCCGAAGGGACATCCGCCGCCGCACTCCCATCGCCTCACTACGCGCCGTCCCCGCCGGCGGCCGACGCCCACGTGGCGCACGCGGCTGGACGGCCTTGGCCGGGCGCTCCCCCATCAGGTTCGCCCACGTTCGGCGCTTATCAGCAGGGCACGGCACCGATTGGTGGGCCGCCTCCACCTCCCGCAGGGTTCCCTCAACCGACAGGCCCGGTGGTGCCTGGACGGTCAAGACGTCCACTCCTGATCGTCGTCGGCGCAGCCGCCGCTGTTCTCCTGGTCACCGGAGGGGTATTCGCCGCAGTCCTGCTCAGGGACAATGGGACGAGGACGGGCACGGGCGGCGGGACGAGCGGCGGCGGCCAGACGGTGACGCAATCGAACCCGTCAACGAAGACCTGCACCTACTCACCGACTACCGGCCAGACCGTCAAAGACGTAGGAAAACCGCCGTCCCAGGTGCCCGCGACTCAGCCGCAACGGGCGACCATCAAGACCAACCTCGGCACGCTGGAAGTCCAGTTGGACCCCGCCAAGGCACCCTGCACCGTGAACTCACTCGCGCACCTCGCGAGCAAGAAGTACTACGACAACACCACATGCCACCGCCTCACGACGAGCGAGACCCTCAAGGTCCTGCAGTGCGGCGACCCGTCGGGGACCGGAACCGGCGGGCCCTCCTACCAGTTCGCGGATGAGATCGCGGCCGGAACCCGCTACACCCGCGGCACCGTGGCCATGGCCAATGCCGGGCCGAACACCAATGGCAGCCAGTTCTTCATCATCTACGGGGACACGACGTCCCTGGCACCCGACTACACCATTTTCGGCCGGGTCACATCCGGGCTGGAGATCGTCGACAAAGTGGCGAAGGCGGGGGCCGAGGACGGCAGCGCCATGGGGACCGGTGACGGCCCGCCGAAGCAGAAGGTCACCATCACCGAGTTCCGAACGGTCGGCGGCGGCGGTTAGGGCCCGAACTGCTCGGATGGGACGATTCCTCAATGGCCGATAAAGCCTGCGAGCCGGTGGTCGAGGATCTCTATGCTGCGTTCGCGGACGTGCCTCGTCCTGTGGAACTAGACGGGTGCCCCTGCTGCGTCGGCCCCGATGAGGGACGGCCGCTGCTCGCCCGTCCCCTCCGCGATCTGACCGCCGCGGATCTGGCCCGGTACGCCGCCAAGGTGTTGAACACCTGGGGCAGGCCGGAGGATTTCCACTATTTCTCGCCGCGCCTGCTGGAACTGGCGGCCGAAGACGCATTCGTCTGGCCGGACGTAGAAATCATCTTCAGCAAACTCAGCCAGGCTGGATGGCGGGACTGGCCACAGCGCGACGCCATCGCCGCCTTCCTGGATGCCTTTTGGACTCGAACTCTCACCGACTTCCCCACCAGCCCGTCGGCAAGCTCCGCCATCTGCGCACTCGCCGGCACGAATGCCGACATGACCCCTTGGTTGGACGAATGGGCCGGTGCGTTGATGTCCGAACCCGCCGTCCGCCACCTGCATGAGTTCGTCACAGAGAACCTGATCTGGCGGCGAGGGCGACCGCGCCTCTCCAACGGCTACTGGGACAGCACGTCCCGCCCATACCAGCAGGTCATCGGCTGGCTGACCGGCGGTGAGGCCGCCGCAGCCGTCAGCGCCGTCTTCGCCCGGACGGACGACGAGGCGGCGCTGGAATTTCTGATGGAAATCGAATCCAGGCTGAGCCCGGGCTGAGCCCAGGCTGAGGCGGTCAGCCCCACGTGGCTCCGGCGGGTTCCCGGATGGTGGTGTTGAGCCGGTTGAAAAGATTCGTCAGAGCGATCACGAGGATGAGCGCCGAGAGCTGCTTCTCGTCGAAGGCGTCGGCGACCTCGTCCCACAATTCGTCCGGCACCGAATCCGCGGACCGGTCGGCGAGGCGGGTCACGCGCTCGGCCAGTTCCAGAGCCGCTCTTTCGGCGTCCGTGAAGAAGGGCGCCTCCCGCCAGGCCGCGACGGCCGCCACCCGTTCGGCCGTCTCCCCCGCTTTGGTGAGGTTGTGGACGTGAGCCTGCACGCAAGCGCTGCATCCGTTGATCTGGCTCGCGCGCAACGCGACCAGTTCTTGAAGCTCATGGGAGATCCCGCCATCGTTGATCGCCTGGATGAAACTGCCGATCCCCTTGGACGCGGCGGGCAGGACATAGGCCGGGTTCTTCATCCGTGCTTGCATCGATCTCTCCTCGCCATTCGAGCCGAGCCGACGCCTCCGCACCGGCCGTTCACCGCAATGACGGACCGCATCGGACGGTTGTGACAGGAATCCGCACCGATTTTCAGAAGACGGACGAGGGCATGGCGCGGCGCGCGCTTCAGCGGCGAGGCGAAGGGCGGTCAGGCTTCAGGACGGTGGTTCCGCTGATGAGGAAGTCGGGGTGGATGCACTCCCAGTCCGGCATGTCCAGGGCGTTGAGCGCCGTCACGATCCGTCTCTCCTCGTAGACGAAGTGTGTTTCCATCAGGGCGGCGAGGCTGTCCAGTTCTCTCCGCATGGCGATCGGGTCCGATTCCTTGCCGAGTCCGGCCAGGAGTGTCTCCATGCGTTGGAGGGATGTACCAACTGGTGGTCGCGGCGCAGTTCGTCCAGCACGGGGCGCAGTTCGGGGAACTGCTGCGCGAGTGCCGGGAACGCCCCGTCCTCCTCGCCGGAATGGTGCCGGCTCAGCGCCGCGCAGAAGGTCAGGCAATGGGCTCGCAGTTCGCGCGGACGCGCCTCGGCGTCCTGCGCGTCCAGCGCGCCGTCTGCGTCGTCTCCGTCGAGGGTCTTGCGGAGCGAGTCGAGTTCCTCGCGGAGCCAGATGTGCACTTCGATCAGTTGATTGCCGAAAGCCATGAGGCGGTCGCGGGATGATTCCAAGGTCGTCCTATGATCCGGCGCCTCCATGCCCTCGACGTCCTCCTGCCGGGTGCACCGCGACGCTCACACGAGCCGATCACGGCGCAGGTCAGCGGTCAAGTACGGGCCGCCTGCCGCGACAATGGGAGCATGGACCGCACGTTCGAGGACCTGATCGCGGAGGCCGGATCCGTCTCCGTCGCGGGCTGGGATTTCTCCTGGCTGGACGGCCGGGCGACGGAGCAGCGCCCGTCCTGGGGATATCAGCGGCTGATGAGCGAGCGGCTGGCCAAGGCCGAAGCGGCGCTGGACGTCCAGACCGGTGGCGGTGAAGTGCTGGCCGGCGCCGCCAGATTCCCGCCCATAATGGTCGCCACGGAATCCTGGCCGCCGAATGTCGACAAGGCCACGCGCCTGCTTCATCCGAGGGGCGCCGTGGTGGTCGCCGATCCCGACGAGCCGCCGCTGCCATTCGCCGACGCGGCGTTCGACCTGGTCGTCAGCCGCCACCCCGCCACCGTCTGGTGGACGGAAATCGCCCGCGTCCTCGCCCCCGGCGGTACGTACTTCGCCCAGCACGTCGGTCCCGCCAGCGTTTTCGAACTGACCGAGTACTTTCTCGGGCCGCAGCCCGAAGCGCGGCAGAAACGCCATCCGGACATCGAAAGCGCCGATGCCATGGCCGCCGGACTCGAAATCAAGGACCTGCGCCTCGAACGCCTGCGCATGGAATTCTTCGACATCGGCGCGATCGTCTACTTCCTGCGCAAGGTGATCTGGATCGTCCCGGGCTTCTCCGTCGACGCGTACCGCGACCGTCTGCGGCGCCTGCACGAGCAGATCCGCGAGGACGGCGTGTTCGTCGCTCACTCGTCCCGGTTCCTCATCGAAGCCCGCAAGCCTGGCTGACGGGACGATCAGCTCCGCAGGCTGTCCACTTCCGCCTCGTACAGGAGGACGGGGTCGAATTCCATCCCGTTGAAGTGGCCGGCGAGTTCCAGGGAGATCACGCCGTGCAGGCGCGTCCAGAAGGTCAGGGCGCGGCGCTGCACCGGGGCGGGGTGGGAACGACCCCAATGCGTGTGTTCCTCCAGGTGTGCGTCAAGGGCGGTGCCGGGGGCGGCGCCGTCCGCCGGCACGGGCGGGCAGGCGTCGAGCATGATCGCCATCAGCTCCCCGGCGATCTTGGCGGTGTCGGGCGGGGCGTGGTAGCCGGGGATGGGCGTCCCGTAGATGAGGAAGTAGCGGTGGGGGACGTCGAGTGCCCACCGGCGGACGGTCTGGGCCAGGCCCGCGAGGTCGGTGCCGCCATCGGCCGCGGTGGCGTGGAAGGCGTCGGCCAGGCTGCGGTAGGCGTCCCTGATCAGCTCGGTGATCAGCTCGTCGCGGTTGGCGAAGTAGCGGTAGAGCGCCGGGCCGCTCATCCCCATCCGCTTGGCGATCGCGTTGAGGGACAGCGCGGACGCACCCGCCGTGGCGATCTGCTCCCACGCCCGCTCCTTGATCTCCGTGCGCACCTGGGCCCGGTACCGCTCGCGGGGAGACGCCGCGATCTCCGCCATGTCACCGCCTCTTCCGTCCGCTCAGCTCAGCACAGCACAGCCACCAGTGACGATAGGACTTCTGGACGCGTTCTCCGGCAGCCCCCTTGACGTGGCACTGTAGCTCCCTCACTCTAGTTAGACCTTATAACGCTAGCAATGAGCTATCGCGTTAGTTCAGGCTTGCTACAAGGGAGTGCTTGAGATGAGAAGAGCAACACGGCGAGCAGCGTGGACGCTCACCGTCGCCGCAACGGCCGCGACGATGATGATCACACCTGTTCTCGCCGCCCCCAGCCAGAACCCACCCACTGCGAACACGGCCAGCTCGAACGCGCCCGGCGGGAACGCGACCGGCTCGAACGGGTTCGGGTCGAAGACGACCGGCGGGAACGCGACCGGCTCGAAGACGACCGGGGGGAACGTGGCCGGGGGGAACGGGCGTGGGCAGGTGTCCGGGCGGATCGAGTGGCGGGCGTGTGCCGAGGCCGAGTTCCAGGGGATGCGGTGCGGGACGATGCGGGTGCCGGTCGACTGGTCCAGGCCGGGCGGTGAGCAGCTCGAACTGGCGCTCGTCCAGCGTCCGGCCGACGATCAGGCGCGCCGCGTCGGCACCCTGATGCTCAACAACGGCGTCGGACGCTCCGCGATCGAGCAGCTCAGGCTGGCGATGAAGGCGGGCCTCCCCCACATCGCCGGTGACATGACGAAGCGCTTCGACCTCGTCGCCCTGGATCCGCGCGGGGTCGGACGCAGCACGCCGATCCGCTGCGCCGAGCCGCTCAGGCCGGCGGGCGTCAGCTACTTCCCTCAAAACCAGCGGGCGTTCCAGAAACTCGTCACCCACAACCGCGCCCTCGCGCGGGACTGCCTCCGCCGGAACGGCGATCTGATGGCCAACGTCGACATCACCAGCGTCGCCCGCGACGTCGAGGCGGTCCGCAAGGGCCTCGGGGAGCGGCAGCTCAACTGGTACGGAATCCTCTACAGCAACCTTCTCGGACGCACCTACGCCGACCTGTTCCCCGGACGCCTGCGCACGATGTACCTGGACACCGCACTGGACAACACCGGCTCACCCCTCCGCCGCATCTTCAACGAGGCCAGTGCGGCCGAACAGTCGTTCAACCGTTTCGCCACCTGGTGCACCACCTCGGACGACTGTGTCCTCAAGGGACGCGACGTCGCCGCCGAATACGACGCGCTCATCGCCCGCGCGGACCGGGACCCCATCCCCGTGGCAGGTGGCGCCCACCGTCCGCTGACCGGCGAGGACATTCGCGTCGCCACGCAGGAGTTCATGAACGTCTCGTTCATCCAGTGGCCCGCGCTGGCGAAGGCCATCGCCAAGGCCCAGGCGGGCGACGCCTCCGAATTCACCCGCAACCCCGACCGAACGCTCGATCTCGTCCAGGCCCAGGTGCCGACCTGCCTGGACGGCGCCCGTCCCATCCGGACGTTCCAGCAGGTCGCCTGGGTGCGGAAGCGGCTCGCCGAGATCTCGCCGCATCTCGGCGGCGCGGTGAGCTCCTGGAACAGGTACGCGGGCTGCATCGGCTGGCCAATAGACGCCAAGGCGGTGGATTCCGGTGGAAAGGTGCGGGGTGCGCCACCCGCGCTGGTCGTCCAGTCCACGCATCAGGCCCTCGCCCTGCACTCTGAGAGCCGGGCCCTCGCCTCCCAACTGCCCGGCAGTGTCGTCCTGAGCAGGGCGGGCGACGACTACAGCATGTTCATGGTGTCCCAGTGTGTCCGGGACTCCGCCAACCGCTACCTGACCGACCGCACCCTGCCCAAGCCGGGCACCGTCTGCACCGACTGACCCCGTCCAGCCAGAGAGCCCCGGCCGCCGACGCCTTGGCCGGGGCTCCGAGGCACGCAGCCACCAGCCACGACCCATAGATCAGGAGTTCGCGGGCAGGGTGAGGGTCGCTTCCACGGCGTAGTGGTCCGACAGCGGGACGAGGCGGCCGCCCGCAAGACGGACGTGGTCCTTGAAGCGCAGGCGCGTCGTGGCCTTGATGCCCGGTGTGACGAGGACCTGGTCTATCGGCTCAAGGACCGCATACTCGGGACGGAAGGTGGGCGCCGTGTCGCCATCGAGGGCGTCACGCAAGCCGGTGGTGGCCGCGAACTGACGGAACAGCTCGTGCGGCCGAGGGACATTGAAGTCGCCCATCACGACCTTCGGTTCGGACGCGTCGAGTTTTCCGATGAGGGCGGCCAGTTCGCGCAGCTCTGATTCCTCGACCCTGGTGTAGGCGTTGGTCATGGACCAGTCCATGTCCATGTTCGCGGAAAGGTGCGTGTTCACGACCGTCAGGAACCCGTCCGGAAGCTGGACGCGCGTGAACAGGGCGCCTTTGCGCAGCAGCAATTCAGGACGGGCCGGACGGACGGGCGTGAACGACTGGAAATGGCGGCGAGTGATCGGCCGACGCGAAAGAGTGACCAAGCCGCCGCGCACCACCGGAAAGGTCGCCGCGTGCGCGATGTGCGGGTACGACTTCGCCGCCCGACGCAGGTGGGCCAGGTTCCGCGGCGAGATGACTTCCTGGAGACAGACGACGTCGTAGTCCGATTCCTCCATGAGCCGGGCCAGCACGCTCAGGCGGGCCCGCGAACGGCCGCGGAACAGCGTGTTGAACGTGAGGACGCGGACGTTCATGACGTGATCCGCCCGGTGGCGAGGCGCTGTTCGTCGTTGTCCCACATGGCCATGCCCGCCACTCTACGTGGAAGCCGTACCACGCTGAGGTGCGCCACCTGCCGGTTCGGCCACGCAGGACCTCCGGACGCCGCCATGCCGCCCGATGCCAGACTTCCCAAAGTTTCCGGACTCACAGTGATGACCTACCTCATTTCGGACGCACCAGACCCGGCCCCATTTAGGTATTTCGGTTAAAACACCAGAAGGCGGGAGGTTGACCGGCTAGCCGGAGAGCGCGGCAGGCTATCCAGTACGCGTTGAAATGAAGGAACGGCTGGTGCATCATTGAGGCTCTCAGCCCCGGCCGCTGCCTTGGAGGCGCACATGTGCACGCCCTGCTGCCCGAGGAGTCACTGAATTCGCACCACCGCGATTCACCCCGTGACGATTCGCACCCCTCTCGGCCATCAATCCCCCCGCTAGTCGCCGACTTCGCGACGCCGAAAGTGGCACCGATGCACAGCGACCCCGCTTATCCTCCCCTCAACTGCAGGAAGCCGTGCTCGATGGCTTGTTGCGGACGGTCCTCCTGCTTTCACGTGTGCTTGGAGGCGGCGTCCGTCCCCAGAGACCGGACGGGCGGACGTACTTCCTGCGGCGCCCATCTCGCCGAAGTCGTCCAGGAATTGGCGCTGCGGGCCCGAGAACAGCACCGACATCCCGCCCGGGTCGTCGTCTACGCGATGACAGAGGGCCCGCGCCCAAACGACACAGGCCCTTTCGACCAACTCGTCCTAGGCGCCATCCCAATCTGACCAACCACCTGCACACGACCGCCACCACACCACCGCCAACACGCCCACCCGACCACACGCATACCGAACACGCCCCGCTGAGCAGCGCCGCCGAAGCCGCCCCACCGAACACGCGCAGCCAAGTACGCCCTGCCAAACCACGCGCAGCCGAACACACCCACCGACCACACCCCCACCAAGCACGCCC
>NZ_SMKT01000217.1 GCF_004348735.1 Actinomadura sp. KC06
GAGCGAACTTGCCATGCGCGACGAGGCGGTTGGGGGAGCATTTGAGGTAAAGGAAGAACTGGCCTGGGAGTGGCTACTGCGAGCCGTAATGTCATGCGAGATGGACGATGGGCATGATCCGATAGGGACGGACCTTCCGCCAATCGGAATGGCGTGGCAACCCCGTAACGTCGGTGAGGAGGATACTGCCTTCCTATTGATCCGCAGCGCCCAAGAAGCCGGGGTTCTGAACCGACCGGAGCGTGCGGAACTGGATTTCGAGTATGTCGATGACGGAGACGGCGGCTACTACCGCTATTTGCTGCGCATCGATGCGCCGGCACCTTTGATCGTCGCCTCGGCTGCCGAGGAGATGCGCCACCTGGGTAATCCGGATGCCGTGGGCATTGACGCGGCCCTGGCCATCCTGCGCGAAGCGGCCGGTGCGGGCAACCTGCTGAGTCAACAGATGTCGGCCTTCATCACCGCCGTCACTGCCCAGCGACGGTAGCCTCCGGCGCTGCGTCCCGCTCCTGGTGTGGATGCGAGAGACTTCACCGTGAAGCATGGAGGTGGGGCGCATGAAGATCGACCTACACGACGCGGTGGCGACGGTGGAGGAACTGCTTGCCGGCCTGCGAGAACTGGACGGCACCGAGATCGACGAAGCGCCGACCCGGGCGGCGCAACGTCAACGTACGAATCTCACCCGCTCACTGCTCTATCTGTCCCACCTGGGAGACCGCGCCTCGGTGCAGGTCATGGACAGCTACCACGCCTTCAAGACTCGCGACTTGGCCAAGATTCGTGATGAGCCGTCCGAGGAGTGACCAGCCGGGTGAACGAGACGACCTTTGGTCTGCTGCGGGACGTCGCTGAGCGGCTGGAGCGCGCCATCCGGTCCCGTGATTGCCCGGCGATCGTGGTGCTGGAAGGACAACGGCGGCTCGTGCTCAGCGACTACGACTACCTGCGCGACGATCAGACCGCCCATGCTTTTGAGGATAGAGCTGGCGGGCACGGCCAGCGTATCGACGCCACTCGGTTCGTCTTCGCCGTCCCCCAAGTCTGGGTGGTGACTCCCGGACAGGTCGCCGCCCGCGCGGTCTCCAATCACCCGCTTCGCCCGGGAGAACAGGAAGCGATCACCTGGTTGAGCTTCGACGTCAATGACGGTGTGGACTACGGCCGGGTTCCCTACGCTCGCCGCCCGAACGGTGAGCCGATCTTCGATGAGCCGGAGATCTTCACTGTCGAGGTCTGGCCCAAAGAACAGATGCCGGGATTCCGCCTGTTGCGCTTCCTCATGGCCAGCGATGGAGATTCTGCCAGCGGCTGACCCACCTAGCGCCCAGTGAATCCGCTGACGGTGGGAGCTCGTGCTTCCCCGACTAACCCAGGTGAGTCTCCGTGGCCAGCTCAGACGCCGTCTCATTTGGTGAGGTGGTGGGGGTAGTGAGGGTGGCGGCGATGTCGACGAAGGCCAGTCCACGCGCCTGCTCCCGTGACACGCGGCCCCGACGTGACTTACTGATCAATCAGATGGTTGTCAGTGGCAGCCGTTAGATTCGTGCCACCCCCAATCGCCAGGCGACCCAGGGAGCGCGGATGAGCGAGCGGCGCTACTACTCAGCAGGTACCGAGGAAGCTCTCCACCTGCTTTCAGGTGGTGGCTGCTACCGCCCAGGATGCGGTGAACCCACGATCAGGTTCGACAACGGTGCGCCCAAAAAGAACGTTGAGGTCGCCCATATTCACGCCTTTGAGAAGAACGGCCCACGCGAGATCCCCACCATGAGCAAAAGGGACCGGAATTCTTTCGCAAATTTGGTCTTGCTGTGTGGCATCTGTCACAAAGTTGTCGACGGCGACGAGAAGCGATATCCGGCGGTGCTGCTCAAGCAGTGGAAAGCCGACAGGGAGAGCAAGCCGCGTGGAAGTTTGGCGGGACTTCGAGATCTCGACAGGGACTCCATGGAGGAGTTGCTCGACGACGCGATGGCTGACCTGCGCGAAGAAATGGTCAAGGTGGCCCAGATGTTCCCCGAGTTGGCTGAGTTGCTCCGCAACATCATCGAAGGCGTCCCACCACTGGACCCGGACTCGGTAGGGGCGCTCAGTGTAGCCGCCCGGCAATTGGGGCTTCCAGACCACGCCCCTCAGTTGGCCATGGCTGCCAGGCAACTGGGACTTCCGGATTATGCTCCTCAACTGGCCGCTGCTGCCCGGTCCTTGGCGTTGCAGGATACGGCTCCCCAGTTGGCTCAGGCGGCTAGGTCGCTCGAAGGGCTGCCAGACCTTGCTTACCTTCTGAAAGGGCTGATACAGCAGCTCGATCAGCGGATATCGGCATTGGGTAGCGCAGCGGACTCCATAAGTGACTCGGCAGGTGAGGTTGAGGCCGCGACGGGTGGTCTCACCGCGTCTCAGCTCCCGAACTTTGTGGTCCGCCATTCGGATCGATACTGGCAAGCCATGTTGTTCGGCTGGGCTGGCTGGGGGGTTGTGCTCTTGATAGCGGTGATTTATGTCATGAATACAAAAGGGCAATAGTGGAGGCTCTTTCGGTGGATACTTACCTCATAGTCCCGCGGTGGCGTCATCGGTGACATGCTCGGGCTGGAAGTAGGCCAGAGGCGGCGTCAGGTTTCAGCTCCATGACCAAGGCGAGCATGGTTCGGATAGCCTCGCTCTAGACGCTCACCGTTGCCAGTGCTGACTGCTAGCGTGATTCGCTATGTCGGCATCCATCTTGGCAATGATCACTGCAACTATAGGTGTGGCCGGGACTCTGTCTGCGGCGATCTTTACTCAACTCATCCAGCGGAGAGCTGAGAGGGAACGCCGGAGGGCAGAAGACCAAAGACAGTGGAATCAGGAGCGGCTTCGAGTGGCCACTGACATCGTGACCGTGGCTACTGAGATCGAACTTCTCTGCGAGGGCATTGCCTACGACCGCCACGCGACCGAGCCCGATTATGAGAATGAAATCGAAAAACGACTGCCTCGTCTTCGCTCACTCGTTGCCGAGTTCGGTCTCATCGCGAATCGCTCTCTTGCTGAGATGGCACACGGTCTTACGGACTGGAGCTATCAGGCTGCCGTTGACGTGCGTGAAGGGAATGGATACAAAGGAGGTGAGACTCTCAAGGAGGCGCGGGAGCACTTCCAGGCGATGTTCTGGGAATCTGTTGAGAACGGGACGGTATCACTTGAGCCGTGGCACCCTTAAAGAGTACCCCAGAGCCCTGAACTTATCCCAGTAGTCGAGCGGTAGCGTCCTCGGCTACTTGTTCGGTGGACAGGTGCACACGGCTGCCGGCGCTGCTCCTTCGAATGTGCCGCTCCATGGCCTCCGGTAGACAGGCGGGGCCTATCCTCAGCCCACGTAAGGCGGTCGGGTGAAGCCAAGAGGGCCACCTGGATAGTTCTTGTAGCTTTGGTAGCGGACTTTTGCTCCGGCGTGCGGAGCGGCGATCATGGTGCCGTTGTTCGGTTGGTAAACGATACCGACGTGCTCAGGCCCGGAATCACCGGGATGGAAGAAGACCAGGTCGCCGGGTTGTTCGGTGCCGGGCTGAATGCGTTTACCGTGCCGGTACTGAGTCTGTGAGGTGCGGGGGATGGAGATACCGGCGGCGCGGTAGGCCATCATCGTTAGGCCGGAGCAGTCGAAGGAGTCGGGTCCTTCGGCTCCCCAGATGTAGGGCTTTCCGAGTTGTGCCTTGGCGTAGGCGATGACCTTGGCGGTCACACCGCCGGGCATGGAGGTGTAGGCGGCTACGTCACCCGGACATTCACCGATCGTGATGCCGGTATCGGCGGCGGTGTGGAAGTCGCCTTTGGCGTAGCTGGCAGCTAGGGATAGGACTGCGCGGACGTAGCCGGGGTCGGGGTTATAGGCGTAGATGGCTTGGTAGAGGTTTGCGGGGGCTCCGTGGTCGAGCAGGTAGCGGGCTGCGCCGGGGATGGCATCAGCGGGGTCGTGCACGTCGACCCAGCCGTCCCCGTCTCCGTCGACGCCGACCCCTCCGGTCTTGTGGGAGGCCGGGTGGCGGGGCTCGCCGCCCCAGTTGTTGGTGGCTCGACCGCCGATCCCGATCTGCATGGGCCCGGCCGCGCCGGCGGAGTTGGCGTCGGTCTGGACACCTGAGCCGGGTTTGGTGTCGCGGCCATGGTCAGACTCACGTTTGCCGATCGCGGCCAGCACGTTCCAGGGCACGCCGTACTGCTGGCCGGCGTGTTGATACAGGCGCAGGAAGCTCGCGGGGATGGCGCTCTCGGCGTCGGCGCTGACGCCCGGTTGAGTGGCCGCTTGGGCTCCGCACGTCCCGCTAGAGCTGTCGTCGAGGCCGACCAGTCCCGCGCCGAAGAGCAACGGGATCAACACCACCACTCCGGCCGCGAGCGCTATCGCCACGGGTGCTTGGACTGCTCCATGATCGCTGTCGCTACCCCACAGCATTTTCACCCGCGTCTGCGCGGTTGCGATGGGAGGGCGTAGGCGGCCGGTCACGGTGGATCTCCGTTGGTCACGGACTGCCCGGTGTTGCCGGTGGAGGCGAGTTCGATCGCATACACCTGCCAGGTGCCGTCGTGGTCGGTGACGGTGACGGCGTACCGGGTGGTGTCCTGCCGGTCGCTGTGCCGGTTGGTGATCTTGGCGGTGGTGGTGAGCAGGACCGTGATCGATGTGGGGCCCAAGGCGCGGATCGCCTCGGGACGGGCGTGGGCGACGGTGACCTCGTGGTCGCGGCGTCGCCGGTCGAGGGTGCCGGGGTGGGTGGCGGCTCGTGCGATCACCGGCTGGAGTTGGGTGCTCATCATCGGGTTCAGCCGGTCCAGGTAGGTCTGGGGGTCCTCATCGAACCGGTAGCTGGCGTAGGCCGCGGTGAATCGGGTGGCCAGCTGGACGGCGTCGCTGAGCTGTTCCCGCGTGAACGGCAGCAGCCGAAGTGCGTTCGTTGCCGCTGAAGCCGAGGGGGTGCCCGATGGGCTCAGGGAGGCGCTGGCGGGAGAGCGAGTGGTGAGGCCGCCGGGTTCGCTGGACCGGCGGGACGAGTTCAGGGAGATGCCCACGAGCACGAGCCCAGCGATGACCACGCCGATCAGGACACGTTTGACATTCATGGTGTGTGTGCCCGTTCTGCGGTGCGGTGGTTGGTGGGTGTCACCTTCTGTCCTGTGGCGCGTGGTTGAAGCGGGCCAGGGTGATGAGCCGCTGCCGGGGAGTGCCGGGATGGTGACCGGTGACTCGCCAGATAGGCCCGGCGGGTCCTTGGCCGGGGACATTGATGGCGTGTGGTCCGGCGGTGGCCACCGGGACGGGTGCACCGGCGAGGCGCTGGTTCAGGTTGGCCTCGCGGCTGGAACTCGGAGTCCAGATCAGCACGGGGGTGGTGACGCCGTCGGCGGCGGCGAGTTCGGCGTAGCCGCGTAGCTTGCGTGCGACGGTGGTCAGGGTTTCGGTGCCGGTGTCGTACTCGACGAAGAAGTCGACGCGGGTGGGGCCTTCGTACCAGCGGCCGTAGCCGTCGGGGTGGATGTAGCCGCGCCAGGTCTGGGCGCAGCGCTGCTCGGACCACCATTGGTCCAGGCGGGCTGCGGTGTCGCGGCGGGCGACGGCGTGCAGGGCGGCGAATAGACCGTTGACCCCGACGAGGTGGTTGAGCTGGGGTGAGTAGGCCCAGGCCAGGACCCGGTCGCGGCGGTAGCCGAGTTCGGCGAACGGGATGCCCAGCTCGGCCGCGAGGACGCGGGCTCCGGCCGGGCCGATGAAGTGGTGCAGTGGCGCTGAGCCCTGGCCGGGCGGGAGCAGGATGCGCAGGCTTTCGACCACGCCGAGGCGGGCGAGCCGCAGCATGCCGTGGCGTGCCCGGTCTTGAGTGGGGTAGGCAAGGTCGGCGAGCTGCGGTGTGGTGAACACGTGGTGCTCCCACAGCAGGCGGATCAGCCATCGGTCCCGGGCTGTGAGCCGGGAGGCCAGCGACGCCAGCACGGCCTCGTCGCTGCGCGGGCGCGGGGGCACGGGGTTGCGGTCGGGCTGGTTCGGCAGGGCGGGGACGTTGCGGGCCATGAGGTGAACTCCTCTCAAAGGTCGAGGGTCTTGTGGGCTGGGTGGGAATCGATGCGGGGGTCGTCGACCGGAAGCGACCGTGTCTCGCCGCTGGCGCGGTGGGCGAAGGTCTCGCGGGAGATCCGGCGGATGAGGCGGGCTCGCCCCGGGATGGGGTGTGGGAGTGGTTGGGTGCGCAGGGTGAACGCGGGTGCTTCGGCGGCGTCCACGATGAGGCGGGCCGCGGCCTGAAAACCGCCCAGGTGGGCCAGGTCGTGCTCGGAGAGGTTCGGGGCGACGTGGCGTTCCAGGTTGCGGGCGTCTTCTGGGGAGACGGCGAAGTAGATCTTGTTGCGGGCGTTGGCGGAGATGGCTTCGCGCAGTTCGCGGGGCAGCTGGGCCAGGTCCTGGTGGGCGAGGGTGACCGACAGCCGGTAGGCGCGGGCTTCGGCCAGCAGGTCCGACAGCCCATGCGGCAAGGTCAGGAAATTGTGCGCTTCGTCGACATACAGCGCGGCGTCCGCGCGGGCGGTCTGCCCGTGCCGCGCGCGGGCCGAGACCGTCTCCCACACCTTGGCCAGCACCAGCGAGCCGAACACCGAAGAGGCGTCCGCGCCCAGCACTCCCTTGGGGGCGCGGACCAGCAACATCCCGCCGTCCAGCACCTGGGCCAGGTCGACGCTAGAGGCGGAGGCGCCGATGGTGGAGCGGATGAAGTCCCGCAGTAGGAAGGCCCGCAGCTTGTTCAGAACCGGGCCGGTGGCGTGCGCGCGGGCCTCCGGGGAAAGGCCGTCGTACCAGGACCAGAAGTCGGCCAGGATCGGGTCTCGGAGCCGGGTGGTGAACCGGGCACGGTAGCCGGAGTCGGCCAGCAGCCGCGGGATGTCGGCCAGAGTGGCGTCCGGGTGCCGCCACAGGGTCAGGCAGGCCGAGCGCAGGATGTCATCGGTGCGCGGTCCCCAGAAGTCCCGGTAGATCCGGGAGAAGATGCCGACGAGGTTGTCGGTCGCCAGATGCGCGTCCGGGCCCTGGAGCACGTTCAGCGTCGGGTGCCCGTGCCGTTCGTCGGGGTCGAACAACGCCACCTTCGAGGCGGACTCTTCGGGGAGGCGGGCCAGTAGATCGACGATGAGATCGCCTTTGGGGTCGATGACGACCACGCCGCGTCCGGCCTCGGCGTCGGCGAGGATCATCTGCGCCATCAGGGTGGATTTGCCGGACCCGGTGGCGCCGAGCATGTGCAGGTGATGACGGCCGTCGGCCACGCCCACGGCGACGCGTCGGCGGGTGCCGGCGTCGGTGACGCCCAGCGGCTTGGCCTGTGGGCCGGGGGCGCAGATGAGCGGCGGTGCGGGCACGGCCTTGGCGCCTGCCCGGATCAGGCCCGGCACGGCCTCGTCCCAGGGCAGGTGCGCCAGGGCGGCCAACTCGGTGACCGACAGCAGGTCCCCGCGTCGCATCCACCGGCGCGTCAGCAGCAGGGTGGGCCGCCGTACCCGGGCGCGGCGCAGGTAGTTGTGCCCGGCGTACAGGGCGAAGGCGGAGGCGATCGCATGCGCGCGGCCCCGTAGCGCACGCCGCAGCCCCCGCACCCGCCGACGCTGAGCCCGCCGTGATGACCGTGCTGGATGAACTGCTCGATCACGTGTCTGGTCAGGTTGTGCGGTGCGTGCCGCGTCGGGAGCGCTGTCGGAGTGGCTGTCGGCCTCGGAGTCGGCTCCGCCGGTGGGGTCGGTGGCCAGGCCGTACCAGATCACCGTCTCCCATTGCGGTTCGCGGGCCTTGTCCAAGATCGCTTTGACTTCGGCGGCCCGTTCCGGGTGCGCCACGTACGCGCTGGTCGACGTCGGCCGCCCGACCCGGCCCGGAGTGAGCAGATCGAACAGCGGGCCCCAGGGCCGCTGCGAGGTGGTGCTGCCGCGGAGCGTGGCCGCCGCACGGTGGGCTTTGGCCAGGCGGCGGCCGGTGGCCGGGCGGGCGCAGATCTGCACGGTGGCGTGCTGGCCGGGCGCTAGCCCGGACGCGGCGCCCATCAGCGCGCGGAGCGGGTCGGCCGGGTGGTCGGCGCGCAAGGGGAGCCAGTCCGGGCGAGCCAGGCGCAGCCGCCCGCCCACCGCCACCACGCCGGGTGGAAGGGGCGGTTCGGGCGGAGAGGTGGTGTGGGCTTGCGCGGCGGGCCAGGCCGCCTCGACCGCCCGCTCGATCAACCCCGGCGGCACCTGGCCGGGCACCCAGATGCGGATCTGAACCGAGGACGCCGTCCAGCAGTACTCGAACGCCAGATGGGGTTGACCGGTCAACAGGCGCTTGTAGGCCGGTCGGAGCAGCCCGACCAGATTCGACCACAACGCATGCGTGGCCGGGGGGTCGGCCTCCGGCGGGGCCAGCACCGTGATCAGCCGAGCGTCCGCGGCGAGCCGGTTGTGACGCCGCCACCACCACAGATGCCGCAACCCCAAATAGCCGATCAGGCCGCACACGAACACGGCGGCCAGCGGCGGACCGTAAACGGTCAACCACCCCTCCACCTTGTGGACGAGGCTGTGGATAAACCCGTCCGGGTCGCGCAGGAACGGCCCGACCGGCGGACCCGACGGTGAAGGCGTTGGGGTGACACGGGCCAGCCGGGATGTGATGAGCCCGATGAACGGGGTCATCATGGATCGACCTCCAAGTCATCGACATCGGTAGTGATGGCGGCGTTGGTGGCACGTTTCTGTTGCGAGTCGCGGGCTACTTCGGTGATTTCGGCCAGCTCTGCGGGGCTGCTCGTGGCGACTTGGTGCTCTGCCGGGGACGCGATGGCCTGAAATGACACCCTCTGTGACCCGGCCACCATGAGTCCCTCACCGCGTGGGCAGCCGACCAGAAACTGCCGCTCACCGGCCGAGAGGTTGAAGGCGTCCCCGACGGCGTCGATGGCCTGGGGTGCTTGGCGCAACAAGATTTGGGTGGCGGAGTTGGCCACCACGGCCTGACCGAGGTCGGAACCGAGCAGGTCGGCAGTGTCCTGGGTGACCACGGCCAGCGCGCACCAGTATTTGCGGGCGCTTTTCGCCAGCCGGAACAGAAAGCGGGCACCGTCGGGCTCGCGCATCAGCAGCCACGCCTCGTCGACCACCACCAGGCGGCGCCGCCGGTCGCGCGGGTTGGACACCCGCCGCCACACCGCGTCCAACGCCAGCAGGGTGCCGGCGGCGCGCAGCTCGTCGGGCAGGTCGCGCAGGGAGAAGACGACCAGGTGCCCTTCGGGATGGGTGGTGGTCGCGGCGTCGAACAGATGCCGGTGGGTGCCAGTCACGTAGGGGGCGAGACGGGCGGCGACCTCGGCCGCTTTGGGGTCTTCGGTGTCGTTGCCCAGGGTGGCGGCCAGGTCGGCGAGCAGCGGCGCGGGCCGGGACCAGGTCCGCGGGTCGGTGGTGATGCCCTTGCTGGCGTAGACCTCGACGATGGCGCGGTCCAGCGCCGCTTTGCTGGAGGGGTCCAACGGCTCGTCCAGCAGCACCCCGATCAGGGTGTGCAGGAACAGCGCGCGGCGGGTGAACGCGTCGGTGCCTGGCTGGACGCCGGTGGGCAGGTCGAAGGGGTTGAGCTTGACCCCGGAACTGCCGAGAGAAATGTAGGAGCCGCCCACCGCCCGGCAAAGGCGGGCGTACTCGTCTTCGGGGTCGATCACGGCGACCTCGACTCCGCCGTACAGCGATCGCAGCACGTCGAGTTTGGTGAGGTAGGACTTACCGGCGCCGCTGCGGGCCAGGATGACCGAGTTGTGGTTGTCCTGCGCCCACCGGTCCCACAGCACCAGTGAGGAGGAATTGGTGTTGATCCCGTACAGCACGGTCGTGTCGGTGATCGGCACGTCCATGTCGGGGCTGGTGAACGGGAACGCCGCGGCCAGGGCCTGGGTGTCGAAGGTGCGGCGCATGTTCAGGCTGTCGACCCCCAGCGGCAGGGTGGTGGTGAAGCCCTGCAGGGTGCGGAAGGTGGCCGGCGCAGCGTCTAGCAGCAGCGACGACGCCAGGGCCCGCACCTGGGAGCACTCAGCCTCCAAGGCGTCCTCATCGGGGGCGTGGACGGTGAGGTACAGCCCGACCCGGAACAGGCGGGTCTGGCCGCGCGCCAGCGCCGCCGCCAGGTCGCGGGCGTCGTCGGCCGCCGCGGTGGCCTGGAAGTCCTCCAGCCGGCCGTGTTCGGCGTCGGAACGGGCGGTGGACTCCAGCCGGGCCAGCTGGCGGCGCAGCCGGTCGGCCGCCACCGTCGGCGGGGTCGGCTCGATGTGCACGGCCACCTCCAGCCGACCCGGGTAGGTCAGCAGCGGCTCCAACCAGCCGGGGCCGACTTCGGCGGGGTAACCGGTGATGGCGAACGAGGCGCACACCCCTTCGGCCAGCCCCACGGTGCGGGCGCGCACCTCGACGGCGTCCGGGCCGAGCGTGCCCGCCTGGTGCTGGTTCGCGCGGTGAGCTCGCGGCCGCTGGCGTCGAGCGGAATTGAGAATGCTCACGAGGGTCCTCCGTCGGATGTGATCACTTCGTCGGGGGCGGCCCGGCCGGTGGCAGCTGAGGCCGGGGTTTTGCGCCAGGGGTTGCAGCAGGCGGACAGTGCGGCTGCGGCCTCGCCGCCGGTCAGGACTCGGACCGTGATCCCGGCGGCGGCCAGCGCCCGGGTCGCTTCGCCCGCGCGGCGCAGCACCCGCTGTGCAGTGCCGGAGTCGCCGTGCGAGGGCCGCTGCCGGCTCCCCAGTCCGCCACCCGCGCGGTGGCGCGGTTCGCGCAGCACGATCAGCACCCGGCGGCGCAGCAGATCCCGCCGCTGACCCAGGCTGGCCAGGAAATCGGCGTGCTCGGCCGCGGCGACTTCCAGGTCCGGATGCGGCAGCGCCGAGGCATGCGCACGCAACCCAGAAATCAACGGCGTGATATCGACGTCTTCGGCGCGCACCAGGATCTGCGCCGGTCCCGACAGCGAGTTCAGCCACCGGCCGAAGCTCCCCACCAGGGCGGCCCGCTCCTGCGGAGTGCGCAGCGCGAAGCTCACCGTCGACGCGGCGCACACGACCGCGGCGCCGTCCGCACCCAGATCGATCACGCCCTCGGCGGAGACCGCTCGTGCGGGCAGCTGCAACGGCGCGGGGAGCGGCCCCGATGCGTCGGCGTCGAGCCATTGGGGTGGGGCGGCCACACCGTCGGGAGCCAGCACCAGCTTGCGGGGCGCGCGGGCCTGGCGGACCGCGGCCAGCATCAGCCGGTCCAAAGGAAGACCGTCGCGGCGTCCGAGCGCCAGCACCGTCACCGTCACACCGAACGGGAACGCGCACGCGGCGAAGATGGGCAGCGGAACCACGTCATCGGTGGCGATGTAGACAACCCACGCCACCAGCGCGGCAGCCACCAGAATCGCGACCTGGCGAGCGGTCAGACCAGCGAGAATGCGGTCTTCCTGTTCCACGTCAGCGGGGATCCGGACACCGTAGTCGTCAGACATGCCTGCTCACCTCCCGTTAGGTGGGCCGCCGCCACGGGCGGTCGGGATCGGGCCGGTACGGCGGTGGCGGTGGCGGACGATGTGACCGTGGCGGCGCAGCACGCCAATCCCCGGCGGACGGCGGGGTCCAGGTGGTGTCGGGGCGCCCCCACCGCTGCTGCCCGGACACACTGTCGGGATCGGGACGTCCCCGATGGACCCGCTCGTGCCAGTCCGGATCCGGCGGCATCCACCGCTGCTCCGGCCGCGCCCACCGCGGTTGGGCCTCTGGCTGAGGTGGTGGCTGCGGTTGCGGCGGCGGTGGGGAGGGGCCGGAG
>NZ_SMKT01000218.1 GCF_004348735.1 Actinomadura sp. KC06
CGACCCGCCTGGCACCCGACCTCCCCCGCCCGCCTCGCTACCTGACCGCAGGCTGAGTGCGTGCTCGTCAGGCGGTTGCGGCCGGGCCCGCCACGCGGAGCTGGAAGGACCGCAGGACCATCGCCATCTCCATCGCGCTCAAGGTCACGCCGAGGGTGACGTGAGCGGCGACCGAGCCCTCCACGCCCAGGGCGGCCTGGACGAAGGTGAACACCAGGATGGCGATCGCCCCTGGGAGCGGCCACTTCAGCCGGCGGTTGCGGCGCCACACCAGAATGGCGAGCACGAGCTGGACGATCACCAGGAACTCCACCACAAAGGCGCTCACCTGGTGCGGATCGATCGAATTCACGTCGCCGTTCAGGAACATCCCGGCCGTCAAGCCCTGCGACAGGGTCCCGAGCAGGCTGAGGACCGCCACGGCCCGCAAGAGGGCGACCACCGTCCCACCCTCCACGGCTCGGTCAGTGGTGGCCGCCGTGCCCGCTCCGGAAGAGGTGTCGTGCATGGATGTCCCCATTTCTCTCTGCTGCTCGGCTCCCTTCACTCAGAGACGAAATGGACCGATGGTTTGTGACATCTCACAGCCACGAAGAACGGCGGCGCGAGCCGCCGTTGAGCTCCGCTCAGGTGGTGCAGTGTTTGTCGGTGTCGACACGGACCTTGGCGCCGGTGAACTCCTCCAGGATGGCGATGTTCGCCGCCGAGTAGTTCGTCGCGGTGATGCGGTCGGCGTCGGGGCTGCCGAGCTTGCCGGTGAAGGGGGCGGACTTCTCCAGCCAGTAGGCCGTGCGCAGGAACTGGGTCAGGACGAGCTCGCGCAGCTTCGGCTCGTTCTTGATCTTGGCCCAGTAGTCGGGGTGCTTGTCCTTGGCGACGCGCAGGTAGAGCAGCAGGTAGCGG
This sequence comes from Actinomadura sp. KC06, assembly GCF_004348735.1. Classification (GTDB taxonomy): domain Bacteria; phylum Actinomycetota; class Actinomycetes; order Streptosporangiales; family Streptosporangiaceae; genus Spirillospora. The sequence continues at coordinate 904 of NZ_SMKT01000218.1, forward strand.
AGGTTGGTGGCCGCGATGTCCCGGGAGTTGCTGGCCCCGACGCCCTTGATGTACTCCTGCAGCACGGTGACGGCGGGCAGGCCCGTCAGTCCGGCGTTCTGCTCGGCCAGCACGCCTTGCAGCTTGTAGGAGCCCTGCTGGGAGTCGCGCAGGTAGATGCCGTCCATGCTGTCGCTGTACTTGTCCGTGATCAGCGGGAGGATCTCGCGGCGGGGGAATCCGCCGTGCAGCGGGACGGCGGACGCCTGCTGCGAGGCGTTGATCCAGGCGGCGATGTGCACGTCCCACCGGGTCCGGGACGGATCGAGGTCCCACATGTGGGTCTCCTCGTGGATCGCCACCATCATCGACTCGGCGAAGCCCTCGAAGCTCCGGGTGTTCACGAACTGTTCCCAGTACTTGTCGCCGGCCTGCGCGATGGCCAGCTTCTCGCCGCTGGGCCAGCGCCGCTTGTACATCTCCTGGAGGGTCGGCATCCAGTTCGAGGCGCTGAAGCGCGCTTTGAGATCGCTGATGTCGGCGGTCGGGGTCGAGGGTTCTCCGTAGCAGAAGGGTGCGGCGGCCGGGGTGTCCGGTGCGGGGGAGGCTGCGGCCAGATGGCCGGGCGCCAGGGACAGGGCGACCGTGGCGGCCAAGAGGGTCAGACGGCGGGTGCGTTTCACGGGGGACCTCGCTTCGGCGGGAGCCGTCGGCCGCGACCAGCTCCGATAGGGCGCGACCTATGTCTGATTCGGGATCGTATTTTGTATCGGCCGCCGCCGCCTCCCGCCGACCGTTGTGAACATCTGTCGAACGAGGTCGGAAACCGCAGCTCAGCCCCCGGATCCCCGAACGCGGCGCCGTAGAAAATTCAATTTCCCGAAAAGATCGTCTTCGCATCCCGCCGGCGTGGGGTGAAAATTCGCGGCGGAGAAACCGTCCCGTAGAAGCGGCCGTCTCCCGGAGCGGTGGCGCGGGGCGTTCGGCCAGGTCGGACGCGGGTCCGGCGCGCCTCAGACGAACGGCGGCGGGGGCGCCGATCCTTTCAGCACCCCCGCCGCATCTCTGGTTCGCCGGCTCGCTAGCTCTCTTGGCCGTTGAAGAGCTTCTTGCAGTCGTCCTCGGTGGTCACCTTGTAGTCGGCCTCGTTGATCATGGCGTCGAAGTTGCGGTGGAACTGCTCGTAGACGCGCGGCTCGTCCATGACCCGGAGGACGTTCTCGTCGTTCTCACGCAACGAGGGGTTGTTGAGGTTGGCGCTGCCGGTGAACACGACCTGGTGCGGTTCCCCGGTGTAGGTGGCATTGATGAGAATGTTCTTCGAGTGGATGTACGGCTTGCCTTCCTTGAAGCCGTAGAGGGTGATCGTCCCGTGGCCGGGCTTGGTGAGGTTCTCGCACGCCTGGTCGTAGATGTGGTGGGCGACGATCCGAATGGTGCAGCCGTCGTCGGCGAGCCTGCGCAGTTCCTCGGTGGGGGAGCCGCGGCTGATGGACCACATCCCGACCTGGACCATTCCGGGGCAGGCGGTTTCCTTCAGCGTGCTGGTGACGGTGTCGCCCGAACCGCGCGGGTAGAAGTAGCTCTTGGTGTTGCCGGTGATCTGCGGCGGGTTGTTCTCGTAGTACTTGGGGTCCGGGATGGCGAGTGCGAGGTCGTCGAAGTACTCGACGAACTGGTAGTACAGGTCCTTGTTGCCGACGTGGGTGTAGGTGCTGTTGAACAGGTTCCGTCCCGAACCTTCGTTGAGATTCATCGATGTCGTCGACACGACCCAGTCACTGCCGCTGGTCTTGGAGAACAGGAAGAACTTGTTGTGCATGGCCCCGGTGCCGATGCAGGCGGTACTGGAGCCTCTCGCCGGGCAGCGGACCACCCAGGAATTCGTGTCCTGGCCCTCCACCGCGTTCTTGAGCCGCTTGACCTCGGGCTCGTTCTCGTAGGCGTGGTAGTCGGTGATGAGCTGGAGGCTCACGTCACGCTCTTTGACGGCCTTGATGAGGGCGTCGGTGACGCCGGGCTCGTCGAAGTGGTAGGCGGTGCCGGTGATCGATTCGCCGTCCGGGGTGCCGTTGATGAGGTCGACGAGATGGTCGACCAGGCTGTCGTCGGGCTGGCCGAGCCGGTTGAAGTACGCCCCGGAGGCCAGGGCGGACGCGGTCTTCGGCGTCGTCTCCTCGTCGGCCCCGGCGGTGGCCGCGGACAGCGCGGCGACGGCCAGGGCCGTGAGTATGGCGGCGACGCCGACAACGGATCGTCTGAAGCGCTTGGGCGCATGCATGGGCAGGGTCCCCTTCTGCCGATGTGGGGGCTATGCGCGGGGTGTTGGACGGACGCTACAACACGGTTCCGGATCGTCGACCGGACGTGTCCTGAACACGCAAATCCGGTTGACGGCCGTTGGCAAGATCAGGTACTCGCGCGGGAAAGCGGAACAGAACGAGATTCGGTATGGTGGCGGAATGGTGGACGTATTCGATGATCTCGCCGCTGAGTATCGCCAGCTGGACGCCATTCTGGAGGCGCTCACCCCGGAGCAGTGGGCCGGGCCGTCCGGCGCCGAGGGCTGGAGCGTCTCCGACGTCGTCCTGCATCTCGCGCAGACCGAGGAGGTGATCGTCGACCCGTCCATCGGGGAGGGGACGGCCTTCCTGTCGGCGGACGAGGGGAGCACCGTGGACGGCGTCGCCGACGCCATGGTCGCCGCCGAGCGCGGGGCGACGCCCGCCGGGCTGCTGGCGCGCTGGCGCAAGGCCGCGTTCGTGACCCCGGAGATCCTGCGCGCCCATCCTCCGGGCACGCGCCTGTCCTGGGTGCGGACGTCGCTGTCGCCGCGCACGCTGGCGACGACCAGGCTCGCCGAGCACTGGGCCCACGCGCAGGACATCACCGTCCCGCTGGGCATCCCCTACCCCGACACCGCCCGGATCCGCCACGTCGCGTGGCTGGCGCACCGGACGCTGCCGTACGCCTTCGCTCTCGACGGCCTCCCGGACGTCCCCGTGTTCTGCGACCTCACCGCCCCGGACGGTACGCGCTGGACGTTCGGCGACCTGGCCGCCCCCACGAGGATCACAGGCCCGGCCTCGGAGTTCTGCCGCGTCGGCGCCCGCCGGCTCAGGCCGGAGGAGACCGGTCTCGCCGCCGAAGGCCCGCACGCCGCCGACGCGCTCCGCCTCCTTCGCAACTACGCCGCCTGACCCCCGAAACAGGCGGTTTCTCAGTATTGTGCACGGCATGTCAGGGAAGAAGATCAGCCCTATTTTCGTCCTTTTCTTCAGTGTCGGCCTCCTGCTCGTGGGGCTCGCGCTCATCTTCAGCCTGGCCGCGGGAGCGAAGGCGGACGAAGCCGATGCCGACAAGGGCGAGATCCAGCTGCAGCTGGCGACGATGCTCAACTTCACCCTCGCCGGTTTGTCGCTGATTCTCGTCGGGCTCGGCTGGCAGTTCGCGGCCGGTGCGAAAACGGACCCGCCGCCGATCCCGGGCCAGGCTCCGGGCTACCCGTACGGGCAGCAAGCACAGCAGCAGTACCAGCCCCAGCAGCAGCAAGCCCCGCAGCAGCAGACGGGGCCCCCGCCCGGCCAGCAGCAGTGGGGCCAGCAACCCCCCGGACCGCAGTCCGGACAGTCGTGACCCGCATCCGCCGCCCCTCGCCCTGAGGGGCGGCGGTCTCGTTCAGGACGTGAGCGTCGCGCGGAGGCGGCGGGCGCCCTTCACGGTGGCGTCGAACGACGCTTCGGCGATGGCCTTGGTCATGAAGTGGCACAGCCACGTGACCAGGAACGTCGCGACGATCAGCACGGGCGCCCACGCCCAGGTCAGCTGGACGACGATCCGCTCGATCGTGGCGTGCGGGTCGACGACCGGCTCCCAGCTGTTGAGGCGGGCCCACCGGCCGAGGAAGACGCCGATGGCGCAGAGGGCGTGCGCGGCGATCGTGACGCGGCCCTGCCAGGCGCCGAAGCCGAGGCGGGCCAGGTGCCGGAGCGCGGCGCCCAGGGCCAGGTAGTAGGCCAGGAACCCGGAGCCGATGAACAGCGCGTAGACGGGCAGGATCGCGGTCACGACGGGCCCGCCGCGGTCGGCCATCAGGATGTCGCCGCGGAGATGGACCAGGTCCGTCACTACATACGGCGCGTTCGGCAAGAAGAGGACGAAAAGGACGAGACCCGCCCACCAGAAGGGCGAGCGGGAGAGCTGCCGGCCGCGGAAGAGCGCCCAGGCCAAGGCCACCGGGATCCAGGCCAGAAGGGTGTTCCAGCCCATCCACCAGACGTCACGCCGCAGAACGTCGACCAGATTCGGTGCCACCTGCTCCAAAACCCCCATGATTGACATCATGCATGAGTTCCGGGCTCCGGTGCTGTGAAGAAGTTGTGAAGAAGGCCGTCCACGTTGGCGAAGCCGGACGTCGCCTCACGCAAGCGCTGAGGCCAGTCAGTGTCGGTACGGAGTGCGCCGACTGCGGTTTCGATCGCCGACGGGGTCCTTCCCCAGAGTGCGATGTTGCGGGTGTTCAGGTCACGCTGGTCGCGTTCCCACCAGGTGGTGACGTGACTGAGTTGGTCGGCGAGAGTGTCACCGGGAATGGTTCTCTTGTAGAGGGACGCCCATTCTTCGCTTCGGGGATGCCTGCCCGCGCCAGGGGTCGCATGGTGCGCTTGCTGGAGTTCCTCTAGGACGAGGCACCACCGATATGGGACGGCGAAGTATTCCGTCTCGTCGTCCGCGCAGTGGCGTCCGTGAAAGATGACCGTGAGATGGTCGGCGAGCCGCGCGGGAGCGCCACGGACCGCGACGGCGGCGTCGACCGAGTGGGAGACGGCGCAGTCGCGGAGCCGCGGGGGCAGGCCGTCCAGCACCCGGACGTTCAGGCGCGGCGGGCCCCAGCCGGACAGATGCGCGGCCGCCGCCAGCTCCGCCCACAGGACGAGCTCGGGACGGTCGGCCACCGCGCGCTGGGCTGTGCGCATGTCGCGGAGGGTGCAGGGGGAGTCGCGGCAGTCGGTCCCGCAGGTGCTGCTCCGCGGGCTCACAAGCGCGCGCGGAGACGCGACCGGTGCAGGGCCGTTTTCCAGGTGCGAACCGTCCGGCATGCGGATCAGGTGCGGGTAGTCCATGCCGTCGGTGAACACGGCGCCTTCGCCTGGCGTGAGCGTCACCAGGAACTGCGACTGCGCGTCCGTGATGTTCATGGTGGCGCCGACCGCGTCCCGGTCGTCCTTCGCGGGCAGCCGGTGGACGATCTTGACGGCGGTGTTCTTGATCACGTCCGGGACGAGCTTGGACGGGATCTGCTCCGCCACGATCAGCCCCTCCCCGTACGCGCGGATCTCCGCGAGCAGGCTCGCGAACGTCTCGACGGCATGGGACGCCGGCCCCGCGTGCTCGCTCCGCCGCAGCAGCCGGTGCGCCTCCTCGAACACGCTCAGGTGGCGCAGCCCCGGCGCGGCGCCCGCGCGCTGCCGCATCCGCAGATGCTCGACCAGTCTGACCAGCACCGTCCCCATGAGGAACGCCTTGTCGCGGTCGTCCCCGACGTCCTCGATCTCCAGGACGACGTTGCGCGCGAGCAGCTCGTCGAAGTCGATCGGGTGGCCGCCCTCGAAGAACCGCCCCGTCGTGCCGAGCCGCAGGCTGGACAGCCGGACCCGGATGAACCCGCGCACGTTGTCGGTGATCTCCTGCCCGTAGCCGATCTCGGAGACGACCTGCTCTGCGGCGTCCTGTAGATCGGCGAGCGCCGGGTAGCGCGGCGACATCCCCGGGTCGGACGGCTCCCCGAGCGCGAGATCCCAGCCGAGCCGCTCGTAGCAGCGGGTCAGGGCCGCGGCCAGCACCTGCGGGAACGGCTCGTCGGCGTCGAACGCGGCGAGGAACAGCGCCCGGACGAGATCGGCGTGGGTCTGCAGCGGGAACGGCCGCCCGTCCGGGCCCCGTGCCGGTTCGAGCGGGTTGATCCCGGCGGCGATCGCCTCCGTGTCGCCCGGCCGGATCGTGACCACCTCGGCGTCCGGGAGCCGCGCGGCCATCAGCCGGTACTCCGCCTTCGCCGGCTCGACGACCAGCCACGGCAGCCCGGCCCGCGACGCCTCCGCCAGCAGCGACCGGACGGTCTGCGACTTGCCCGCGCCGGTCGCGCCGCAGACGAACGTGTGCCGGTTCAGGCTGGACAGCGGCACCGACAGGGGCCCGACGTCGCGGCGGTTGCGGTCGAGGACGCGTCCGAGCCCCACGCCCGTGCCGCCCGACTCGGGCGTCACGTCGAACTCGGGCCGCATCACGAACCGGACTCCGGCGACCTCCCGGACGGGCGGGCGCGCCACCGCCGCCACCAGCTGCGTGCTCGCCTCGAACGGGCCCGGCGCGCCCGGGACCAGCGCATACGGCAACCGGCTGAGATCGGCCGACGCGCAAACCAGCGCCGCGACGCGGGCGGCCGCCTGCGGCGTCTCGGCACCCGCCATCAGATGCACCCGCCACAGGCCTGACGTCGCCGCCTGCCGCAGCTCGCGGTGCCGCCGCTCCAGCCGGACGGCCGCGACCGACTCCTCCGGCGACAGCTCCGCCATCGACTGGGCGCGCTGCTGCCGGACGGCCAGCTCGTCGGCGAGCCGCTCGGCCTCGTCCAGGGTCACGGGTTCGGCGACCAGCATCCAGGCGAACGGCTGCGTCCACACGGAGAGGAGACCGTCCTCCAGGGACGGCCTTGCGGGTTCATCTGGCGTGTCGTCGTCGACGAGCAGGCCGTCCGCGATGGCGCCGATGCTCACCCAGCAGGGCATCGAGTCTTCGGCGATCCCGTCAGGGAGCATCACGCCGCGTCCACCGGCCGGGAGGCTGAGCGTCGCCGACCGCCCGTCATGGTCGGCCCTGTCATAGTTGGCGAGGAGGCCGTCGCCGCCGACGAACACCTCCGTCGGACCGGACGGCTGCGGGCGCCGCCAGCCGACCAGCACCGGCTCCTCGCCCGCGTGGTACGCCGACACGAGCGCGGCGAGCCGCTGGTCGCGCCACTCGTCGCGGCCGCCCGCCTCCTCGTCCGGACGGGGGACCTCCAGCAGGCGGCAGACCGGCAGGCCGCGCACGGCGTCCCACATGTCAGCCGTCCCAGCGCATCAGATTCTGGAACAGTTCCGCCTGCTCTATCGCGTCGTCAAGCGCGTTATGGGTGTGCGGAAGGCGTGACAGCAGCGCGGCGGGCATCTGCCGCTTGGTCGATTCGGCGACCATCGCGTTGGCCTTCGCCGCGTAAAGGGTTTTGATATCGAGATGGCGTGAATGGCCGAACGGCGAGCGGGACGTGAACCGCATCCAATACCAGTACAGCCACATCCAGTCGTACGCCAGCGGATACGCCACCAGCACCGGCAGGGTGCCGCCCGCGGTCTCCTTCACCCATGCCGCCGCGTCGCTCATCGCCTTCGCCGGGTCGAGGCCCTCGCGGGCGAGCTGCTCGCGATCCAGCCCGCTCACCGCCAGCGCCTCCGGGACGAAATCGTCGCCGATCGGCTTCAGCTCGGCGTAGAAAGTGCGCTCCGCCGGGTCGGACGACGTGAACTCCGCGCCGTCGAACGTCCCGCAGGCCGCCATCCCGAAACTGAGCATCGAGTAAGGCCCGGGAATCGGCCCGTCCGCTTCGACGTCCACCGAAAAATACGTCTCGACTCGTGGCGTCACTTCTCCCCGCGCCTCTCGTCCTCCGGTCCGATCACCATCCAGTCATCCTCGCGCAGACCCGCGCCCGCGTGATGCCGATCGGCAATGGACAGCGACACTCCACGGCCGGTCGCTCCCTCCCAGCGCCTCACCCAGCCGCGCAGTGCCGGGGCGACTTGCTGCGGGTCAGGGGTGTTCTGCTCGCCGTCGTGGAATCGTCCGGCGAGGCTTTGGCCGGTGATCTGGAATTCGTAGGCGTCCGGCTCGCAGGCGGCGTCCAGCGCGTACATGCTGTCGAAGAACGCGGTGATCGGCTTGGGCCGCTCCTGGGAGAACCCCGCGGCCCGGTACTTCGCGACGGCGGCGTCCGCCCGTCGGAGGCGTTCGTCGTCCGACGCGCCACGGTGACGCTGGATGACCCTGGCCCGCAATTCGCTCTCGCTCTGCGGGAACCATTTCCTCGGATCCTGCGAGCAGAACCGCGCACCCGGCCCCTGAAGCCGGACTTCGGCGTCGCCGAACCCGTCGTACGCCAGCGCGGCGCGCAGTTCGACGACGCACTCGTCCCACTGCTCGGGACGCATTCCGAGCGGAGCGCGATGCATCCGCATGTCCCACACCTGCTCCGGAGAGACACCGGCGAACGCGAATTCACGCTCGGAGAACATGTACCCGGAATGGTCCGTCACCGTGGGGAACAACGGCCGATCCACCGCCCGCGCGGGCCTCTGCGAGGGCGGGTCAGGCACGCGGTCGCCACTCTCGGCCTCGTCGGCGGGCTCCCGCCAGTCGTCGTCCGGTGCCACGCGCGGGCCGGGCAGATCGGCCCCGCCGGGCGGCTCGGGCGCGCCGGGACGGTCGGAGGCGCGGGCGGCGGCGCGGCTCGCGGCTCGCGACGGCGAGCCCTCGGCGCCGGGACGGTCGGGCGGCGGCGGAGGCTCCTCGTCGGCTGGTGCGGCCGGACGGTCGATCCTGGCTGCGGTCCCGTCCCGATCCACGGTCATGGCCTGTCAGGCTATTGAGCAAGGCCCCCCATGGGAAGGTCGAAACGGGACGGACGGCCTGACAAGTCCCGTGTCAATCTGCTTGGGTGGTTTGCGCACCGAGACAGGACGGGAGTTCAGCGTCGTGAGGGGTGGACCCGTCGATCACGGAGGGCCGCGGACGCGCGTCGGGCGGCTCTTCACCCCCGAGCCCCGCCTCGGCTGGGTGTTCCGCGACCGCTGGTGGTTCCTGCGGCCCTTCCCCGAGGCCCCGCCGCGGGAGCGGCCGCTGCCGGAGTACCTGGCCCGCCGCGTCGCGGAGACCGAGCGGCTCGCGCGCCGCCACCGGAGCCGGACCCTCCCCCTGAGCCTCGGCGCCGCCGGGATCCTCGCGCTGATCGCCGGCCTGGGGGCCGCCGCCTTCACGATTCCGAGCACCGTCCCGCTCGGGACGCTCGTGCTCGCCGCGATGGCCGCGTCGCCGGGCCTGGTGCTGACGTCATGGTCCGTCCGGCAGCGGCAGGACGCCCGCGAGGCCCACGAGCTGGCCCGGCGGCAGCACGCGACCGGCTACCAGGACCAGGCCCGCCAGTGGCAGGCGCGCAGGCAGGCGCACGAGTCCGCCGAACGCGCGCGGCTGGACGGCCTGCCCGAATGGGGCGCGGCCAGGCGCCCCGCCCACCGCCTGGACGTGTTCGGCGGGACGCTCTGGGCGTGGGAGGCGCTGCTCACCACGTACGGGACGTCCACGCTCGCCGTCCAGCCGCTGCTGGTGCTCGACCTGTCCCGGGAGGTCGTCAGCAGGGAGCTGGCCGAGCTGTCGCAGGAGGCCGGGATGGCGGTGGACGTGCAGCTTCTGCCGAGCCGCCAGTCCTCGTCCAGCCTCCTGACCGACATGTCGCCGCAGGACCTGGTGGACGCGATCGTCGAGTCCATGCACGGCGGCACGCCCGACGCGGCCCGCGCCGAACGCAGCATGGACGACCGGATCCTGGCCAAGATCTGCGCCGCCCTCGGCGACGACGTCACCCTCGGCCGGCTCGCGGCGGCGCTCCGCGCGCTGATGGGCGAACCCGACGACGGCGACGTCCTGACGCGCGACGAACGGCGTCACATCGCGAGCGAGCTGTTCACCGTGGAGTACCGCCGCCAGGCGCACGCGAACCTGTCGCGGATCGAGTCCTACGTCCACCCGCTGGAGAACCTCGGCGCCGAGCCGGCGAAGGCGGGCGCGGGATACCTGACCTGCATCGCGCTGGACAGCCAGGCCCGCAACGTCCGGTCCGAGCTGCTCACCGACCTGATCGTGCAATGGGTCACCCACCGCATCACCGCCTCGCGGGACTCGACGCCCGCCCTCGTCGTCGCCGGCGCGGACGAGCTGGCCCGCCGCCACCTGGAACGGCTGTCGGACGCGTGCGAGCGGCGCGGCGTCCCGCTGACCCTGCTGTTCCGGCGGCTCCGCGAGACGTCCGCGGAGATGATCGGCGGCGGGGCCGTCGCCTTCATGCGGCTCGGCAACCACGAGGACGCGGCCCGCGCCGCCGACTTCATCGGACGCGACCACCGCTTCGTCCTGTCGCAGATCACCAAGAACATCGGCGGGAACGAATCGCACACGTCCACCGGCACCGAGGGCGAGGCCGACTCCGAGACGCTGAGCACGAGCCGCACGACGGGCACGTCCCGGAACTGGGGGACGAGCCGCTCGTCGGGCACCAGCCACTCGGGCGGCGAGATGTTCGGGATGTTTCCCGAGCGCTCCGCGTCCTACCAGCGCGGCAGTAACCGGGGCGGCTCCACCAGCACCAGCGACACCGAGGGGACCGCCACGTCGACGTCCCGGAACTGGTCGGCCGCCTACGCCTACGCGCAGGGCACCAACTGGAGCGACGCCGACACGACGCAACGCGTGTACGAGTACGCCGTCGAGCCCGTCACCCTCCAGCACCTTCCCGACCACGCCCTGCTCCTGGTCGAGTCGGCGCCCGGCGGAGGACGCACCCTCACGGCCGTCGAGTGCGACCCGTCCATCATCACGCTGGACCGCGTCACCACCGGCCCTCTACCGGAGCCGCCGCCCGCCCCGCAGCAGCCCG
>NZ_SMKT01000219.1 GCF_004348735.1 Actinomadura sp. KC06
CTGCGGCGGTGGGGCGGGGCGGTGGGCTCTCGGACGGGGCCGTGGTCGGTTTCACGGCGCCGGGCGGCGATGCGGGCCTGGGTGGGCCAGCGCACGTCGCGTGCCCAGCCGAGCATCTCCAGGCACCGGATGAACCGGGCCGAGGGGTCGATCTGACCCGGCAGCATGCCGTGCCGGGCGCTGGTGGGATCGGCGTGGTGGCCGTTGTGCCAGCTCTCGCCGAACGACAGGATCGCCAGCGGCCAGAAGTTGGTGGCGCGGTCGCGGGTGGTCAGCGGCCGGTCGCCGAACACGTGGCAGACCGAGTTGATCGACCAGGTGACGTGGTGCAGCAGGGCGATCCGGACCAGGGACCCCCAGAAGAACGCGGTCGCGGCACCCGTCCAGGTCCCGGTGATCAGCAGCCCGGCCGCCGGTGGCGTCAGCAGCGACACCCCGGCCAGGATCGGGAACCACCGGTCCACGCGGCGAATCGCAGGGTCGGCGAGCAGGTCCTTGGCGAATCGCTCCCGGTTGGTGAAATCGCGGTTGAACATCCAGCCGACGTGCGCGAACACCATGCCCTTGGCCAAGCCGCGGACGCTGTGCCCGAACCGCCACGGTGAGTGCGGGTCGCCCTCGCGGTCGGCGAAGGCGTGGTGACGGCGGTGGTCGGCCACCCATCCGATCACCGGCCCCTCCACGGACAGGCTCCCGGCCACCGCCAGGGCCACGCGCACCGGCTGGCCGGTTTTGAACGACCCATGGGTGAGGTAGCGGTGGAACCCGACGGTGACGCCGAGCCCCGCGATCACATACCCGGTAATCGCGAGGAGCACGTCGAGCGGGCCCAAGCCCCAGCCCCACGCCACCGGCACGGCCGCGGCCAACGCCGCGAGCGGCACCACCACCATGACCCACATCACCACCACGGCCGTGGTGGACTTGCGTCCCTCCGTCAAGGCCGGTGCGGGCCGGCCACGCGCTCTCGGCCGGTCCACGGTCAGCCCCGGTGAGGTCATCGAGGTCATGACCCTCGCCTCCTCCTTCGCTGGGTAGATCTACGGCTTTCTCCGGTTCTGGAGCGCACCGCATACCCGAGCACGCCGCACCCATGCCTCCACGCAGCCTCCCGCTCACCCGATCTTGCCTCTGAGGAGGTCTCTCACCAGGCCAAACCGTCCACCTGCACGCTCGAACACGCACCCGCGCCGCAACGCCACCTCACCGGTGGAGTGCAGGGCCGGTCAGTTGCCGCGGACGCTTTCCGGGACGGGCGGGTCGCGGTGTGCGTTCACACCAGCCAGCAGGCCGAGCAGTTCGCCGACAGTCGGCTGATGGCCGATCACGTCGTGCAAGGGCAGGTGCTCTTGGATGCGGTACAGCCCGCGCCACCGCACGCCACCGGCTGACGTTGACCACGGCTCCGGCAAGCCCGCAAGTCGCGACCTCATAGGCCGCGCGGTAGTGCCGGGACAGACGGTGCGATGCGCGTTCGGCAGGCCGAGCCGTGTGGCGGTCACGCTGGGCTGCACAGCGCCTTCAACGCGTCCGCCGGCCCTGTATGCAGGGTGAGGACGTCGTCGATGCCGGTCAGGCAAAGGATGCGGTCGACCCGGCCCGTGGCTCCGGCCAGTTCCAGGACCAGGTGCATGCTCTCAGCATGTTTGAAGGCTTTGACCAGGGCAGTGATACCGCTGGCGTCGCAGAACCTGACGCGCGTGAGATCGATGACCACACCACCGCTCGGCGCCGCGCCGGCGTGGCCGGTGGACGCGCTGGCGATCATGGCGCTGAGCCGGACGGTCAGCCAGCCGCTGTTGGAGGCGTCGATCTCGCCGGCGAGTGCCAGCACCGTCGCCGTCGCCTCGGCACCGCAGTCGACGTCCGTCCGCCGGAGACTGACCTGCGACCCGGCTCGGACGCGGTCGCCGGTCGTGGTGTCCAGCCGCGTTCGCACCGCCAGTGGAACGGAAGATAGGGGCGAGGGTTCGAAAGCCGTCATGACAGCCCTTCCCTGGAGCGTATGCACATACGCCGCCAGGGTCTGGAGCGGCCGACAGACGACTGCCGCCGTCGCACGTAGCATAAGCCGCTCACAACGCGCGGTCTAACCCTGCGCCCCATTCAATGCGGAGCACCAGCGGCGCGTATTCGCGAGCGAACGCCCGCTCCGGACGATGACGCCGAGCGGCTGGGTGTCCGAGAAGGAACCGAGGTGCTGGTACGCCGGGGCGCAATGTACGCGGGCGACGTGCCGGTCCAGATCGCGGCCGGCTTCCTGCCACTGGACGTTGCCGAGGGCAGCCTGCTCGCTGAGGACACCGGTCCGAGGCGCCTACTCCCGCCTGGCGGACCTTGGCCACGAGCAGACGTCCTTCTTCGAGGACGTCGACGTCCGGCCCTTCGGAAGAGGAGGCCCGCGTGCCGCGCATGACCGAGGATCAGCGCGTGGACGAAATCGTCCGCGAGGCTCATACGTCCGCTGACCGCGTCGTGGAGGTGAACGTCATCGGTCTGCCGGTTCATCAGTGGTGCCTCCGCTACAAGTGGCCTGCCGAGTAGGGGCCGAGGCGCGGCTACGGCTGTCGGACGTCGCCGACCGAACAGGAGGCGGCCGCTCGCCGGAACCGGGCGATCGGGCGTTGGGCGAGCGCTGCTGAGGGAAGAAGGGCCGTGTGGGAGTGGTCGGCCGCGTGGACGCCTATCAGAGGCGGCATCGCTGGGCGGGTCTGCCGCTGGCGGTGGTGTACAAATTCGTGGACGACCAGGGCGGGTATCTCACGGCGTTGATCACCTTTTACGGGTTCCTGTCGCTGTTCCCGTTGCTGCTGTTGCTGGTCACCGGTCTGGGGTTCGCGTTGGAGGGCAGCCCCGGGCTGCAGGAACGCGTGCTGGATTCGGCGCTTGCGCAGTTCCCGGTGATCGGGGACCAGATCGGCGCGAACATCCATTCCTTCCACGGCAGTTTCCTGGCTCTGGTCACGGGCGTCGTGGGCAGCCTGTTCGGCGGGCTGGGCGTCGTGCAGGCCACCCAGAACGCGCTGAACAAGATATGGGGAGTTCCGCGTAACTCCCGGCCGAATCCCATCGCAGCCAGGGTGCGCAGCCTGGTGCTGCTGGCGGTCGGCGGCGCGGTGATCCTGGTGACCACGCTGCTGTCGGCGGTGACCGCTTCCGGTGGCGTCTTCGGCGCCGGTGTGCGGGCGGCGGCCATCGTGGTGGCCGTTGCCCTCAACGTGGTGCTGTTCACGGTGGCGTTCCGGGTGCTGACCGCCCGGCGGCTCACCATCGCGCAGGTCCGGACCGGGGCGATCGCCGCGGCGCTGGTCTGGCAGATCATTCAGTGGGCCGGGACGTTCCTGCTCGGTCACATGCTCAAGGGCGCCAGTGCCACCTACGGCATGTTCGGCATCGTGCTCGGCCTGCTGACGTGGATCTATCTGGGCGCGGTCGTCTTCGTGCTGAGCGCCGAGATCAACGTCGTCCGTGAGCGGCGGCTGTGGCCCCGTAGCCTGCTGACGCCCTTCACCGACAACGTCGAACTGACCGCCGGGGACCGGCGCGCCTACACCTCCTACGCCGAGACCGAACGCCACAAGGGCTTCGAGAACGTCGACGTCGACTTCGACCCGCCTCGACGCGACGACCCGGACTGACACCTGGCCGCTATCCGGGCCGCCCCTGCGGCGGGGGCGTCAGCGGAGCGGTCGCCGGCGCCTGGTCGAACGCAGGGCCAGGAGCGCCACATCGGCGATGAGGACAATGGCGCCGATGATGAGCAGGTAGAACATGCCCTCGATGAGGATGCCGAGGATGGCCAGCACCAGCGCGGCGATGACCACAAGGAGGAAGAGGAGCATCATGGGTGTGCCCGTTCGGTCGTCGGGACGGGAGCGGTCAGCGGCGGGCGAGCTGGCGTTCGCCGCCGGCGCCGGGCTGGTAGTCCAGGCCGTAGTGCCGGAAGACGGCTTCCTCGTCCTTGGCGGGCAGGACGTCATCGGTGCCGATCGCCGGGCAGTGCTTGACCAGCGCCTTGTCGTGGGCGACTCGCACGTAGCCGGGCCCGGCGGTCGCGCCGTCCAGCGGAACGAAGGTCAGCCGGTGGCGGGTGGGCAGGCCGATCCGCACGGTGGCCATCGCGGGTTCGTCGGTGCTGGTGTCGACGTAGACCGACTCCAGTGTGCCGATCTTGTGTCCGCCGGAGTCCAGGACGGTGTGGGTGCGCCATTCCCGGATGTCAGCCAGTTGGATCATCATGACTCCTTCCCTGGGCCTGATGGGGTCAGGGTCCCCCGTCTTCGTCGTCCAACTCGTCCAAGGTCGGCCTATTCCGGTTCACCCGTGGCGATCGGCGATCATGACACCCTCGTTCACGACGGGCGGGCTGGTCCAGGGCCGCCGGCTCGGGGAGGAGCGGACGGCCCTGGAACCTTCGGCCCAATTTCCCCCGGGCACGTGGGCCGGCACCGTCCACCCAAGCCCGGGGACCCGAGGATGGACACAGCCAATCCATGCACAACCCATCACTCGCGCTGATAACCCGCCGGCTGGACCGGAAATCGGCTGAAATGGAGCGGGTTTCTCGCGCTCCGGCGTCGACGGCCTCGATGCGTGAGCGAATCACCCAGAAACTATTTCCGTTTTCCGTATGTTGGCAATTATTCGGGTAGGATAAAAGTATCCGGTAAACGACGACATCCCGTTCTGAGGGCTGATCCGTCACACCGGCCCGCCCCCCGGAGAGGGGGAGCCATGCAGACCTCGCACAAGCCGCGCGCCAATGGCCAGACCGGCTCGGTGTCGCAGCTCAGACCACCTGGCCCCAGAGTCCCCGATCGGCGCGAGTCGCCGCCGTCGCCGCGGACGGTGGAGGCGGCCCGCACGAGCGTGGTGTGGTCCGAGCTGTGGGCCGTCGCCGCCATCTTGATCCTCTTCATGGTTCTCGTGGTGAGCAACACCGGCGATGTGCGGATCTCCTTCGCCGGGATGAGCGGCGTCCTGCCACAGGCGGTCGTGCTCATGGCCGCCATGGCCGCCGGGATAGCGGTCACCCTGCTTCTGGGCATGGCCCGCCTCACGCAACTGCGCCCGCTGACCCGCAAGCGCCTCCGCTGAGAATCCGACCCACCACCCCGATCGGAAGCCCAAGGAAGGCGCCTGCCATGTGGACCACCACCGAACGCCGCACCACGATCAGCCTGTCACCACCCTCGACTCCCCGGCTGCGGCTGCGTCCCGCGACCCCTCCCGGCTCGGCGCGGCCCGTGCTGGACGGTGCCTGGTGGCCCCGTTCGACCGACCCGGTCGCGGAACTGCCGGGCTTGATCCTGGCCTTGCAGGACCACGGCCCGATCGACGACCAGCGTCCCATCACCCACGTCCTGCTCCGGGTGGACGACTGGGACGGCCACCCTCGCCGGCTGCGGATCGACGGCCCGGCCGAAACCCGGGTGGTGCGGCTGAGCTGGTTCGACTCCCTGCCCTCCGGGCTGCTCACCGCGATCCAGGCCGACGGCCGGCGCGTGGACCTGTTCACCGTCCCGGTCTCCACACCGCAGGCCGAGGCCGAGGCGTCGATGGAGCTGGCGTCCCACCCGCACAACCTCCTGCACACTCCTGACCTGCTGGCCGCCCTCACTCCGCCACCCGGCCGGATGGACCGGGCCGGCGCCCCGACGGTCTCCGAGAGCGACTGGGAGTCCGAGGGCGGACGACTGCAGGAACGCCTCGCGGCACATTGATCCGCTCCGCCGCCCGGCCGGTCCGTCATCCGGCCGTCCGGGCCGACGCGCCCGCCCACCCGTGATCGGAGATCACCATGACCACACTCACCGCCACCGCCACCGCCACCGCGACCGCGCCCGCCCTCGCGCCCGTCACCGCGCCCGCCCTCACGCCCGCCACCGCGGCCCTTGTGCGGGCCCCCGACGAAGTGAGGATGCCCGCCCACCGGCGTCCCGGCCACACCATCGTCGCGCTGTCGGGCGCCCTGGACGGCGCCGCCGCTCCAGCGCTGCGCGAGCACCTGATCGGCGTGTTGCGCCACAGCGGCCGCCTGCTGATCCTCGACCTGAGGGAGGTGGCGACCGCCGACGCGGCCGGACTGGCCGTACTGGTCGGCATCCAGCGCCGCGCCGCAGGGCTCGGCGTCACCGTGCGCCTCGCCGCCCCGGGCCCCCAGGTCGCCGCGCAGCTCCGCCTCACCGCGCTCGGTCGCGCCCTCACCGTCCACTCCACTCCGGACATCCACGCCGACATCGCTGTATAGCCTCGGCGAATCGCGCTGGCTACAGCCCAGGCGATCTAGCCAAGCCGAGCCCGGTTCCGGGGCGCCCGACCATACGGCGGGCGTCCCGGTCCGGGCTCGATCCTGATCGGGGAGCCCGCACCCGCACCGGAGTCGAAGCCGCCGCGCAACCCGTCTGCGCGCCGGCCGGTGACGGTTGCCGACCGGGCGGGCCGTCCTTACGTCGTGGTTCCCGGCCCTCGGTCGCGTCAGGAGACGACGATGGCGACCGCCGCGATGAGCGCGCAGACGAGGGCCACCGCAATGGCCATGCCGCCGATGAGCCCCCTCATCAGCCGCAGGTATTCATCTTTCATGGTCATCGGGCACCTCTTTGTCGGGCCTGGTCACGGTCACCGAACTCGGGGTGACAGCCGGGCGCCGCGAGTGCGGCGGAACCGCTGATGCGGGGACGGCGCTTCCACAAACCTTCGCGGCCGGGCCCAGCCTCAGGACCTGTCAGGCGGTGTTCACCGGCGATGTTCATGCGGGCACCCTTGTCTAGCGTCGGCTGCGTCGCGGCCGGGCGCGGTCTTGGCGGGTCGGGCCGTCAGCGTCGGGCGGGCTGTCGCGGTGCGGCGGCGCGGCGGAGTTCCGCGGCCCGTTGTCCGCCTCGTCGATGGCGTCCTGGCGGCTGCGGGCGGACCATCGCTTCGGGGGCGACATGCCGCGCATGACCAGCGGAAGCAGCAGCACCGCCGCACCGGCGGCCATCAAAATGGTGCCCACCGCGTGCAGATCGATATCGCGTATGGACCCCGTGACGGCGAAAGTGAGAATCGCGCCGATCGTCAGGAGGGCGACGCCACCCGCTATGGGCATCACACACCGCTGTTCGGCGAACTCAGGTTAATGATCCAGGCGATGATGTCCATGACCGAACTCCTCGACGAGCCATGAATTCGGTGACTGCCAGGATCGGTCTTCCGAACCGGTCGAAGCAGCGGCCCCAATGCGCCACAGAAGATACGGCTACCGGGCCGGCATGCCCGTTCATTTTCATTCAACCCCCTCCCTCGGCGGCGGGGGAAACAGCCGTTTTCCGAACGTCCCTTCTCCCCGGGAGATGACCGGTTGGACGCCACCGGCCGGGCTAGGACGCCGAGCGTGGAACCGGGAGCGGCTCGGCTTGGCGGTCCGTCGACCACTGGAAACTGGCCGGAGTCAGACCAGACGTTCGTGGACGTAGCACCATCTCCAGGTGGATCCCGGTTCCATCGCGGCGGCGAGCGGATGGTCGGTCTCCTGGTAATGCGCTTGTGCGTGCCGGTTCGGTGAGTCGTCGGAACACGCCACCCAGCCGCAGGTCAGACAGATCCGGAGGGCCGTCCACCCGCCTCCTCGCGCCTCGCACACCGTGCAGCCGCGCGATCGTGGAGTGACGGGCGCCAGCCCGTCCACATGCTCACAATGTGGCGCCGATCCGTTCGGGCTGGTCGGCACGCTCAAGGTCATGATTCGGACTCTCATTTCGTGGTTCATCGAGAGCCCCCTCCGAGCACCGCGACGCGCTGCCGTTTGATCAGTACTCCAGTTCCGGACGCGGTGGATCGCCGACGGGCACGATCGTGGTCATGATCTTCCGCTCCGGAATCGGACGCGTGATTGGCGCCTACTACCAGTTGAGCTCGATACCCGGCCCGCCGCAACGGGCGATCCGAGCAAGCTCGATCAGTGGGGGCGATAACCGGCGGTGGCGGACGTGACCCCGCGGCCGCCCGTCTGGGCCGCACGTCCCGTCTGCGCCGCATGTCAGGGGCCGCATGTCGTCGTCGCGATTCTGACGGACGTGATGTCGAACCGCCTATGTTGGGTAGTGGCCCTGCGGATTGTCGGGAGCCGGGGAGGTGAGGTCCATGAGCGGAACGGTGACCGAGGTCTGGGTCGCTGCCAGCGGCGGCCATGACATCGTCCGCGCTGATGCGATCGTGATGCTCCGCCTGGACGAGACCGGACGGCTGACCGCGCAGCTCCGCGACGACGCCAAGGTCAGCGTGTCCCTCCTGGAAGGCTCGTCCGACTCGCACCTGCCTAACGACTTCCATCGTCAGCTGATCCGGGCGGTCGCCGAGCTCGCCGATTCCAGCGGCGCCCAACTCGTCCGCGCACGGCACCAGGGGGGCGTCTGGCACTGGATCAGTGAACCCCTCTAAAAGCACGCCGCGAGGTGGGCCCCGCGAGCAGGTCTCGCTGTTCCAGCTCAGAAGGCAGGAGATGTGGAACTGCGCCAGCTCCGCTACTTCGTCGCCGTTTCCGAGGAGCTCAACTTCGGCCGCGCGGCGGCCCGCGAGCATATCGTCCAGTCGGCGCTGAGCCAGCAGATCCAGCGGCTGGAGCGGGAACTTGGCGTGCGGCTGCTGGAGCGCACCACCCACTACGTCGCCCTGACCCCGGCCGGGGCGGCGTTCCTGGTCGAGGCGCGGCAGATCCTCGCTCACGTGGAGCGCGCCGCCCGGGTCGCCCGGACCGCGCAGGGCACCTCACCGGCGTTGCGGGTGGGCATCATCGACGCCAGCTATGACTCGATGCCGCAGATCCTCCATGAGGCGCAGGCCCGCTACCCGGACCTGGTGATCCACCAGGTCGAGGTCGGCGTCCCCGAGCAGTATCAGCAGCTCGTCGACGGGCGTCTGGACGTGGGCATCGGCCGTGCCGCACTGGCGCCGAGCGGGGTCGCCTCGCACCTGTTCCGCCTGGACCGTCTCGGAGTCCTGGTCCCTCGCGGGCACCGGTTCGCCGACCTGGACGCGGTGCCGGTCGAGGCCCTCGCCCGCGAACCGCTGCTGCTGGCCGAGGAGATGAAGGCCCCGGAGTTCAACCAGTTCACCGTCGAGATGTGCCGGGCCGCCGGCTTCACCCCGACGGTGCACGAGGGCACCGTCGACAGCGTCCACGCCGCGTCCGCCCTGGTCGCCCAGGGCCGCTGCCTGTACTGCGTGCCCTCGTCCTGCATCTCCGCACTGCCGGGGACGATCTGGCGCCCGCTCACCGACCCGGTCTCGTACTACCCCTGGTCGATCCTGTGGCGCGCGGCCGACGACTCCGATCACGTACACGCCGTCGTCACCTGCGCCCGGAACATGTCCGAACGGCTCGGCTGGCTGGCCGCCGCCGACCAACCGACCGGCTGACCATCATCGACCGGCCCCCGCCCGCTCACAGCGACCGGTGCGACGCGTCAGCTTCCAGGCAGCGTGATCAACTGGGTCGCGATCCACCGCCGTCATTCGTGCGGGACCACCGGCCACCATCAAGCGCCGTGCGCCCCCGCCACCCGGCCGCAACACCCGTTGTGGCGTCGACGGCGGTGACAGGCTGATCGCGGTTGCGCGTTCAGCGGCAGTCCGCATCCCGTGTCGTTTGGCGGCGACCGGCTCTCCGTCGTCGGGCCTCGGCGGGATGGACCACACCTTGACTGCCCGCGCTCCGCCGTCCGAGGACACGGAAGCCGCTGAGTCCCCCGGGTCGCCCGGATGCGGCGGGCCGAGGGCGTGCACGCTCATGCCGGCCGGTGGCGGGATCCGGGTCGCATCCGGGGTTCGCGGCGGGTCTTGGCGTCCTCGACCTGGTGCATGAGACCGTCCCGCACCTCGAACAGCGCGGCGGTGACGTCGTGTTCGGCCGATGTCGCCACCAGGCCGGGCCGGTCGGCGATCTCGCAGGTGAGGGTCATCAGAGGGCCGGCGCCCCCGCGGTCCTTGACGCTGAGTTCGAGCTGGACCGCGGCATGCTCGAACGACCGAAGCCGGGTCCAGAGCGGTGTGAAGCACTCGACGATCTGATCGCGTTCGGAATCGGCGAAGCCGGTGCCGAGCCTGAGCCGTCCGGCGATGGCGGCCGACTGCCTGTCAATGGTCACGAGCGTCTCGTTCCCTTCATTGTGGCGACCCTCTGCTTCGGGGCGCTTCGCGCCCCGGTCCGACCGGCATCGAGGGCGGGCCCGCGGTGCGGCCAAGGCGGGGACGCGGCGGCGGAGCCCTCTCTCACAGCACACCGCAACGGCGCCTCCCCGGACACAGGCGGTCTCAGAACAACTCATCACCAGGTGTGATACACCGCACGTGCGGCGGCGGACCGAGCCGGCGAGGGCGGGCGGACCTGGGGAACTCTCATGCGCATCGATGTCCGGCTCAACGGCTGCAGCGGCCGGGCCGACCGCGCCGAGGTCGGCACCGGGCAGGTCGGCGAGCAGGCCGAACACGCGGCGAAGAAGGTCCGCAGGGGGTTTCGCCGGTGACCGAGGGCCGTTCAGAGCTGAGGCGTCATGCGCGAGCTGGTGTTGTTCCGCCAGGTGGTGCGGCGCTGGAACCCGGTGCAGGAGTGGGTGATCTCCGAGCTGCCCTCGCATTCTGCGCTGGTCAGCGACGAGGACTTCCTGGCCGCGCAGACGATCCGTACCGCCAGGCCCACGCGGGACGGTGGCTGCCGCACCTATGTGCTGGCCGGGTTGGTGGCGTGCGGGATCGCATGCGGCGGATGGACTCGCACTGGGTCGCCACGGCCACACCAGCGCCAAGCTCGCAGCCGGATCAGCCGAAGAATCTCTACGTGCGTGAAGACCGGCTGCTCACCGTCCTCCCTGGGCTTCTCGCCAGCCTCGACCCCGGTTTGGCAGGCGCCGGACCAGGCGAGGCCGCACTTTCCCTGCACGCCAAACGACCTGAATATGGTTGTGATCGCTCAGGTTGGGCCATCAGGGAGGAACGGACCCGGCGTGGTTAGGCTCTTCCCGCCGAGCTTCATGGGGCAATTCTGTGTCCGAGGGGGGACTTGAACCCCCATGCCCCGTGAAGGGCACTAGCACCTCAAGCTAGCGCGTCTGCCTATTCCGCCACCCGGACCGGTTGCAGGCCGCAGCGGGCTGCGGCGGGCTTCACCATACCAAAGGTGGCGAGTCGCGGCGAAGTCGATCGGCGGGCACCATGGGACGGGTACGCGACTACGCGAGGTGAGCACTGTGGCCCAGCAGCCGACCGCTGAGGACGAGGTCGTCCGGCTCTGTCAGGAGCTGATCCGGATCGACACCAGCAACCCGGGAGATCATTCGGGGCCGGGGGAGCGGGTGGCGGCGGAGTATGTCGCGGAGCGGCTCGCGGAGGTCGGGCTGGAGGCGCGGATCTTCGAGTCGCATCCGGGGCGGGCGAGCCTGGTGGCGCGGATCGAGGGGGAGG
>NZ_SMKT01000021.1 GCF_004348735.1 Actinomadura sp. KC06
GCTTCCACCCAACAAACCCAGACGACCGGACGGTAGATCCGCTCCAACTCTCATAGAGACCGCTCGATTGACCCCTCATGCGTACTGCGGCTTCCGCGCCGCCCAATAATGATTCTCAAGGGATTATCATCCAGGCGGAGCATTGCGTTTCTTTGACGCTAGCCCTGATGAGAGTGGCACGGCTTGGGTCGATGAGGCGGTAGCTGGCGACCTGTCGATAAAGGTCGTCGGAGACGATTACGGCGAACGAAGCCGCGTGTTCGGTCATCTGATCTTTATACGCGGGGGCGTCGAGCAGGCGAGCGAGATGGTTGGCCGCGTCTCCGGAGAATCCGCGAGAGTCTCTGTGGAGGTAGCCTGCGTGAATGGCCATGCGCAGTTGCAGTCGCAACTCGTTGGGAGGGACCTGAGCGTTGTGCGCTCGTACGCTTTCCTTTGCGCTGGCGATGAAGGACGGGAATATTGCCTCCGGCCCCACCCTCGGGTCGGCGACCATGAGAATTCCATCGCCCCTGTCCTCGACGTGACACAGCCACGTCGCGATGCGGGCGCTTCTACGTGCCTCGCGAAAGACTCGATAGATGAAACGCCTCAGGAAAATCTGCGTGCGCTGGTCGCATCTGGAGTAGCCAGAGATGTCGAGGCCGCACAGCAAGTGATGGCGAGGGTGGGCAGGCGGGCGCTCATTCTTGTCGTAGCCGGTCAGGATTCGGGTCACCTGTCGCATCACGAAGTCCTACCGGAGAAGGCGGGTGCGGCCAGTCGGTCGTCGGCCCAAAAGTCGATGAGTTCTTCGGCTTCCAGCGCATGCAGCGTCGGGTGTTGGTCAAGACGGCGTCCGGTAGCCAGCATCCAATGGCTCGTTAGTACGAGTTCCAATATGGCCTCGTCGAGGTCACGAGGGCGTGCGTTATCAGGACAAGACCCTGGCCGGTTGAACGGGCACCGGCCATGGTCGTGTGTCTCCAAGGACGGGATGTCTCGAATCACGGGCCTCACTTTGCCGCACCATGTCACCACATGCACGACAAACAAGGAAACATAAAACAAAGTGCATAAACCGAACACTGCGAAAAGCAGCTAAAGCCTGCGGAAGGCATCTGAAATGGTTGGCATCGACGAAGGGGCAACAACTGGTTTAGGGCCAAACAAATATCACGGGAGGCAAGCGGGCGGGGTGGTCGTTTTAGCAGCACCTGGTGCGGCGGTCATGGCGTACGGCGCACCCCTGGCAGTCGGCCGTACTACGGCGACGGAGGAGTCTGATTGGTGCCGTCGCACACCGTTGCCTGGGTCGCGCACGACCGGAAGGTGGCGCGTGCCCGGTCTTCGCCCTGATCTCGGTACTGATCGGCGAGGGCACGGGCGTGCGCTACAGCCGCGGGCCCCAGAGGCCCGGTGCGGCTGGCCTCCCAGAGTTCCAAGGCGGGCTCCAGGCCGGCTGCTGCCGCGCTTTTGAGCAGGGCAACCGCGGTGTCGTGGAACCGTCCGTCGCAGCCGAAAAGCACGCCCTCCTGATACTGGGCGAAGGGATCGCCCTTGGCGGCACGCACCGCGAGTGTCTGGGCATAGGGTCCGTGCTTCATCAGATAGCTGAGCTGGTTCGGCGACAAGACGACCGGCTCTGCTCGCACAAGGTGACGCGGTCCACGCAATTCCGGCGCCGCGTTCCCGGCCGGGGACGGGTCTGATGGGTCGGCCTCGGCGACCTCGTGATCGACGAAGATGCCATCGCGTGCCTGTTGCTCGGCCTTCTTCTTGGCCTGGCGGAGTAGTTCCTGCCATTCCCGAAGGCTGGTGCGGTCCGGTTCCTCGTCCATGATGCCGACCTCCACGGCATAGCACCCCACGGCGAGAATGAACGCCCTGAACTTCTCTGCGGTGGGAAGTGGGTCGAGCTTTCCGGTCAGCAATTGACTGACCCAGGCCGGGCTCAGCTTGACTTCTATCCTGAATTCGTCGTTCTTGGGTGGGTAGAGGTCGTCCAGCTTGGAGGCCAGCTCGATGATCTGTGTATGCTTGGGCGCACCGTAGCTGAAGTAATAGGACTTCACGAAATGCATGAATGCGAGATACGCGGGAGTTCTCGTAATCAGCAGCTTCGCCATCGCATTCGCTTTCCGTTGCTCCAGTCCGGGCGACGAGCCGTACGCCGGAGATCATCAAGGGCCGCACACGCGAGAACAAGGGACACCCGACACGCTGATCCGACCTGTAGGCCCCGGCAATGTCACACGGCGGTCGTCACCCACGGAAGTATGCGTAGATCCATAACCGGCTCTCGCAGACAGGGAACACCGCGTCAGTGGATCACCCTGACTGGCCCCAGGATCGCACACCCAACCTACCGAACTCTATGCAATCCGACACTTTCCGCCCGCGTCATGCGACAACCGGCTGATCATTTCCTTCAGCCTGGCCGGGGTCTGGTCGGGAGGCGGGGACTGGACTGCCAGGGCATTCATCTCGTGCCGGTGGAATTCCGACTCTTCCGGATAAAACGCCGCGCCGAGCCGCTCCAGGAAGACCACGTCGTCGAGATCGTGTTCCGGAAGCCGGACCAGGGTGACCGGCTTCTCGAACCCGGCATCGCCCGTCGGGGCGAGCTGGATGGTCACGTTCGGCAGCTCGCAGAGATCCAGCAGATGGGTGAGCTGGCGGAACATGGAACTCGCGTCGGCCAGGGGACGGTGGAACACGGCCTCGTCCAAGATCACCCAGAGGTGTGCGGGCCGCGCACCGTGGATGATCTGCTGCCGCCGCAGCCGCAGCCGCAGCCGCTGGCCGAGCTCATGTTCATCCGCGCCCGGATGCCGGAGCCGGATCAACGCGCGGGCGTAGTCGGGATGCTGTAACAGATCCGGAACCGCCTCCCTCGCGTAACAGCGGATGAGCTTCGCGGACTGTTCGACCCCCAGATACGGCAGAAACCAAGACCGGATCAGCTGACGATAGGGCGCCCACCAGCCTTCTTGCTGGGACAACTGGGCCAGTTCCAGCAGGATCATCCGCGTCCCGTGATCGGTGACCCCGTACATTTCCGCGAGCGTGATCACCGCACGGGGATCGGACCCGACCAGGCCGCGCTCCATGGCCTCCAACCGTGCCGGCGAACCGACCGCCGCCGCCGCATCGGCCGAACCGAGTCCGCTCTGTTCCCGCATCCTCCTCAGCCGGACGCCGAGGACCATTCGCGGGCGGGTCAGGGCGTCCGTCTCCTGGGTGGTCAGCCAGCCTGCCCATCCAGTGATCACATCACGCTCCCCGGCTGCACTCCCCGCCGCCCATGCGCACCAATGCGTGCGAGCACACCGTCACGCTTGTCCCCGCACACTTGGGGATACTACGGGATCGCGCCTAGGACGCGCCGGATCACCACTGCTGTCAGCAGTGCCGCACGGATCAGGGTTTTCGGCCTACCGCGGCGAACTGGTCGGTCTCCGGGACCTCGAATTGCTCGGTTTCCGGGCGCCAGCGAGTGCACGTCACCACACCCGGCTCGATGAGTTCCAAGCCTTGTCCGAGGAAGAGATCCTCGATCTGCTTGGGAGAGCGCCACACACCTGGCGGGCTCCCGCGCTCATTCCACAGCCGTACAGCCCGGGCCGCCTGTTCTCCGGTGATTTCGAGGGTCTGCTGACTGATGGCCAGGTAACTCCCGGACGGTACCCGGGCCAGCAAGCGGCCCATGATCCGGTCGGCTTCGGCGTCTTCCAGAATGTGCCAGAACACTCCGAGCATTGTGATCGCGATCGGCTGAGAGAGATCGAGTGTGCTTTGAGCCCGATCAAGGATGTCGTCCGGCTGGTGCATGTCAGCGTCCAGATACGCCGTTTTCCCTTCGGGCGTGCTGGTCAAGAGAGCACGTGCGTGCGCGAGGACCAGCGGATCGTTATCGACGTACACGACCTTGCAGGCGGGGTTCACAAGTTGCGCCACCTCATGAGTGTTGTTCGCCGTGGGCAACCCGGTACCTATATCCAGGAACTGCGTAATCCCCGCATCGTTGGCCAGGAACCGGACGACGCGACTCAGAAACAACCGGTCCGCTCGAGCCTGCTCCACAATATCGGGCAGAAACTTTGCGACCTCGTCCGCCAGTTCGCGGTCGACTTGATAATGCTCTCGGCCGCCAAGCAGATAATCCCAGATTCGCGCAGAATTCGCTCTGGTCGTATCGATACCGGGTACGGAACGAAGGTCTGGGACGTCGTCCGACATTTATCACTCCTCACTACGCCGTGCAGAACCGTCTCTCAGGCACACGTGAACGAGTCAGCACAAGCACCTGTGACACTGGCAGCCTAGTCGAATCATCGGAGATCAGTTCGAACCTCAGCACAAAACCGAGAAACTTGTAGCGAGACGGACAGGGCGAGTCATTTCTTGACTCTCCTTTACCGCCCGGAACACAACGATAAAATGACGCCAGACACAACAACCAGGCGTTTGGTGCTGGCTGGAAACGAGGTCATCAACTCCACCATCACACCGGCCGCCCGCACAGACCCCAGCACTCTCAATTGGCCAGCAGGGCAGTCGAGGCAGCTTTCCCTCATCCCGCTCCATGTCTATCCGTCAGGATACTAACGCCATTACGGTTGTTGGCTGCCCGAATTCGACACCGCCCACAAAGGCCGAGCTGAAGCGGTCGCGTCAGGTGGCCGTAGCGGCGAAGATGCGGGCCTCGTCTAGGAGCTTGCCCCGGCTCCGGCGGGTCGAGGACCGGTACGGGCGCGTGACGCCCCGGCAAGAGGGAGGGGACGTGACCAGCGGGCGCGCGGCGTCGTAACGCCGGTACCCGGCTGCGTGCCGGGCCTTGGCGCTGATGGCGATCTGCTGCGCAGGCCCCGTCCTCGCTGCCGGCGGGGTCCTCGTACGTGCTGCGGCCGGAGTGGGGAGGCCCATGCGCAACCTCTGGCTGTTCGGTGGCGGCTCCCTCCTCTCGGCCGCAGCGGTACACCTTGCCCTCCCGTGCGGGGTGCTCGGCGATGTCGACGACCCGGAGTTGATCCTGCGGCTGCGGGTGAACTGGTGATCGAATACGTCGGCTGCGGTTGGTGTCTGGCGGATCGTGCGGCGCCGCCGGCCACCGGACCAACCCTCCAGACCAACGCGACGCAGCACCGGCCGGCCGGGCCCTGGATGTGTTCGTCGGGGTCTGCGGGCCGATCACGGTGCGGCCTGGCACGACCACCGACGTGGCCAGCGTGCGGCTGCGTCCCGCCCAGGTCACCGACCCGCCGGTACTGACGGCCCTCCCAGACCCCGCACCGTGTCCCTCACCGCCGAAGCCAGCCGAAGCAGGAGACCGGTGTTTCTCGCGTAGATGCTGTGCGCACCCAACCCGACATAATAAGAACCTTTCGCCCTTGATCGAGGGCCCGGTTGTGCAGGTCGCCCCGGTCCACGCCAAGATCCGCCGGGACGGCTACCGCGGTCAGAAACCCGCAGGTGACGGCACTGGATCGGGGGGTGTCCCCTCGTCCTCCCCGCAGGTGGGCTCCGGCCAGTGTGGGGGAGTCGGCCTCGGCGGTGTCGAGGGTGGTGAGCGGTGATGCGGCTGGGGGATGTGGCGGTCCGCTGGGTGACGACCATTTGTGTGGTGGTGCTGGCGGGGATCGCTGCGGCCTTGTCGTATACGCACATGTATGCCCTGGTCCTGGAGTACGGGAGACGTCGTGGACTGCGGCGCTGTTGCCGGTGTCGGTGGACGGCATGATCGTCGCTTCGTCGATGACGCTGCTGGCTGACTCGCGTCACGGTCAGCGCGGTGGTCTCCTTCCCTGGGCTCTGCTGGTGATCGGGAGCGCGGCGAGTCTGGCCGCCAACGTTGCGGTGGCCGAGCCGTCGCTGGTGGGCCGGTTGATCGCGGCGTGGCCGTCTGCGGCCTTGATCGGCGCGTATGAGCTGCTGATGCGCCAGGTGAGGAACACATCCCAGAAGACGGTTCCAGTTGCCTCATACGGGACTCAGACAAGCCCGATGACCAGCAAGACGGTCATACGGAACCTCATATGAGGACGAGACCGGGGGCAGGTCTGACCCATATGCATCTCCTACGAGCGCCCTCATTGGTGCCGCCGCTTCATACCAAGCTCATACGCCTGCGGACGGTCGGTCGCCGGACGGGTCAGACGGTGCTCAGACGGAAACCGCCGAGGGCCACATATCTCGCAAAGAGATCGCTGGTGGGAGTCGGGGAGTAGGCGACGAGCGCGCCGAGCGTGCTCCTTCGCGATCGAGACGGCCAGCCTCGCTGCTCCGGGCGCAAGCCTGGCAGTGGGCGTTGGCCAACCGCACGCCGACGGGGAAACTGCCATCCGGAAGGGCGATCGCGCAGGAGTTCGGGCGCCGCGAGCGCTGGGGCCGCTTGGTCAAAACAGGCCGGGGTTGCAGGACGCATGGATTCCACCGCCGCCACGTAGCTGACGCATCGACAAGGGGCCCTTTTCTGTAGCTCGGTGCGCGCTTGA
Source organism: Actinomadura sp. KC06 (assembly GCF_004348735.1). Classification (GTDB taxonomy): domain Bacteria; phylum Actinomycetota; class Actinomycetes; order Streptosporangiales; family Streptosporangiaceae; genus Spirillospora. The sequence goes on from NZ_SMKT01000021.1 coordinate 6,477, forward strand.
ATGGGACGGCGACGCTCGCTGGCAACCGTCGGCATGATTAGCACACTGCCTGCGGTTATGCCTGCGCTGTCCTGGTTCTATTGACCCGCCCGGCAGATGGTCATCCGACCGACTTGACGTACGAAGCGCGTTGGGTTGGGCGGTCCCAAGTGCGGTGGGACTACGGAATCCCGGCGAGTCGTGCTCGCGGGTGTGTGCAGACTGGGTGCATCGTCAGCCGGACGGAGGTCGAAGCGATGGCAAGGACGTCAGTAACGCTCCCCGAAGGCGTCATCGAGGTCGAAGGGATGCTCTGGAAGCCCAAGGCCAGCGCGACCGCCACGGCCGAGGAGTTCATCGCGGCGCGGACGCGCTTCGTCGAGATCAACCGTGACGGCAGATGGAACCCTTGGGTGTTCGACGAGCGCGAGGCCGAACTCGATGAGGCGAGCGCCACCATGGATCAGTGGACGCGAGCCGAACCGGGGCACCGTCGGCTGACGATGAAACAGCTGGAAGCGCGCTGGGAGCGCGAGGACCGCAGGCTGGAACGTCAGCGCGCCGCTGCCGAAAAGCAGCGCGAAGCCCGCAAGCAGCACTACGACCAGGAACGGGCACACGCACGGCTCGCGCTCATCGAGAACCAGTCCATCGTCGACCACCTGCAGACGGAACTGGCTGGGTTCCGGGACGGCTCGCGCTTCCCGGCCATGCCGCCGGACAAGCGCCAGAAGGACATAGCCGAACTTGAGGCCCAGATCGAGCGTGCCCACAAGCTCGTGACGCGCCTTGAGACCGACGTGGGTGACCCAGAGGAGATCATCGACAAGAACGGCTGGCTGCCGCGCGAGCGGCGCGAGGTCATGCTCTTTCACTACAAGTACGACCGGGAGTTCTCGGGTCGGGACCTACGGAAACAGCTCCCCGACCTGCAGGCCACCCACAAAGCCTCGAAGGACCGGAAAGAGCGCTCAGAGCTGCGCGTCAAGATCGGCATGGCGCAACGCAAACTCGACGATCTGCTGGCGGTTCCCGAGCTTGCCGCCGAGCAGATGTGCAGCGAGTGCACCACGCCGATGTTCAAGCACGGCTGGGTGACGCCGCCGTACGACGGCCCGTGCCCGGCCTGGCCGGGGTGGGCCAAGCGGATACAACGGGTGCGGGAGATGCTCACCGCAGCCGCCGAGGAGAACAAGCAGCGCAACGAGCCACCACCGGCGCCGCCGCCCCCCAAGCCGGAACCCCTGGCTGTCATCCCGTCGGGGTTGCCGATCGCTGAGATCACGGCGCGACTGACCGAGCTGCAAAAGCAGTTCCCCGATGCCGAGGTTAGGCGTGGACGGGCGAACCGATGGGAGCTGTGGCCAGCGAAGAGCTAGACGAGCACCAGGGCATGCTGGATGAGGTGATCGTTGTCATCGTGGCTTGGGTGTCAGCCGGTCCTGGCACGATGGCGGCATGAAGTTTCGGCCGCGGAACTTGAATGCCCTGGCGGAGTTGGTTGTCGGTAACCCGGGAGTCGTCAACCCTGGTCCGGGCGAGAAGCCTGCCTTCTTCCCGTACCGGTCGAGCAGTTACATCACGGAGTTCTTTCAGGAGCTCGACCTTGACTTCGTTCACGACGGAAGCACGCGACACCGCTGGGTGGCTGACCGACTCGCCGAGTTGCTCGCGGAGCCCCACGACGGCCCGACCCATCCGCCAGAGATCTTCTGCCGCTTGATCGACCTGTTGATGAACCCCGCCGACGCGCTCAGCGAAGGCGTCGATCGGAAGAACGCGCTGGCCCAGCTGAACGAGGTGCTGAACCGCGAGGGCTTCGAGGCCTTCTACGGGGAGGACCGCCACTGCTACGTGCGGCACCTGGGGACAGGGTTGGCGACGATCCCGCTGGCCAACCCCCACCGCCCGTTCAACCAGGCGGAAGTTGAGCGGCGCAACCGCTTGGCTGCGTATCTCGACTTCTGCAGTGAAGACGAGTTGATCGAGGAGGTCCTGCTTCCCCTCTTCCGCCAGCTCGGCTACCACCGCATCACCGCCGCCGGCCACAAGGACAAAGCCTTGGAGTACGGCAAGGACATCTGGATGCGCTACACGCTGCCCACCCAGCACGTCCTCTACTTCGGCATCCAGGCCAAGAAGGGCAAGATCGACGCGGCTGGCCAGACGAAGACAGGCAGCAGCAACGTCGCCGAGATCCACAACCAGGCGCTGATGATGCTGGCGCACGAGATCTTCGACCCGGAGACGAATCGCCGGGTGCTCGTTGACCACGCCTTCATCGTGGCGGGCGGCACGATCACCAAGGCAGCCCGCAACTGGCTCGGCAACGCCCTGGATGCGAGCAAACGGAGCCAGATCATGTTCATGGACCGAGACGACATCCTGAACCTCTACGTGGTGACCAACCTGCCGTTGCCGGATGCGGCGCTCCCCAAGGCGGCCAATCCGTGGGCGACCAGTTCGGACGAGCCGCCTTTCTGATCGGATGGTCGGGTGTGGTTAGGCGGGCGGACGGAGATTCCAGCGCCCGAGTTGCCGGGCGCGGGGGCGTCAGAGTTGGTGGAGGTTGAACGCGTACAACCCGCGCGGGCTGTTTCCATACAGACCGCTGCCATTGGGGAACCAATCGAGTGAGGTTGCATAGGTATCGAGCCGGATTCCGGTGAGGAATCGCCCGGGGCCGGGCGTCCAGGGCGGTTAGGTCACCTTGCGCGGTAGCTATTTACAACCTTTTGGGAAACAAGAAGGGATATGTCGAAGAACTGTCGGTCACCCAGATGACCGCGCCCGGGAAGCGTCTGCGAACTCTCGGATGTCCTCGCCGACGAGGGCGACCGGAGTAGCCAGTGAAAACTGATCTTGCTTGGCGTGAGGTTACGTAGGTGACACCTGACTGGTTCTACGGACATGTTCTGGGATCCCAGAGCACGCCGCATAGCCACGCCCATGATGCCGAGAGCCGGCGCTGTAGCGACCAACGAGCGAATCAGAACTCCGAGCACCTTGGCACGCGCGCCGCGCCTCGCTCGATAGGCTGATCCCGTTCGCAGCGCTGTGGACGTGCGGAGCCCTCCCTCCCTGCCACACTTTCCGTGGGCAGTCTGGACTGCCTTTCTCCGAGAAAGAGTCCCCACGCGACGAAGACGCGAAGGACAACGGTTGCCGATCCAGAGAAGCAGTACCCGTTGGATTGAGATCTCTCTCATGTCACAGGGCTGGTAGGCGTGGGGTGCCTAGCCGGAACATAGATTGAGATGACCTCCAACAACCACACACAGAATCGTGAGCTCCAGCATGACGCGCGCGCGTGGGCAGCCTTCACCGGCACGAAGTACACCGCCGCGCTGCGGCAGATGAGTTCCCCGCTGGCCCAAGGGCTCCTCGGTGATCGAGTCAGCGCACGGCAGCTGATCGCTGTCCTCAACGATCACGAGCTTATCGGCGCGCGGTGGCGATCCCGTCCTCGGTGATAACGGATTCCTCTCGGAAGCACCATGGCACATCAACGGCGAGACCGACTTCATCGAGCTCGCTCTCATCACGGACCTGCTCCGGATGTTCACCCCCATTTCGGGCACCGCAACGCCGGAGGTGAACAGCTACTCCTTGAAGCACACCGCGGAGTGGTTCCTCAGCCCACATAGCTCGAATGTGTCCAACGGCCGGGTGATCTGGGCGGCGGCAGTGCTTGGACTCCGGATCGCCGACCCGGATGGCGCCGGACCGAACCTTCTGATCGGTGTGTCGGAGCGCGAGCACGACTACGTACGCAGGATGGTCGGTCCGGGGTAGACCCCACCGCACGCGGACCACTACCGCCACGCCGGGTACGTCTACAGACCGCGCTTGTCCGGGCGGCAGCGGGCAACCCCATCACGGGTCGCTGGGTTCGGCCAGCTCTCGTGGACGAGGCGGCTCCCTTCCACGACTGGCTGATTCTTCAGGCCAGTCGCAACGACGTAGTGGGCAATCTTGCGAGCAACTATTCCGCCGGTGTGCGAGACAGCGATCATCGCATCGCTCGCACCCAGGACGAGCTGTTGGCGATCTTCTGCGAGGTTTCACATTTGCCCGAGGCGTATGACGCCGTAGTGAGCGCGATCGCAGAGTGGATGAGGACGTTGCCAGCACCGCAGCCCATTCGTACCGAACGCATCGGTGGAGGCTCACATAACCATGGGGGCTGGGGTGCCGGTGCCGGGACGGTGGAGCACTACGAGTACTACTGCCCCTGCGGCGACGGGAGGGTCATCGAAGAGCACGACAACGTGCCGGTTTCCGGGAGCACGATGTCCGGATCGACTGCGACAAGTGCCGCGCGGAGTGGCGCTTCGTTGACGGCAAGGCCGTGCGGGAATGGGGTCTGGAGCCTATGGCCGCAGGCGTCAGGAACTGATAGGCGACTGACGTAAGTGGCATCCCTGTGACCGTGAGAGAAGCAGGGCTATGCTGACTCGTCGCGTTCGGGGGGCTGAACCATCAGCACATTCGAGACGCCGCCTTGATTCACGCAGTCCTGGGCGAGGTCGTGGACGTGCCAGTAGTAGTCCAGCGCCGGGTCGACCGCGTTCACGGTGGTCTCGACCGGCGTGTAGCGGTGCAGAGGGACTGAGGCGCCGTCGTAGGCATAGCCGAAGTTATCCTTCGTCAGGATCGTCAACGGCTGCTCGCCGGTCCACTCGATCCTGACACGCTCGTCGTTGCAGTCGTCTCCGCCGTCGTGCGGGTAAGCGCCATGAGGTCGGCTATGGCGCACTCGATAGCGGTGGACTCAACCTGCCAGCCCTCATAGTACCCCTCGCTACTCATGCGATGCCCGCCGACCGCGGTGACAACTGTGACCGAGCCGTCATGGTGAATGCTCATCCGAGCCTCCTTCCAGATCGAACGATCGCCGGTTGCCGTGTTCACAACCACCCATCGGCGCAATCCGAGACGGGGGTTGTCGCAGTCGACGTTCTCTAGCGGGTGGACGCCTCCACGCCCTGCATAGGTCAAGGCCAGCCCCACGGTCTTGGTCAGCACACCGCGGGCTTCCTCGCGGGTCAGGCGCTCGCGGAAGCGAGGAGTGCGAGGGTGGGCGACCGCGATCAGCCAAGCACGCTTGCCGGAGTCCCGACCGCTAGCGGCTTCTGCGAACAGCGCATCCAGAGCCTCGGTTGCGTGGCGGCGCTCCTCGAACCGAGCGCGGTACATCGCCTCGATCTGCCGCTCCTTCATCCACACAGTGTCGGAATCGTTCCGCACTGGCGCCCCGAAGTAGTCGTTCTTGTAGATCAGATGTGGCCGTCGATGCTCGCGGGCACCTCCACCACGACGGCCCGATTGCCCTTAGCTCCGAGGCGATACACGTTCAGGCCGAACACCGGCGGGGAGATAGCGGTGATTGCGGCACTGCGCAGGGAGCGCTCGTACGCCTCATCGAGCTCACCCACGTCGACTCGTTCTGTCGCCACCTTCTGCGACTCGCGCACGCCGAAGACGATGACACCGCCGCCGCTGTTCGCCATCGCAGCCACGTCCTTCGGAAAGTCGGTCTGCGGCAGCCCCTTCACCGGCGGCAGCTCCGACTTCCAATCCAGGTCAGTCGCCTCCGCTACTCCTGCGGCCACCGCTGCATCGAGCAGGTCATCTGTCAAGGGCGCGGGTGCGAGTCCGAGCGCGCGGTGGAGCGCGGTGAAGGTCATGCTCCAAGCGTAGGGAGGAGTGCCGACATGATCCGAGAAGCCGCCGCTTCCTCTACCGGCTGTCGCCCTCAGTAGCTCTTGCCTATTCGATACTGGATGCGGGGAACCGTACGAGCTCACCGTTCCAAGGTTCCTCGCTGAGGACGGGGAGCTGGGACTGGGGGAGCAATGTTTCCTTCTCCCGAGAGATGACGTCCTTCCAGTCATCTATGGATCCGATGGCAAGGAAGGGACCTATGGGAATTTCGACCGTCTCGTTGCTGACTGTGACGGGGGCGCTGGCACCAGCGATCTCGATGTCGCCTGAAAGTCCCTGGTCACTGGCCTGGCGGATGGCGTCCTCGAAATCATCCATGGTGAAGGACCCCGTCCAGGAGAAGCCGACGCCCTTGGCCGTGGCGACCATCCGACCGATGTCCCAGCTGCTCTGGTAGAGCTGGAATTCGAGAGAGTGTCCGGCGATCAGGTCGACCGTCGCGGCCAGGTGCTCGTCGAGCCAGCTTGGCCGGAACTTGTCGAGCAGCGCCGTCATAGCGTCGGCCAGCAGCGAGCGCCGCTTCTTGAGGAATTCTCGGTACTGTCCGGCCGTCCGGAGGTCCTCGTCGTACGGGACGAAGTGCGGGGCGAGTTCGGCCTCAGTCAGCGGGGGCACCTCGGGCGCGACGAAGTAGTCCGCTGGCGAGCGGTCGCTGATCCGCCGATTCGCCTTGCCGGAGATGAAGGCGAGGTTGGCCAGGTCATTGATCTCGGACTTGCCATAGGGCGGCGTATGCCTGGTGAGCGTCGCCTGCGGATGGATGTGGTGGTACTCGAGCTTCCGGCCGTCCTCCGCTATGGCGGAGATCTCGGTTCCGAACCACCAGTCCCGAGCGCCGGCGTGCTTAGCCACAAGGTAGCTGAGGAAGAAGTACGGGCTTCCGACCGTCCGTCCTGCGAGGTCGCCGGGGGTGACCGAGACGGCGCCGGTCATCACTCCGAAGCTGGTGAGCAGCTTCTTGACGGGTTCGTCCTCCCGGGTTGTCGGAATGTCCTGCCCGAGCAGAGTGTCGGTGGACGCGCTGTATCGGTTCTTGATGGTCGCTACAAGGAACCAGTACAAGATCCCATTGGCGGTATCGCCGTCCATCGCCTTGTCTTCTGGCCATTCCCCCAGCAGAACGATCAGGGGGAGCAGAACGTTGTGCGATGGCATCAGGCTGCTGCGACTGAGCTTCAGGTTTTCCTGGAGCAGGGGGACAAGACGCTGGAGACCGCGTTTGACGGTGTCCAGGCCCTTCTCCAACTCGGCGTCCGAGGCCGCCACTAGCCGGGCGTGGGCGCCCGTGGACAGCCCCCGCCCCAGGACGACCCCGGCGAGTGCCCTGGTCAGGAAGGTGATGTCGAGATCGTCGTAGTGTTCTTTCTTCCAGCGCTCCGCCTCGTCCTGAAGTTTGCCCAGGACGCCGGGCCAGCGGGCCGTCAGTGTGGCCAGCACAAGGTCGCTGGCCTTCAGGGACCGTCCACCGCTGTTGACACGGACGAAGATCTCGGTGATCTCCTGGTAGGAGAACCCTTCGAGGATCTCCATGTGGAACTGGCGCTCCCCGATCTTGGTGAGCGCGTGGAACCTCTCGAGAATCGTCTCCATCCCCAGGTCAGGGAGCTGCTCCGCGCGCTTGATCGCCAGTTGGACCATGTTGCCCTTGAGGACGTCGAACACCTTGATCCAGCGCGGATCCCTGGCCGTTGCCGGGCTCTGGTTCTGGAACTTCTCCGTCTCGATGTTGAAGATGATCTGGGCGCCCTCGTGGTTGCTGAAGACGCGGTGTAGGGCAGTCAGTCGTTGCTGCCCGTCCAGCAGGTACAGCGGGACGACCACTGGCTCGGGGACGACCGTCCCGATGGCCATCTCCCGCGTGATCGGTACCTCGGAGGCCTTCCAGAGCAACAGCGACCCGGTCGGATACTCCCGGTACAGCGATTCGACCAGCTTGGCCGTCTGGGTTGCCTTCCAGACGTACCCTCGCTGGATCTCAGGTAGCTTGATCTCTCCCTTGGAGACTTGATCGACCAGCGTGGCCACGGTTCGGGAGGTCTTCTCAGGGGGCACGGGGGGTTGCCTCGCCTCCAGGGCTATCCGACATGTCCTATTGATCAGGATAGATCGTGCGTTACCAATACTTGCCGGTTGTAACGCAAGATGGCCCTGGCTCGATTAACGATGCTTGCCACCTGGTGGAGCACTATCGTGGTGCGTCGGATCTGCAGGGGGGAGGAACACATGGCAGGGGCGAGGTTGGACGACCTCACGCCGGGGACCGTCGTGGACGGCCTCGCCGCGTCCGGCTCGGTCACGGTGGTGGCGACCAAGTGGTACGGCAACGACGCAGTCCATGTCACCTACCAGGCCGAGGACGGTGAGCCGGACCATCAACTCCTCTACCGTGATGCCGAGCCCCGCCTGACCATCCGCAAAGCATCCGCCGCCTACAGCTTTGATGCCGACGGCAGCTTGTTCAAGCTTGCCGCGGAAGCCTTGCGCATCCGCATGGCCGCCCGCTTCGACCCTATGCTGGCCGTCACGACCAGTGACCTGGAACCCCTCCCGCACCAGATCCAGGCCGTCTACGGCGAACTGCTCGACCGCAGCCCGCTCCGCTTCGTCCTCGCCGACGACCCTGGCGCCGGAAAAACGATCATGGCAGGGCTCTATATCAAGGAGCTCATGCTCCGAGGAGATCTAGAACGCTGCCTCGTCGTGACCCCTGGAGGACTGGTCGACCAGTGGCAGGAGGAACTGCTCGACAAGTTCGGCCTCCGCTTCGACGTCCTCACCAGGGATTTGATCAACGCTCAGCTCGACCAGACCGTGTTTGAGAAGTACCCCCTCCTCATCGCGCGCATGGACCAGCTCTCTCGCAACGAGGATCTCCAAGCGCAGCTCGCTGAGTCTGACTGGGATCTGGTTGTGGTCGACGAGGCGCACCGCATGTCCGCGAACTACTTCGGCGACGAACTCAAGAAGACCAAGCGCTACATGCTCGGCGAGCTCCTCGGCAAGCACACCCGTAACCTGCTGCTGATGACCGCCACCCCGCATGCGGGTAACGAGGCCGGCTTCCAGCTCTTCATGGGCCTGCTCGACTCTGACCGGTTCGAAGGCCGCTACCGCGAGGGCATCAGTTCCACCGACACCGACGGCCTCATGCGCCGTATGGTCAAGGAGGATCTCCTCACCTTCGAGGGCAAGCCCCTGTTCCCCGAACGCCGCGCCTACACGCTTCCCTATCGGCTCTCTGATCCCGAGCGCGAACTGTACGACGTTGTCACCGAATACGTCCGGGAGCAGATGGGACGCGCCCAGGCCATGGCGGACGGCAAGCGCGGCAACACCGTCGGCTTCGCCCTCACGGTGCTGCAACGTCGCTTGGCCTCCAGCCCCGAGGCGATCCTGAAGTCGCTGGCCCGCCGTCACAAGCGCCTTCAAGCTCTCCGGCAGGAGATGGCCGCCGGCCGCAGCCCTGTCGAGACCGCCCTGCGTGAGCGGCTGGCCAGGTTGCTCGGCAAGGATCTGGAAGACTACGACTCCGGTGATCTGCCCGCCGCCGAGCTCGAGGACCTGGAGAACGACGTCGTCGATGCCGCAACCGCGGCGCAGACCATCGCCGAGCTCGACAAGGAGATCGCGATCCTCGCCGACCTGGTCGAGGTCGCCCGCCGCGTCCGCCATGCCGGGACGGACCGGAAGTGGACAGAGCTCCGCGAGCTGCTGCTCAGCAACCCGATGGTCAATGACGGCGCGGGCAGCCCACGCAAGCTGATCATCTTCACCGAGCACAAGGACACCCTCGAATACCTCAGGGACCAGATCAGTGGCCTGCTCGGCAGCCAGGACGCGGTCGTCACGATCCATGGCGGGGTGAGTCGCGACAACCGTCGGAAGATCAAGGAGCTGTTCACCCAGGATCGCGACTGCCGCATCCTGATCGCCACGGACGCCGCAGGCGAGGGCCTCAACCTGCAGCGCGCCAACCTGATGGTCAACTACGACCTGCCCTGGAATCCGAACAGGATTGAGCAGCGTTTTGGCCGAATTCACCGCATCGGCCAGACCGAGGTCTGCCACCTGTGGAATCTGGTGGCGGAGGACACTCGCGAGGGCGCCGTCTTCATCCGGCTCCTGGAGAAGATCGACGAACAGCGCAAGGCCTACAAGGGCAAGGTGTTCGACGTCCTGGGCGAGGCGTTCATCGACCGGCCGCTGCGCTCCGTGCTCATGGAGGCGATCCAGTACGGCGACCGCCCGGACGTCCGCGACCGCCTTAACCACGTCATCGACTCCTCGGTCGGGGAAGGGCTGGAGAAGCTCCTGGCCGAGCGGGCTCTTGCCCATCAGAAGCTGGCCGAGGCAGACGTGGCGGAGTGGCGCCTGCGGATGGAGGAAGCACGCGCCCGCCGGCTCCAGCCGCACTACATCAAGGCGTTTTTCATCGCCGCGTTCAAGCTCCTCGGCGGACGCATCGGCGAACGCGAGCCGGGTCGCTACGAGATCAGCCATGTGCCCGCGGACCTGCGCGAATACGAGTCCCTCATCAAGCACAGCGCGCCAGTGCTTCGCCGCTACGAGCGCGTCACCTTCGACCGAGAACTCGTTCGACCCGCCGGAGCCCCAAGCGCTGATCTGCTTGCCCCAGGACACCCGTTGCTGGATGCCGTCGTCTCCTTGATCATCGACAGGTACGGAGGCCAGCTCAAGCAGGGCGCGATCCTCGTCGACCGCCGCGACGTGGGAGAGGAACCTCGCCTGCTGGTTGCGGTGGCCCAGGAGATCACGACCAGCCACCAGCCCCCGAGTGTCGTCAGCAAGCGTTTCGACTTCGTTGAGCTAGGCGAAGCACGTAACAGGATGGCTGGCGCGGCCCCCTACCTGGACTACGCCCCAGCCGACGCGGAGGAACGCGAGCTAACCGCGCCCGTTCTGGAACAGCCCTGGCTGAGCAGTGGTGTGGAGGACCTCGCCATCGGATGGTCCGTGCAGAACGGGCTCAACGCGCACATGACCGAGCTACGTGAGCGCGTTGAACGCGAGACGGATCGAACACGCAAGCTGGTTCACGCGCGTCTCCTCCAAGAGATCAATTACTGGGACTATCGCTACGCCGACCTTCAGGAGGCCGAGGCAGCTGGCAAGTCCACCAAGTTGAAGTCGGACTTCGCCGCTCGCCAAGCCCGCAACCTGGAACGACGCCTCAACCAGCGGATGGAGGAGCTCGACCGAGACCGCCGTCTCCAGGCCCGCCCTCCGCGCGTCGCCGGAGCCGCCCTCGTGATCCCCCAGGGCCTTCTAGATCGCCTCGCCGGGCTACGCGAACAGCCTCCGGAGGCTTACGCCCGCGAAACAGCGGCCGTCGAACGCCGCGCGCTCGACCTCGTCCTAGCCGCGGAGCGCAAGCTCGGCCGGATCCCCGAGGAGATGGCCCACAACAACCCTGGCTACGACATCCGGTCCCGTACCGTGGACGAGCACTGGGTCTTCATCGAGGTCAAGGGCCGTGTTGTTGGCGCAGAGGACTTCCATGTCACACGCACGGAAGTCCTCACTGGAAAAAACTCGGGACCTAACTTCCGACTGGCTCTGGTCAGCGTCCATCCGCATGGGCCCGACAATGACGATGTGCGTTACGTAGTCGACCCCTTCAAGGATGTTGACTTCGGCAGCTTTGATGCCACCGAAATTGGCGGCAACTGGAAGAAGACTTGGAATCGGGGAGGTGTTCCGGTATGACTAAAGCAGATTACGGCGAATACCGAAGCAAGCTTATTGATGTAACGCTTCCCTTGATTCATATCGGCGCCGCCAGCGTGGCGGAAAAGCAGCGCAGTGTTGGCACCGTCAAGAACTTGCATAAATGGTTTGCGCCCATGCCGACCCCCGCTCTGCGCGCCCTGGTGTTTGCTTCTTTGGTGGATGACCCAGGTCCCGGAGATGAGCGCGACTACCTTCTGCAAGTGGTTAAAGATCTCTTGCCTCTGGACGGCACGGCTCCATCGAAAGCCGCCATTGGACAAGCGCGTGAATTGATCGCCAAGTCAAATAGCGAAATCCCAGTCGTTATGGACCCCTTCGTTGGTGGAGGAGCGACCATAGTCGAAGCGCTTCGTTTGGGGCTCCCCGCTAGAGGGTCGGATCTCAACCCCGTTGCTGCCCTCATTACACGCATGCTGGGGCAATTGCTGCCCTCCGTTGTTGCAGCATCGCCGATCTCGGAGGAAGGGAATCGGCCAACTCGAACAGAGGACCTTCCTTACGAAGGTTTTGCGGATGACCTACGCTACTACGGTGGACTTGTCCAGCAAGCTGTTAAGGAACAAGTCGGCCACTATTACGATGTCCCGGATAAGGGGGCCCCAGTTGCGTGGCTTTGGGCGAGGACCGCACCCTGCCCTAACCCCATGTGCAATATTCGTATCCCTCTCTACAGCTCACCATGGCTAAGTAAGCAAAAGGACCGCGAAGCCACTCTAGAACCAGTCGTGGAAGATGACAAGATTAGATTTGTCATCCACCGTGGCAAGGATGGCCCGATCAAGGGGACCAAGGGAACAGGAAGAGCACAGTTTAATTGCCCAAAATGTGGTTCGCGCCTGGGGGAGAAGGAACTCCGCGCTCTGGGAAAGGAAGGGCGTCTAGGGCTTCAGCTCATGGCCTACTGTGTTGATACTCCGGCCGGACGCACTTTTCTCGAACCCGACCCCGACAATTCCACTGCTCAAGTCGTGGAGGTTCCTGATGACTTGGACGAGACTGAAATCGGCGGTAATACCAAAAATTTTGCCCCCCCTCTATATGGGTTCATTCGACAGATCGATCTTTATACTTCGCGTCAACTAGCTGTTCTAGCTGCTTTTGCGGACGAGATTGCCAAGATCTACGATCGAGTAGCTGAGGATGGTGGTACCACTGACCAGGCCAGTGCCATTTCGACCGCGCTCGGAATCTGCCTTAGCAAGATGTCTCAGTCAAATTCCACACTAGTTCGATGGTATATCCGTGAGGGGCCTTCTCGGTGCATGCCCGCCTTCGGGTCTCAATCTATTCCGATGGTATGGGATTTTGCTGAAGCATATCCGTTTGGACATTCAGTTGGGTCGTGGAATACCCAAATTGACACAGTTATTGGATTGCTTCGCGCGCTCCCAGGAGCCCAGGTAAAAGGTGACATATATCAGTGCGATGCGCGCCGGGCAGGGGAGTTGGTGGAGCCCGGAACAGCCCTGATTGTGACTGATCCGCCGTACTTTGCTCAGATCAACTATGCCGATCTGAGTGACTATTTCTATTTGTGGCTCAGGAGGGCTCTCCGAGACGTCCATCCCGATCTGTTCGGCACGATCGCGACTCCTAAAGTTCCAGAACTCGTGGCGAACATAGCTCGCCACGGAGGTAGTAAGGATGCCGCACAAAAGTACTTCATTGAAGGGTTTATAGAGGTATTCAAATCTCTTCAGAAAGCGTCTCGTCCAGATCTCCCGATTATCGTCGCCTATGCGGCTAAGCAAGATGATAGTGGAGGAGATGGCGCGGTATCGTCGGCGTGGGTCTCCATGCTGCAGGCGATCCTCGCTTCGGGTTTGTCAGTTGTGGGGACTCTCCCGATCGAATGCACCCACAAAACCCGTCAGATCAGTCAAGGGGCCAACGCGCTTGCTTCCTATATCATTTTGATCTGTCGGACTCGGAATTCAGTCGAGGTAGCGGACAAGGCAACATTTCTTGATCATCTCAAGAATGAGATGCCTAGCGGTATCGATGCCCTTCTGAAGGCGGGTGTATCGCCCTTGGATATGGGGCAAGCTGCGATTGGTCCGGGTATGCGCATCTTTTCTTCGTACCGCGAAGTGCTTCAGCCGGATGGGAGCCCGATGTCAGTTCGTGACGCCCTCATCGAGATCGACAAGGCAGCTACCGCGATTATTGACGGCGAAGAGGCTGAGTACGATGCTCCGACCAGGTTCGCGCTGAAGTGGTTCAGGCAATACGCGTTCGACCAAGGCCCGTACGGTGTCGCCGACGGTGTGCTACGTCAAACAGGGACGGCCATCCTCGACCTGGTTCAGGCAGGCATCGTTAGCAACAGTCCGCGCAGCAAGGTCTCCTTGCTTGACTTTGATGAGCTACCTGTCAAGTACGACCCTGTCAAACCTCATCGTATCTCTCATTGGGAGGTTGCCATGCACCTCGCCAAGAGGTTCGACATGAAGGGGCCGGGCGGGGGGATCGATGGTGCTGCGGAGCTCGTGGCCGCGGTGCGTAGCCGTCCGGACGCCGCAATCAACCTGGATCGGGTCAACCGTCTCGTCCACCGGCTGTTCAGGATCTCCGAGCACCGGTATCAGAAGACGGCCGCACGCCTCAACCAGCTCGGTACAGCTTGGCCCGACATCATGGCCGCTGCCCAGAATGTCTCGTCAGTTCGCTATGTTTCAGATGAGATCGATGGTCTCTTCTCGGTGGGGGAGGCCGACGATGAGGGCTGACGAGCGGATGCGTGGGCGACGATGGGTGACGACACATCGGACAGGGAAGTAATGGCGCTGTCGCACCAGCAACGGGTGGGCAGGGGTTTTGAAATCCTCGCAGAGGGCCTGGCACCTGTTGTAGATCAGCTGATGCGTGAAGCTGCTCCTGCCGGGAAGGACTGGCTGGAGCTGCTCGCGGCAAGGGAATCCGCGAAGCCTGGGGGCACTAGGAAGCTTTCCAAGAACGACCCGCAGGCTCTGCTCAAGGTGATCACTGATCATCGACAGGTGTTCTTCGAACTGCTGTCCCATAGTGGCCAGCGCTATGCCAGTGAGCTGCGAGACGTGCGCAACCTATGGGCGCACAACGAGAAGTTCACCTTCAACGACACAGACCGTGCGTTGGACACGATGGAGCGGTTGCTCCGTGCTCTCGGTGCGGCTTCGGCGGCTGATGAGATCGCCGCTCAGCGTGATGAGCATCGCGGGCAGATCGACAACAAGCGGGCGCTGGATCGCGTCCGTAAGAGTGCTCCCGCCTCGGTGACGGTCTCGGCAGAGAAGCTCGGCACGTGGCGGGACGTGATGATTCCGCATGAGGACGTCCGCAAGGGCGAGTATGCTCGCGCGGAGTTCGCGGCAGATCTTCACCAGGTGGCGACAGGGAAGACCAGCAGCGAGGAGTATGCCGATCCGGTCCAGTTCTTCCGCCGCACCTACCTAACCGACGGCCTGAAGGAGTTGCTGACCAACACCGCCCGGCGGCTGTCCGGCGACGGGAATGCCGAGCCGGTCTTCAACCTGCAGACGAACTTCGGTGGTGGCAAGACTCACTCGATGCTCGCGGTATGGCATCTGTACTCGCCGAACCATGAGCTTGATCAGTACCCCCAGGCTGTCCAGGACATGCTCGGCGGCATCCCATTGCGGGAGGGTGTACGGCGGGTGGCTCTGGTGGGCAACCACATTGAGACGGCGAAGCCTTCGTCTGAGGACGGCCGGCCTGGCATCAACACCCTCTGGGGTGAGCTGGCGTGGCAGCTCGGAGGCCGGGAAGCCTACGACATCGTCGCCGAATCCGACCAGGCGAGGGTGCCGTCCGGTGCTTCACTTGAGCAGCTGCTGACGGCGTACGCGCCATGCGTGATCCTCATCGACGAGTGGGTCAGCTACGCCAGGCTGCTGCACGGGCGAACCGACCTGCCGGGTGGCACCTTCGAGGCCCAGTTCACCTTCGCGCAGACAATGACGGAGCTGGCGAAGACGATCCCCGGCATCATGTTCATCGTCTCGGTCCCTGCCTCCCATGACCCGAAACAGCGGAGGTCGGAGGCTGATGAGGCCGAGGTCGGTGGGCTCCGTGGGAAAGAAACCCTGGAAAGGCTACAGAACGTGGTCGGCCGGGTCGCCAAGCATTGGCGTCCAGCGACCCCAGATGAGTCGTTCGAGATCGTCCGCCGTCGGCTCTTCGAGCAGCCGACCGAGAGGGCGCTCAAGGAGCGCGACTTCATCGCCAAGGCGTTGGTGCGGTTCTACCGGGAGCACTCCGCCGAGTTTCCGCACGAGGTGACGGAGACCAAGTACGAGAGCGAGATCAAGGCGGCGTATCCGATCCATCCGGAGCTGTTCCATCGGTTGTATGAGGACTGGTCGACGCTGGAACGGTTCCAGAAGACACGTGGTGTACTGCGGTTGATGAGCGCGGTGATCTATCGGTTGTGGCAAGCCGAGGACCCGGCTCCGTTGATCATGCCCGGCTCGTTGCCGCTCGGCGACGAATGGGTGTTGGGCGAAGTCACCCACTATCTGTCGGACACGTGGAAGGCCGTGATCGAGGCAGACGTGGACTCATCTGGCTCCACACCAGAGCGGATCGACGCAAGCCGCGCGGCCTTCTCCCAGCGCCACCTCACCCGTCGCCTGGCCAGGGCCGCGTTCCTGGCATCCGCGGCGAGAACCGGCGCACAGCAAAAGGGTGTTGAGCGCAAGCGGATCTGGCTGGGGACCGCGCTCCCCGGTGACGTGGTCGGCAACTTCGGCTCGGCGATCCATCTCCTCAGTGAGCAGGCACTCTACTTTTATGCAGACGGCACGTCCTACTGGTACGACACTCAGCAGTCGGTCAACCGGCTGGCCCGCGATCGTGCCGAGGAGTATCGCAGCCACCTGGAAGATGTGTACGAAGAGATCGTCAAGCGGCTCAAGGAACATGACTTCCCCAAGAAGGGCCTCTTCGTCAGGGTACAGCCAGCGCCAAAGAGCACCGATGAGGTCCCTGACCGCCCAGAGAGTCAGATCGTCATCGTCCACCCGAGGCTGCATTACTCAAGCCAGGTCAAGGACAACCCCGCCTTCACCTTCGCCAACGAGGCTCTGGCGAGCCGAGGTAACTCGCCTCGGACGAATCAGAATATGCTGGTGTTCGCAGTTGCTGACCGTGAGCCGCTCACCTATCTAACGGACGCCGTGCGGGAATACCTCGCGTGGAACTCGATCGTAGAAGACAAGGAACTGCCGATCCCGCCCGACCAAGCGAAGATGGCGAGGAAGCGGCATAGTACGGCTAGTGACACGGTCTCAAGGCGCATTGAGCAGGCGTACAACACGGTCCTCTACCCGATCTGGGACAAGAACACCGGCCGTATCGGCCTTCAGGCCGCCGTGGTCGACGAGGACGGCGCGTCCATTCCCGAACGGGTCAGCGCAAAGCTCAAGAACATCGACAAGCTTCGTACGGAGATGGGCTCACGACTGATTCGCTATGACCTGGACAAGAATCTGTCCAAGGTCTGGAAAGACGGCCACATTTCCTTTGGTGTCCTGTGGGAGTACTACCGCCGATTCCCCTATCTAGGCCGATTGCGCAATCGTGCTGTCCTGGAAGAGAGTGTCCGCCGTGTCTTCGATGAGCTCACTGGCAGCATCGAGGGCTTCGCTGTAGCCAGCGCCTACGACGAGGACACGGGCAAGTACATCGAACTGGCCATTCCGAACGCCGGGGAATGGGCACCCGCGCAGATCACCGACAGCACCCTCCTCGTCCAACTGGACCGTGCGAAGGAACAGCGCGCTCGGGAGGAACGAGAGCGGGAAGAGCGGGAACGGAGCCTGGGCTCCGATGATGCGGAGACCGACGGAGATTCAGCAGGTGACACGACCGGCACCGACACTGAAGACGGCGATGAAGTTCAGTCCGAGCTGGAAACTACGGTCAAGAACACCCGCTTCTGGGCGACCTACGGGGTGAATCCGGAGCGTTTCACCCGGGACCTCACCAGACTCGGCCCAGATCTGCTCGCCCTGCTCACCGCGCCCGACGGTGTCGAGCTCGAGGTCACCGTACAGATCGAGGCTCGCAGGGCGGAGGGTTTCCCGGACGACACAGTCATGAAGGTGGTCGAGAACCTCACCCACCTGAAGGCCAAGGGGAACTTCGAAGACCGATGATCCAGTCTCGCGAGGGACAGGCGCGTTTTCCGCCAATGCTTGGCCTGGAATGTTCCGTCGAGTGAGACGGAACGACCTCCGACAGCGTGCTGGGCGCGAAAGCAGGACGTCTTGGGAAGTCCTGTGTAACTCCAAGATCCTCCCTTCGTAAACGCGCAACGCTGGTGTGCGACCGGAACAAGGGAGGCACGTGCATGGGGGCGTTGGTTGGGCGGTATCGGGCGTCGATCTACCGGGAAGGTGACGGCTGGACTGGGGCGATCTGTCTCGGGCGCCGTCCTGATAGCCGTCGGCGGCGTTTGAAGCGGAAGGGGCTGACTGAGGCGGCGGTGATGGAGAAGCTCGCCGAGGAGGTCGATGACCTGGAGAAAGGGATCCAAGCGGATCGGAACTACACCGTCGAGCGCGGTATCAACGACCTGCTTAAGGTCCTCGCGGCGCATGGGCGGGCGGACACGACCGTGCAGACCTATCGGGAACTGGTCGACCTGCATCTGATCCCGCACCTGGGAAAGGCGCGGGTCCGCGAGTTGACGGCCGACGACGTGGAGACCTGGCTGTTCGATCGGGCCGACAAGCTCTCGACCAGCACGCTCGGGATCCTGCACGGGCTCCTGACACGGGCTTTGCGGCGAGCGCAGCGGCACGACAAGGTCGCTCGAAACGTCTCCGAGCTGGTTGATACTCCGCGCGGCCGGGCAAGCCGTCCGTCGATGTTGTTGTCGGTGAAGCAGGCGACCTTGCGTCTCCGTGAAGCCCTTCACGGCCGCCATCGGCTGGGTCCTTACGTAGCACTGGGGCTGCTGGCCGGACTGCGGACGGAGGAACTGCGAGCGTTGCGCTGGGAACAGGTTGACTTGGAGGCCGGGACGGTCGTGGTGGTCAGGTTCGCGCGTTTCGGCGGCGACACCAAGACGGCCAAGAGCCGTCGCGGGTTCCGGCTCAGTCAACTGGCGGTAGACGCGTTGTTCGCGGCACGGGCGCAGCAGGCAGCTGACAAGCTTGCTGCGGGACCGGCCTACCGCGATCACGACTTGGTGTTTGCCAGCCTGACGGACGGCCCTGGTCGGCGAAGCAGGTGCTGTACCGATTCAAGAAGATGACCGACGCAGCCGGGGTGGGCACGCGATGGTGTCCGCGGGAGCTGCGGCACACGTTCGTGTCGCTGATGAGCGATAGTGGTGTGCACGTGGAGAAGATCACCGATCTAGTCGGGCACCGGACCACGGTGGTCACCGAGACGGTATACCGCCACCAGTTGCGGCCCGCGGTCGAGAACGGGGCCGAGCGGATGCAGGACATCTTCGCCGACGCTCTCGTGGTGCCTGCCTGAATGTGTCTACTCCCTACGCCGAAATCAGGTGATGATCGGTGTATCTCGGTCTCGAGCCAGCAGGTGTGCGTTCCTGATGCGCATCGATGGGTCCATTCGCAGTTCGCCCAACTCGCCGAGCGGGATCCAGCGGACTTCGGTGGACTCGTCGCTCGGGGTTGCCTGGCCGGCTACTGGACTGGCGGTGAGCACGATCGAGAACTCCTGGCGGACCTCGTCATTGCTGGTGTAGTGGATCACGTGGCGGGGATCGGAGTAGACCCCGACCAGTCCGGTGATTTCGCAGACGATCCCCGTCTCCTCATGGGTCTCCCGTACGGCGGCCTGCGCGACGGACTCACCGAGGTCGATAGCTCCACCGGGTAGTGCCCAGTTCCCGTTGTCGCTTCGGCGAATCAACAGCAGCTTCCCGGCGTCGTTAGTGATGGCGACGTTCACGGAGGGAACGAGGCTGTTGACTTCCGGGGCAGCGGGGTCGTCGTAGTAGTCGATGCGACGGTTCATGGCTCTACCGGGATACTGGGACGGTCGGGGATCAGTATCCATCATGACGTTCATGCCTTGGATCTTCTTCGTGCGGTGCACGTCCAGGTGAGGAGCTGTGGTTTACCGAGCCGGTGCGGATGCAAGTCGTACTGGGCGAAGAAGGCAGCGATATTGAGGTAGGGGCGGTGGTGGTGGAAGCCTTGGCGTCCGTGGCGTCGGGATTGAGCCATGTCTTCGATGATCACTGCGGGGACTTGAGGGAGAACGTGACCCAGGCCGGCATGAGGGTCGGCTAGGCGATCGAGGGTGTCGATTATCCAGAGCAGGTCTGGGCTGAGGTCGGGAAGATCGTCGGGGTCGTGGATGGTGTCCGGCTGTCCGAGGTGGGCCATGCGCCAGTGGGCGAAGTCGGCGTGTGGTGAGGGTAGTTCGGCGGGGATGACGGTGTGGCCGTGGGCGCGTAGCGCGATGGTGTCGATGCCGATTCCGCAGCCGTAGCCCAAGATCGTGATGCGGGCTGGGAGCGTGAGGAGCGCGGTGTCGACGTAGCGGGGGCGGTTCCCGCTGGCTTCCCAGATGGTGAGGTTGTACAGGTAGCCGGTGGTGGCGGCGAAGAACGCCGCGCTCGACATCGTGCTGGCCCGTCTGGACATGCGGATTCGGTGGCTGCGGTTCATCCCGTGGGCGCTGACCGGCGCGACGGTGTACCTCAACGTCGCCGGTGAACACGGGGTGTTCGGGATGGTCGCGCACGCGGTGCTTCCCGCGCTGTGGGTGGTCGCGGTGGAGATCGCCGCGCACGTGATCCGGATCCGTGCCGGGATCGCCGCCGGTACCCGGATGGAGTCCATCCGGACGTCTCGGTGGTTCCTGGCGCCGTGGCCCACGGTCAAGCTGTGGCGTCGGATGGTGCTGTGGGAGATCCGGCCCTACCCTGACGCGCTGGCCCGTGAACGCGCCCGCGTGCTGGCGCTGACCGACCTGCAGGACACCTACGACCGCAAGTGGCGCAAGAAGGCGCCCGCCCGGGTGCGGGCCCTGTACCGGCTCGGCGAGTTCCCCGCCGTGGTGTCCGCGGTGGCATCTGCCGCGCCGTCCAATGGACCGGTCACCGACCGTCCCGCCCTGCCCGTGATGGACCGTCCGGCACTGGAGCCGGGACCGTCCGGCCGCCGGTCCGGTGGACCGTCCGCAGCGCCGTCCCGGACCCGCGCGCGGACCGCGACCGGCCGGTCCGGGGGACGCGTGCGCGGACCGTCCGGGCGCCGGTCCCGGACCGGCAAGCCCGCCACACCGCCGCCGGACGTGGACGACCTGATGCCGATCGGCCGGACCATCGCCGCCGACCTGGCCGCGACCGGACAGCCGCTGACCCGCAACACCCTCGCTACGAGGCTGCGCGAGGCCGGACACAGCGCCGGTACCGGTACATCCTTTCCGCGCTCGTGATGCAGCGACTCGACGGCGTGCATCCCGACTTCATCTGGCGCATCAACGCCAAGGCCACCAAACCCGATCTCGCCGTCATCCTCCACGCCACCCCGGCCGTCGTCGGATAGCGCTGGACAGAACGGAGTCCCACAACCGACTCCAGAAACTGCTCCTCAAGCCGTATCGACAGCACCATCACCGGAACGTGGCATGGCTGTTGATCAACGCCGGCTGGACCATCCAGCAGATCGACTGCTCTCACACCACCGTTTCCCAGGTTGCCCGGATGGTTCGCGACCGTCTGACCGAAGCGGAGTCAGCGTGATGTGCACTCGCTTCTCGCCGTCATCGCCACACAGGCATCGATCTCGGTCTGAACGCCCTCGGGGCCGCCGAAGCCGTGGCTGGTATGGCTGGCTGCGGTTGCGGACGCGTAGATCTCCCTCAGCCGCATCAAAGCCTTCGGCGCAGCGAAGTCGTCTCTCTGCCGAGTCAGCGCCCCCTGACCTTCCAGCCCGCAATGGAACATCAAACGTCTGCTCATGCCGGTGAGCGAGCTTCGCGTCTCGTGGTGGACTAACACCGCGCCGACCCCGGCGCGCACGGGGGAAGGCAACTCGCTGACGTTGGTCCGCATCGCGTAGGGGCCGGCGGCTCACCAGCCGTGCCAGTCCGACCCGCCGCCACCGCAGGCGCCTTGTGATCATTCGGGGGCAGGGCGATGGGTGACCGTCCGTCTAAAGGTTCAGGCCGACGGCCGAGGACCGGTAAAGGTTCACGCACTGATCCGGTGATCGTGAATCCGCCGGAGTTCGCGCCGCTGAGTGAGGAGAATGAACGCACGGCGATCAGGGTGCTAACGGAGCTGCTGGCCGACCAGGAGACCAGCCAGGACACCGCCAAGGGCACTCAACGTGACGGCGGCAGCACTGGCTGAAGGTTCGTGAGGCGTCGAGTTCTACTAGCTTGATCGGCTTTACTGAGAACTGCTCGTTTTGCCAGGTCAGCGTGGCTGGCGGGTTCGTTCTCGCAATGTGGCGCCCCCTGCAGGATTCGAACCTGCGCACACGGCTCCGGAGGCCGTTGCTCTATCCCCTGAGCTAAGGGGGCGTGCGCCCCTGGGCGGCGCGGTAGAAGATTACCAGGGTTGGCGGGGTGACGCGCACGTGGACGTTCGCCGTGCGTCACGGGGGTGGAGTGGGCTAACTTCGAGGCCGTGACCGAGCCACTGGGACGCGTGCTGGTCGTCGATGATGACGAGGTGATCCGCCAGCTCATCGCCGTGAACCTGCAACTGGAGGGGTTCGAGGTGTCGACCGCGGTGGACGGTCAGGACTGCCTGGAGAAGGTGGCCGAGGTGCGGCCGGACGTGATCACGCTGGACGTGATGATGCCCAGGCTGGACGGGTGGGTGACGGCGGTCCGGCTGCGGGAGGCTCCGGAGACCGCGCACATCAGGGTCGTGATGATCACGGCGCGGGCGCAGGAGCACGATGTGCGCAGGGGGAACGAGATCGGGGTCGACGCCTACGTGACCAAGCCGTTCGACCCCAATCAGCTGATCCAGACCGTGCGGAAGCTCGCCGCGGTGGCCGGATAGTCTCACCGGTGTGACTTCAGCCGATGTGAGCGGTGCCCTTGCGGGTGCGGTGCGGGACGCCGTGGCCGAGGGTGAGCTTGATGTGTCGGTGCCTGATGAGGTTGTTGTTTTCAGTCGTGGTGTTGGGGTTTATGAGAGTCCTGTGGCGTTGCGGCTCGGGGTCGATCCGTGGGTGATCGCGCGGCGGGTCGGGGGGTCTGTCAGTGGGAGCGGGTTCGTGCGGGTTGTCATGTCGGCGGACGTGGTAATGGACGGGGCCCTGAAGGGTTTTGAGGGTGTGCGGGTCCCTGGCGGGTGGGGTGAGTGGCCCCGGACGTTTGAGAACCCAGGGTTTTCGGTGCGGTACGCCTATGCGCGGGCTAGTTGGGTGGGGCGTTGGGCTTCGGAGCTTGGGATCGGGCGGGGGCCGCTGCAAAAGCCAGAGGCGGAGGAGCTTGAGCTCGTGGGGGCGCTGGGGGACGTGCAGGGGAGAGTCCTTCAAGCGGAGCGGGAACGGGATGCAAGGCCGCTGATGTTCTGTTTGGAAAGAGTGGCCGGGGCGTACCACGACGTCCACGAGCGGTGTCCTGCCGTGCCGAAGGGCGATGAGGCCCCGGGGGCGGTGCACGAGGGACGGGTCGGCTTGGCGGAGGCCGTGAAGGTCGTCCTCGGCGATGGGCTGAACATGATCGGTGAGACCCCTAGAGAGCGGATATGAGTCGAGTACATCCTGCTGGGCCGCGGCATGCCGACGTTCTGCCGGAGGACCATCCGGTCGGTCCGGCGGACGATCTGAACGCGCTGGAGCCCGCGGTCTGGCCGCGGAGCGCCAAGCGGGTCGGCGGCGTCCTGACGGTCGGTGGTGTCGATGTGCGGGATCTCGCACGGGAATATGGGACGCCTCTGTACGTCTACGACGAGGAGGACGTGCGAAGCCGTGCGCGGGAGTATGCGGCGGCTTTCCATGACGGCGATGTGCACTATGCAGGTAAGGCGTTTCTGTGTACTGCTGTCGCGCGGTGGCTGAAGGAAGAGGGGCTCGGCCTGGACGTCTGCAGTGGGGGCGAGCTCGCCATTGCGTTGGCGGCGGGATTCCCCACTGAGCGCATCACTTTGCATGGGAGCAACAAGGCGTCCTGGGAGATTGAGCAGGCGCTTGAAGCCGGCGTCGGACGGATCGTGCTGGATTCCTACGAGGAGATAGCCCGGGTGGGTTATCTCGCCCAGGAGAAGGGCGTCCGGGCCAAGGTGATGGTGCGCGTCACTACGGGTGTTGAGGCGCACACGCATGAGTTCATCGCTACAGCCCATGACGACCAGAAGTTCGGGTTCTCCAGGAGTTCCGGGGCCGCTCTGGAGGCGGTGCGGAGGGTTCTGGAACTGAAGCAGCTGGAGCTTGTGGGGCTGCACAGCCATATCGGGTCCCAGATTTTCGACGTGGACGGGTTCGAGGTGGCCGCGCACCGGCTGGCCGAGTTGCTGGTGGCCATCCGGAACGAGCACGGAATCGAGCTTCCGGAGCTCGACCTGGGGGGCGGCTACGGGATCGCGTACGTGCCCGGTGAGGAGCCACACGATCCGAAGTCCATCGCGGACGGGTTGCGCGACATCGTGGCGCGCGAGTGCCGGGCGTACGAGCTGGCCATGCCGCAGCTGACGGTGGAGCCCGGGCGGGCCATCATCGGTCCGGGCGGCGTCACGGTGTACGAGGTCGGGACGGTGAAGGACGTCGAGGGCCTGCGCACCTACGTGTCGGTGGACGGCGGCATGAGCGACAACCTGCGGACGGCGCTGTACGGCGCCGAGTACACCGGCGCGCTGGCGAGCCGGTCGTCCGACGCATCGCCCATGCTCAGTAGGCTTGTCGGCAAGCACTGCGAAAGCGGCGACATTGTGGTGCGGGACCTGTGGTTCCCCGAAGATATTGCGCCGGGGGACCTTGTGGCGGTGGCGGCGACCGGTGCGTACTGTCGGTCGATGGCCAGCAACTACAACCACGTCCCGAAGCCCGCCGTGGTGGCGGTGAGGGACGGCAGGTCGCGCGTGATCGTCCGCCGCGAGAGCGCCGAGGACCTGCTGCGGCTCGATGCGGAGGTCGGAGCGTGAAACGCGGACTGCGCGTGGCGCTGCTCGGTTGCGGCGTGGTCGGCACGGAGGTCGTCCGGCTGCTGAACGAGCAGGCGGACGATCTCGCCGCGCGGGTCGGGGCGCCGCTGGAGCTGGCCGGGATCGCGGTGCGGCGGCCGGACCGGGTGCGCGAGGGCGTCGACCGGGAGCTGCTGACGACGGACGCGCAAGCGCTGGTGACCAGGGACGACGTCGACATCGTCATCGAGGTGATCGGCGGGATCGAGCCGGCCAGGTCGCTGATGCTGGAGGCGATGAAGTCCGGCAAGTCGGTCATCACGGCGAACAAGGCGCTGCTGGCGGAGGACGGCGCGACGCTGTTCGCGGCGGCGCGGGAGTACGGCGCCGACCTTTACTACGAGGCTTCTGTCGCGGGCGCCATACCGCTGTTGCGCCCGCTGAGGGAGTCTTTGGTCGGCGACCACGTGCATCGGGTGCTCGGCATAGTGAACGGCACCACGAACTACATCCTCGACCAGATGGACACGCACGGCGCAGGGTTCAACGACGCGTTGGAGGAAGCGCAGTCGCTCGGCTATGCGGAGGCCGACCCGACCGCCGATGTGGAGGGTTTCGACGCGGCGGCCAAGGCGGCGATCCTGGCGCAGCTCGCTTTCCACACTCCGGTGACGGCCGCGGACGTCCATCGCGAAGGAATCACCGAAGTGAGCGCCGCCGACATAGCCGGCGCCCAAGGAATGGACTGCGTCGTCAAGCTTCTCGCCATCTGCGAGCGTGTTCCTTCAGCGGACGGACACAACGGCAACGGACGTGGGGTATCGGTCCGCGTCTATCCGGCGATGATTCCCAGGTCGCACCCCCTGGCGAGCGTCCGCGAGGCGTACAACGCGGTGTTCGTCGAGGCGAAGTCGGCCGGTTCGCTGATGTTCTATGGCGCGGGGGCCGGTGGCGCTCCGACGGCGTCTGCGGTGCTGGGCGATCTGGTCGCGGTGGCCAGGAACGTGGCCGGTGGTACGCCCGGCCCAGTGGAAGTGACGTACGCGGAGCTTCCCGTACTGCCGATGGGCGAGACAGTCACGCGCTACTACATCCAGGTGGACGTGACCGACGAGGCCGGTGTCCTCGCCACCGTCGCCGAAGAGTTCGCCAGGCACGGAGTGTCGATTCAGGCCGTCCGGCAGGTCGGGCTGGGCGAGGAGGCGCAACTCGTCGTCGTGACGCACCGGGCCCCGGACGCGGCCCTGGCCGCGACCGTCGAGGGCCTCCGCGGGCTGGAAATCGTCCGCGAGGTGACGAGCGTCATGCGTGTCGAAGGCGAGGAATGACCGCCGCCCGTAAGGAACCCCGCAGAGAGCCCCGCCTATTGGGGAATGAGACCCGTCCGTAATCTGCGGGCCGGGGCCGGGGAAAGGGCGGCGGCACCGGTAGACTCCGGGCAACATCGCAGGTCATTCAGGGAGACCGACGTGAACGCGAACGCCCGCCCGTGGCGCGGCCTGATCGAGGAGTACCGCGACCGGCTTCCGGTGTCGGACGCGACGCCGGTCGTCACGCTGCTGGAGGGCGGGACGCCGCTGGTGCCCGCCGGCCGGGTGTCCCAGCTGACCGGCTGCGACGTGTACCTCAAGGTGGAGGGCGCGAATCCGACCGGGTCCTTCAAGGACCGCGGCATGACGGTGGCGATCAGCAAGGCCGCCGAGGACGGCGCGAAGGCGGTCATCTGCGCCTCGACCGGCAACACGTCGGCGTCCGCCGCCGCGTACGCGGTGCGGGCCGGGATGACGTGCGCGGTCCTCGTCCCCGCCGGCAAGATCGCGATGGGGAAGCTGGCGCAGGCGCTGGTGCACGGCGCGCGGCTCCTCCAGGTGGACGGCAACTTCGACGACTGCCTCGAACTGGCCCAGAAGCTGGCCGTCGACTATCCGGTGGCCCTCGTCAACTCCGTCAACAAGTACCGGCTGCAGGGCCAGAAGACGGCCGCGTTCGAAATCGTGGACGCGCTGGGCGACGCACCCGACGTCCACTGCCTGCCCGTAGGGAACGCAGGCAATATCTCCGCGTACTGGATGGGCTACAAGGAGTACGCAGACGGAAAGGCCGCCTCGAAGACCCCGCGCATGCTCGGGTTCCAGGCGTCCGGGGCGGCGCCGTTCGTGAAGGGCGAACCCGTCCTGAAACCGCAGACCATCGCGACCGCCATACGTATCGGCAACCCCGCGTCCTGGGATCTGGCGATCGCCGCGCGGGACGAGTCAGGCGGCGCCATCGATTCGGTCACCGACCGGCAGATCCTGGCGGCCTACCGGCTTCTCGCCAAGGAAGAGGGCGTTTTCGTTGAGCCCGCCTCTGCGGCGAGCGTTGCGGGCCTTCTGCAGGCGAGTGAGCGGGGCGTTGTCGCGTCCGGTTCCACGGTCGTCTGCACGGTGACGGGCAACGGACTCAAGGACCCCGACTGGGCCATCTCAGGCGCGCCCGCCCCGACCACCATCAAGGTCGACGCGCACTCCGCCGCGTCGGAACTCGGCCTCACCTGACGTGGGCCCGACGAACAACTCGAACTGGCTTGAAGGGCCCGTCCTGGTCCGGACGCCGGCCACCAGCGCCAACCTCGGCCCCGGGTTCGACTCGCTCGGCCTCGCGCTGTCCCTGTACGACGACGTCGAGGTCGAAGTCGGCGCGGCGGGCGGCGGCCTGACGATCGAGGTGGACGGCGAAGGCGCCGAGGTCGCCGACCGGGCCGAACGCCACCTCATCGTCAAGGTGCTCCGCCGCGCCTTCGACCTGCTCGACGGCCTGGCCGGAACCGGACCTGTAACGCGCCCCGACGGCCTGCGCCTGCGCTGCCGCAACCGCATCCCGCACAGCCGCGGCCTCGGCTCGTCGTCCGCCGCGATCGTCGCCGGGATCGTCGCGGCCCGCGCGCTGCACCCGGCCGGGAAGCTCCTCGGCGACGACGAGGCGCTGCGCCTCGCCACCGAGATCGAGGGGCATCCCGACAACGTCGCGCCGTGCCTCGCGGGCGGCCTGACCGTCGCCTGGACGACCCCGCGCGGCCCCCGGCTCGTCCGCCTGGAGACACAGATCACGCAGGTCACGGCGTTCGTCCCGGAGCAGCGGCTCGCGACGGAGCGGGCCCGCGGGCTGCTGCCCGAGACCGTCCCGCACGGCGACGCCGCCGCCAACGCCGGACGCGCCGCGCTGCTCATCGCGGCGCTCACCGGCGGGCTGGACGCGGACGTCCTGCTCGACGCGACCGAGGACCGCCTCCACCAGACCTACCGCGCGCCCGCGATGCCCGAGTCCGCCGCGCTGGTCGGACGGCTCCGCGCCGCGGGCGTCCCGGCGGTGATTTCCGGGGCAGGACCTACTGTCCTGGCCTTCACAAGCGCATCTCGAGTTGATTCGATAGTCCCCGAAGTGGGTAATGGGTGGCTCAAGCACCCGTTGGACGTCGCGACCCGCGGCGCACGCGTCGTGGCCGGAGAATCGGAGTTCCGGCCCTGATGGCGGCACCGGGGGCCGGGGGAGGCGTCTCGCCGCGGCCGACGCGGGTTCCGGCACGTTCCCGCTAGGTAAAATGCGAAGACATCGACCTCTGGGGAATAGCAGTGCGCCCTGGTGATGTTAGGCTGAATGCCGCACCAGATGCCCCGTTCGGGGCAGCGTGCTCGTCAGCCGCGCGTCACCTGACCGGCCTTTCGGCCGTGTCGGTCCCGCGTACTAGGCTTCCCGACACCGTGACATCCCGTTGTCCGGCATTCCAGCGAAACTTCGGACGTGGCGGTACCGGGAACACGCACGAGCGAACCGTCCCGTCCACCATCTGGCTGTGCCCAGAACACGCAGATCCCGGCCCCACCGTGATCAGCGGAGCCCGTCCCGGCGCCCCCGCCGGGCCGCACTACCGGGTCGGCTGGCCGAACACCGGCCAACGCCCGCTCCCTGGGAAGGACCCTTAGTGAGCGAATCCAGCGAACTCCTTACGGACGCATCGAGCACGGGACCCGTCGACGCCGCGCAGGCCGCCGACGCCGAGCCCGCCACCCCCCGGCGCCGCCGGGCGGGCACCGGCCTGTCGGCCATGGTGCTGCCCGAGCTCAAGGCGCTCGCGTCCAGCCTCGGCATCACCGGTGTGACCGGGATGCGCAAGAGCCAGCTCATCGCGGCCATCCAGGAGAAGCAGGGCGGCCAGGGGCAGGGCTCGGCGGGGGGCGAGCAGGGAGACGCTGCCGCGGCCAAGCTCGAGTCGGCCCAGCCCGACTCGGGCCGCGCCGAGCGCCCCCGGCGGACCCGTACGGCCGCCGCCAAGCGCGAGGTGTCCGACGACCAGGTGACCCTCGCCGAGGTCGCGCCCGCGGGCGAGCAGGGCCAGGCCGCCGAGCAGGCACCGGCGCCCGAGCAGGCCCCGGCCGCCGCACAGGCCGAGCAGGCCGGGACGGCGGAGAAGACGGAGCAGGCCGAGCGGCCGGAGAAGACGGAGCGGGACGGGCGCCAGGGCGGCCGGCAGCGGGGCGAGCGGCAGGACCGGGGGGGCGAAGGCCGCGGCGAGCGGGGCCGCGACCAGCGAGACCAGGGCCGGGAGCAGAACACCGAGGACGGCGAGTCCCAGGGCGGACGCGACGGGCGCGAGGGACGCGAGAACCGCGACGGCGGTCGCGAGGGCGGCGGACGCCAGCGGCAGCGCGGCGGCCGTGAGCGCGGCGAGCGCGGCGAAGGCCGCGACCGGGGAGAGCGCGGCGACCGTGGAGAGCGCGGCGAGCGCGGTGACCGCGGCGAGCAGGGCGGCGGCGGACGTCAGCGCGGCCAGAGCCAGGGCGGCGGGGGCCAGCACGACGACGACGAGAGTGGCGGCCGGAGCCGTCGCGGGCGCCGCTTCCGCGAGCGCAACCGCGGGCGCGGTCGCGAGCGCTACGAGGAGCCGGTGATCACCGAGGACGACGTCCTGATCCCGGTCGCGGGCATCCTCGACATCCTCGACAACTACGCGTTCGTCCGCACGACCGGCTACCTGCCCGGCCCGAACGACGTGTACGTGTCGCTGGCGCAGGTCCGCAAGAACGGGCTGCGCAAGGGCGACGTCATCACCGGGGCCGTCCGGCAGGCGCGCGAGGGCGAGCGGCGCGAGAAGTTCAACGCGCTGGTCCGCCTCGACACCGTCAACGGGATGGAGCCCGACCAGGCCAAGGGCCGCGTCGACTTCTCGAAGCTGACCCCGCTGTACCCGCAGGAGCGGCTGCGCCTGGAGACCGACCCGGGCATCCTGACGACCCGGATCATCGACCTGGTGTCGCCGATCGGCAAGGGCCAGCGCGGCCTGATCGTGTCGCCGCCCAAGGCCGGCAAGACGATGGTGCTCCAGGCGATCGCCAACGCGATCACCAAGAACAACCCGGAGTGCCACCTGATGGTCGTCCTCGTGGACGAGCGTCCGGAGGAGGTCACCGACATGCAGCGGACGGTGAAGGGCGAGGTGATCCACTCGACCTTCGACCGTCCCGCCGAGGACCACACCACGGTCGCGGAGCTGGCCATCGAACGTGCCAAGCGGCTGGTGGAGCTGGGCCACGACGTGGTCGTGCTGCTCGACTCGATCACCCGGCTCGGCCGCGCCTACAACCTGGCGGCGCCCGCGTCCGGACGCATCCTGTCCGGCGGTGTCGACTCGACCGCGCTGTACCCGCCGAAGCGGTTCTTCGGCGCCGCGCGCAACATCGAGAACGGCGGCTCGCTGACCATCCTCGCCACCGCGCTGGTGGAGACCGGGTCCCGCATGGACGAGGTCATCTTCGAGGAGTTCAAGGGCACCGGCAACATGGAGCTGAAGCTCAACCGGGGCCTGGCCGACAAGCGGATCTTCCCGGCGGTGGACGTCGACGCGTCCAGCACCCGCAAGGAGGAGATCCTCATGGCGCCGGAGGAACTGCGCGTCGTCTGGCAGCTCCGCCGCGTCCTGCACGCGCTCGACATGCAGCAGGCGCTGGAGCTCCTTCTGGAGAAGATGAAGGAGACGAAGTCGAACGCCGAGTTCCTGCTCCAGGTCCAGAAGACGACGGTCTCCGACGACCGCTGAGCCCTGCGTGGCCGCACGCCCCCGTCCGGAACGGTCCCGGCCGGGGGCGTCCCGCATCTCCCCCCGGCCAGAGACCGGCTAAAGCCCGCGGCTCGTGACCGGGTAAAAGCGGCATAGGTCGTTGCCCCAGCCCCGCGGCGACCTCAACACTCGCGATCGCGTCCGAAGGCAGGTTCGAGCTTGCGAGAACCTGATCGCGCAGCGAGCCGCCAGGCGAGCCGAAGCGATGCCAGCGATCGCACGCGAGAGCACTGCAACCGGGTAAGGCGACAGAGGTCGTTGCCCCAGCCCTGCGGCGACCTCAACACTCGCGATCGCGTCCGAAGGCAGGTTTCGAGCTTGCGAGAACCTGATCGCGCAGCGAGCCGCCAGGCGAGCCGGAGCGATGCCAGCGATCGCACAGCGTTTCTCGACGATGGAGGGGCCCCCAGGGCCCGAAGGAGGAGAGAAATGCAATAAACAGGTGGGGTTAGCCCCACCCCCGAATGGGCGGCGGACATCATGGTCGCCCCACCTCGTGCCGGGCAGTCTTGGACCGTACGTTGGAACGGGCATGGAGGGACGACGTGGGCGAGCTGAGCAGGGATCGCGGGACCGGCGGCGCTACCGCCGGCGGCGGCGCCGCGCGGTGGGCGGCGGCGCGGTGGGCCACGGTGATGCAGGCCGGCGGGGACGCGGCGGCGACCGTCGCGAACACCCCGTGGACGCCGCTCGCCATGCTGAGGTCGTCGCTGACCTGGCGTTCGGCGATCTATCTGGCCGTCAGCGGGGCGTTCGGGCTCGGCTGGTTCATCGCGCTGACCGTGGGGCTGGCGCTCTCCCTCAGCCTGCTGATCATCTGGGTGGGCCTGCCGATGCTGGCGCTGATGATGGTCGCGTGGCGGTTCGGCGCGGTCCTGGAACGGCAGCTCGTCCGGGCGGCGTTCGGCGTCAAGATCGCGAGCCCGTACCGGCGGCTGCCCGAGGGCCGCAACCCGCTGACGAAGCTGAAGGGCATGGCGGGCGACCCCGCCACCTGGAAGGACCTCGGCTACCTCGCGGTGCTGTTCCCCATCACGCTGGTGGAGTTCGTCGTGTCCGTGACGGTCTGGGGGGCGACGGGAATGCTCCTGTTCATGCCGGTGATCGTGGCGGTGGACGGCAGCGGCGCCGAGGTGGGCGTCGGGTTCGTCTCGTACTGGGCGGGCAACCCGCTGGAGGCGCTGCCGATCTCCGTGGGCGGGCTGTTCTTCCTCGTCCTGGCGATGTACGTGACGCGGATCATGGCGATCGGGCACTCGGCGTTCGCCGGGCTGATGCTCGGCCCGAGCCCGTCGCAGAAGGAGAACCTGGAGCTGCGGCAGCGGACGGAGCACCTGCGCGCCAGCCGCGCCCGCGGCGTGGACGCCGCGGAGTTCGAGCGGCGCCGCATCGAGCGCGACCTGCATGACGGCGCGCAGCAGCGGCTCCTGGCCGTGGCGATGGACATCGGACGGGCCCGCGCCAAGCTGGACGAGGATCCCGAGGGCGCGCGGGCGCTGATCGAGCAGGCCCACGACGGCACCAAGGAGGCCATCTCCGAGCTGCGCGACCTGGCCCGCGGCATCTACCCGGCGATCCTCACCGACCGGGGCCTGGACCCGGCGCTGTCCGGCCTCGCGGGCCGCGCGCCCGTCCCGGTCGAGGTCGAGGTGGACCTGCCGGAGCGCCCGCCGGCGGCGGTCGAGAGCATCGCCTACTTCATCGTCGCGGAGTCGCTGGCGAACATCGCCAAGTACGCCCGCGCGACCCGCGCGTCCGTCCGCGTCGTCCGCGAGGACCGCTGGGTGGTCGTCGAGGTTATCGACAACGGGATGGGCGGCGCGGTGGCTCGGCCGGGGGGCGGTCTCGCCGGGCTGGCCGACCGGGCCGCGACGATCGACGGGATGCTCATCGTGGACAGCCCGTCCGGCGGTCCGACGATCATCCGCGCCGACCTGCCCTGCACCTGGTGATCCGGGACGGGGCCCGCCGCCACGGGCCCCGTCCCGTCGCCGTGGCTCCCCACGGGGCCTGTCCCGACGCCGCGGATCCCCGTCCCGTCGCCGCAGGGCTGATAATGGGCGGATGCGGGTTGTGATCGCCGAGGATTCGGTGCTGTTGCGCGAAGGGCTCGTCCGGCTGCTCGACGACGCCGGGATCGAGACGGTGGCGACGGTCGGGGACGGCCCAGGCCTGCTCGGCATCGTCGAGGAGCACAAGCCGGACCTCGCGATCGTGGACGTGCGGATGCCGCCGTCGTTCACCGACGAGGGGCTCCGCGCCGCGCTGGCCGTCCGGGAGCGGCTGCCGGGCACGCCGATCCTCGTCCTGTCGCAGTACGTGGAGGAGCGGTACGCGACCGACCTGATCGGCGGCGGCGCCGAAGGCGTCGGCTATCTGCTGAAAGAGCGGGTGTCGGACATCGCCGAGTTCATCGACGCGGTCCGCCGCATCGCCGCCGGCGGGACCGTCATCGACCCGGAGGTGATCGGCCAGCTGCTCGGCCGCCGCCGTACCGGCGACCCGCTGGAGGCGCTGACCCCGCGGGAGCGCGAGGTGCTGGCGCTGATGGCGCAGGGACGGTCCAACGGCGCCATCGCGGAGGACCTCGTCGTCACCGAGGGCGCCGTGGAGAAGCACATCTCGAACATCTTCATGAAGCTGAACCTGCAGCCCGCGCAGGGCGGGCACCGCCGGGTCATGGCCGTCCTGGCCTATCTGGGCCGCGCCGACGCCTGAGCGCCGCGACGGCCCGGCCGGGAACGTCCAAGATCGGGAATGCCCGGTGACGTCGGCACGTTCTCCTATCTGGCACACTTGGGCGAGTGGTTTTCATCCGGCGGGTCTCGGCGGCCGACACTTCCGGCTCCCACCGAGGATGAGAATTACTCGACGAGCCAACCGCTGCGGTACCGGTTCACGTTCCCACGTCCTCTCGTGGCCCCGTCATGCGGACTCGGCCATGCGAGCCCGGAGCGCCCGGCGACCGCCAGAAGCGAGGAGAACCATGAAGCCCGACATTCACCCGAACTACGTCGTCACCACCGTGACGTGCACGTGCGGCAATACGTTCGAGACCCGCAGCACCGCCGAGAACGGCGTGATGCACGCGGACGTCTGCTCGAACTGCCACCCGTTCTACACGGGCAAGCAGAAGATCCTCGACACCGGTGGCCGGGTGGCGCGCTTCGAGCAGCGCTTCGGCAAGAAGAAGGCCGACAAGTAGAGGACGAGCGCCGCACCTACAGCGACCACTGACGGCCCGGGGACTCGCCATGGGTCCCCGGGCCTTCTGAATCGGCGTCCGGGCGACGCCGCGAGCTGCCGCGAACCGTCGCGGCCCATCGCGGCCCCGGCGCCGGAACGGGCCAGGAACACATCGTGAATCTCGACGAACTGATCAGCGAATACGCGGGCATCGAGGAACGGCTCGCCGATCCGTCCGTCCATGCCGACCAGGGCCTGGCGCGCAAGCTCGGCAAGCGCTACGCCGAGCTCCGGCCGATCGTCGAGACGCACCGGGAACTGGCGTTGACCGAGGACGACCTCGCCGCCGCCCGCGAGCTTGCGGGGGAGGACGAGGCGTTCGCCGCCGAGGCCGCCGATCTGGAGGGACGCCGTGAGGAGCTGGAGGAGCGGCTGCGGCGGCTCCTCGTCCCGCGCGACCCGAACGACGCCAAAGACGTCATCCTGCAGGTGAAGGCCGGTGAGGGCGGCGAGGAGTCCGCGCTGTTCGCCGGCGACCTGCTCCGCATGTACCTCCGGTACGCCGAGCGCGTCGGCTGGAAGACCGAGGTGATCGACTCGCACCCGTCCGACCTCGGCGGGTACAAGGACGTCACCGTCGCCGTGAAGGCCAGGGGCGCGCAGGACGAGGGCGTCTGGATGCGCCTGAAGTACGAGGGCGGCGTCCACCGGGTGCAGCGCGTCCCCGCGACCGAGTCGCAGGGACGCATCCACACCAGCGCCGTCGGCGTGCTGGTGACCCCCGAGGCCGAGGACGTCGAGGTCCAGATCGACGCGAACGACCTGCGCATCGACGTGTACCGGTCGTCCGGGCCAGGCGGGCAGAGTGTCAACACCACCGACTCCGCGGTCCGCATCACGCACCTGCCGACCGGCGTCGTCGTCTCCTGCCAGAACGAGAAGAGCCAGCTGCAGAACAAGGAGCAGGCGCTGCGGATCCTGCGGTCGCGGCTGCTGGCGATGGCGCAGGAGGAGGCCGACAAGGCCGCCGCGGCGGAGCGCAAGAGCCAGGTCCGGACGGTCGACCGGTCCGAGCGGGTGCGCACCTACAACTATCCGGAGAACCGGATCTCCGACCACCGGGTCGGGTACAAGGCCTACAACCTCGACCAGGTGCTGGACGGCGACCTCCACAACGTCACGCAGGCGCTCGTCGACGCGGACATGGACCGCCGGCTGGCCGAAGCCCAAGGATCATGAGCGCAGCGAACCGGGGGGTGTGGGGGGTCGTCCCCCCTCGAAGTGCAGAGGTCATGAGCGCAGCGAACCGGGGGGTGTGGGGGGTCGTCCCCCCTCGAAGGGCAGGATCATGAATCTGCTGCTCGACGAGATCGCCAGGGCCACCGCGCGGCTCGCCGACGCGGGTGCGGCCTCGCCTCGCGCCGACGCCGAGGAGCTCGCGGCGGCCGTGCACCGGGTGAAGCGCTCGGAGCTGCACGCCGTCCCCGACAGCGCGTTCGACGCCCGGTTCTGGGAGTTCGTCGCGCGGCGCGAGGCGGGGGAGCCGCTGCAGCACATCACCGGACGTGCTTTCTTTCGCTACCTGGAGCTCAAGGTCGGGCCGGGGGTGTTCGTGCCGCGTCCGGAGACCGAGGTGATGGTCGGGTGGGCGCTGGAGACGCTGCGCGACATGGACGTCCGCGACCCCCTCGTGGTCGATCTCGGCACGGGGTCGGCGGCGATCGCGCTGTCGATCGCGCTGGAGGCGCCGCGCTCCCGCGTCCACGCCGTGGAGAAGGACCCGACGGCGTTCGTGCACGCCACCCGCAACATCGAGGAGCTGGACGAGCGCGGCCGCGTCCGGCTGCACCTGGACGACTTCGCCACCGCCCTGCCCGAGCTGGACGGCACCGTCGACCTGGTCGTGTCGAACCCCCCGTACATCCCGATGAGCGAGTGGGAGTACGTGCCCCGCGACGTCCGCGACCATGATCCGGCCGACGCGCTGTGGGGCGGCGGGGACGACGGCCTCGACGCGATCCGCGTGGTCGAGCGCACCGCGCGGCGGCTGCTGCGTCCCGGCGGCTACGCGGCGGTCGAGCACAGCGACCTGCAGGGCAACGGCGTCTACTGGGTGTTCGCGGAGGAGAACGGCTGGCGCGACGTCCGCAACAGGCGCGACCTCACCAACCGGGACCGCTTCGTCACGGCCCGGATCGCCTCCGACTAGTTGGTGCGAAGCGCCGCTATCCTGGGCGGTGCCATGCCGGACGAGCGCTGCGCAGATGGGAAGACGGGCGACCGTGAGCCGACGTTATGACTGCTCCGATCCGATGGAGCGCACCCGCGGGATCGCCGAGGCCGTGTCGGCCGTGCGGCGCGGCGAGCTGATCGTCCTGCCGACCGACACCGTGTACGGGGTCGGCGCGGACGCGTTCCTGGCGGACGCGGTGCGCAAGCTCCTGGACGCCAAGGGACGCGGGCGCGAGATGCCGCCGCCCGTCCTGGTCGGGTCGGTGCGGGCCGCGACGGCGCTGGTGGAGAACCTCGGCACCTACGGGCAGGACCTCGTCGACGAGTTCTGGCCGGGCGCGCTGACGCTGGTGTGCCGCGCCAACCCGAACCTCATGTGGGATCTCGGCGAGACCAAGGGGACGGTCGCGCTGCGGATGCCGATGCACGAGCTGGCGGTGGAGCTGCTGAAGGAGACCGGCCCGATGGCCGTGAGCAGCGCCAACCTCAGCGGCCGGCCCGCGGCCCGGGACATCGAGGAAGCCGAGAAGATGCTCGGCGACGCCGTCTCGGTCTACCTGGACGGCGGCGTGTCCGGGCACGCCGACCCGTCGACGATCGTTGACCTGACCGGGTCCGTGCCGCGGCTGCTGCGCGCCGGCGCCATCCCCGAGGACAAGATCCGCTCGGTGGTCGGCGTGCTGCTGACCGAGGAGGACGAGGCGGACGAACCCTACGAGTCCGCCGAATCCGACGGGCCCGCAGACGCCGCGTCCGGGCCCGAGATCGGTAAGCCTTCCCTCACCAAGGGAGACGGCGCGCACACGCGGGACGCGTCCGCTGAGCCGTCCTCCGAGGCCGCTGAGCCGGCGGAGGCTGCGGCGAAGCCGTCGCTCACCAAGGACGACGAGAAGTAGCGCGGCCGGGCCACTCGTAAGCGCCTCCTAACCTGGCGAGAGTATCGGCGTCGTTACACCCGCATGATGTCGGCAACGGTGGAACCATGCCTGACGTGCGTGGCCGTGTCCGGGGGCCTGCGATCACCGCGGGCGTGCTGCTGACCCTCGTCCTCGCGCTGCCCGCACCCGCCGGAGCCGCCCCTGCCGGAGCCGCCCCCGCCGCCGGCGCTCCCCGGGACGGCGAGCGCATCCCCACCTACGACGTCGTCCTCACCATCGGCGGGGACGGCGTCCTGCACGTCCGGGAGACGATCACCTACGACTTCGACCGGGCCGGCGAGCACGGGATCGTGCGGAGCGTCCGGTTCCGGCACGGCGACCGGGTGTACGACGTGCGGGACGTCCGGACCAGCTCGTCCACCGGCGCCCCGTCCCGGGTCAGGACGACGCGCTTCCTGAACGACGTGCGGATCAGCGTCGGCGACCGGAACCGCGTGGTCAGCGGGCGCCAGGCGTATGTGATCGAGTACGCGGTGGCGTGGGCGTTCACGCCCCGCCCCCGCCACGACGAGGTGGTCTGGGACGCCATCGGGACGGCCTGGAGCGTGCCGATCGGGAACGCGGCCGTCCGGGTGGAGGCGCCGGTGCCGCTGCGGCACGCCACCTGCCGGGCGGGTGCCCCGGGTGCGACGACCCGGTGCCTGCGCGACCGGGACGGCCCCTACGCCGTGGACTTCATCCAGCGCGGGCTCGCCCCGCACGAGGGCATGACGATCAAGGTCAAGCTGCCGAAGCGGGCGATCGCCGTCCAGCCGCCGCGGTACGTCCCGCCGCGATGGACGGGCGGCTGGACGGGCACCGCGCTGCTCGCCCTCTCCCTCATGGCCGTGGCCCTGCTCGCCCGCCGCCCCGCACTGCCGGGGCGCGCCGGAGCGGGCCTGGCCGCGGCCGGACTCCTGCTGGTCATCGCCGACGCGGGCGACGACATGGCGGCCCACGGCGCCTGGGCGTTCTCGGTGGGGGACCGGTCCCTCGCCGGGCTCGCGCTCATGATCGTCGGAGCGGGGGTCATGTGCGCCCGCCGGATCCGGGACGGCGCGATCGGGCACCGGACGGTCGCCGGGCGGACTACAGTTGGTCGGTCGCGATGTGAACAGATCGTCCCGGTGAGCCGTCTACCAAGGTGACGGCCGCGCGGACGGGGTACGGAGCGTGCGCGGGCGACCGCGCAAGGCATATCGCGCAGAGCATGCCGCGCGAGGCGCGCCGGGCGGGATCGGTGAAGGGAGGCGCAGGGGAGTGCGGGAATACCTGCTCAGCATCCTGGTCGCCGCCCTTGTCGCCTACCTGCTGACGCCGCTGGTGCGCACGTTCGCCGTCTGGTTCGGCGCGCAGGCCGTCCCCCGCGAGCGCGACGTCCACGTCATCCCGACGCCCCGGCTCGGCGGCCTCGCGATGTTCGGCGGGATGGTCGCGGCGCTGGTGGTGGCGACCGGGCTGCCGGAGATGCGCAAGGTCCTCGCGGACGGCGACATCAGCGTCACCAGGGCGCTGCTGCTGTCCGGCGGCCTGCTGGTGCTGATCGGCATCGCGGACGACCGCTGGGAGGTGGACGCCCTCACCAAGTTCGCCGGCCAG
Organism: Actinomadura sp. KC06; assembly: GCF_004348735.1. Taxonomy (GTDB): domain Bacteria; phylum Actinomycetota; class Actinomycetes; order Streptosporangiales; family Streptosporangiaceae; genus Spirillospora. The sequence goes on from NZ_SMKT01000021.1 coordinate 45,034, forward strand.
GTCGCCGCGGCCGGGATCTTCATCATGCAGGGCATCCAGATCTACGTGATCCCGCTGCCGACGGGCGAGTCGCTGACGCTGCCGCCCGCCTACGGGGTGCCGCTGACGGTCTTCGTCGTCGTCGCCACGATCAACGCGGTGAACTTCATCGACGGCCTGGACGGTCTCGCCGCGGGCGTCGTCGGGATCGCCGCGCTGGCGCTGTTCTCCTACGCCTACCTGCTGTCGCGGGAGGAGGGCCTCAGCACGCTGTCCGCCGCGACCCTCATCGCCGCGATCCTGTTCGGGATGTGCCTGGGCTTCCTGCCGCACAACTTCAGCCCGGCGAAGATCTTCATGGGCGACACCGGCTCGATGCTGATCGGGCTGCTGCTCAGCGCGTCCACGATCATGCTGACCGGCCAGTTCGACCCGGCCCTCCTCGCCAACGGGCTGTTCCCGTTCTTCGTCCCGGTGCTGCTGATCCCCGCGGTGGCGGCGGTCCCGTTCATCGACATGCTGCTCGCGGTGTGGCGGCGCACCAACCAGGGCCGGTCGCCGTTCGCGCCCGACAAGCAGCACCTGCACCACCGGCTGCTGGAGCTCGGCCACTCCACCCGCCGCGCCGTCCTGATCATGTACTTCTGGGTCGGGCTGCTGGCGTCCGGCCTGGTCGGCCTGGCCCTGTTCGACGCCGCCTGGATAACACTCGGTGTCACGGTGCTCGTCGCGGTGGCGGGCGTCCTGGTCATGCTCGCCAAGCCGCGCCGCCGCCCCGCCCACGGCGGCGACGCCCTCGAACCGCCGCCGCCCGGCCGCTCCTCGCGCCACCGCGCCGGGGTGTCGTGACGCAACCCTCCTGCGTGTGGTGACGCCGGGATGAGCATTGGGTGAACTCCGTTAGAGTCCGTGGTGCCAGCGTGGGGTCACGCTCTCCCGGGATCGCATTACCTCTAGGGTAATTGTGGACATTCCGGACGCTTGTGATACCTTTCACGAACAACGGACGACCACTCAACGTGACCAGCCGGAGCCCTCATGCATACCTCCGACGCCCGGATGCTCCGCGGCGCCGCGATCCCGGCCGCCGCCGCCGGGGTGGGCGCCGTCCTCATCGGCCTGCTGACCGCCGGCGCCAAGGGCGCGTTCGCGGCGGCTCTGGCCACCGTCGTGGTGATCGCCTTCTTCTCGCTCAGCGCCTTCGCGGTCTCGTGGGCCGCCAAGCACTCCGCGCAGACGATGATGCTGGCCGCGCTCGCGAGCTACATGGTGAAGATCCTCGCGGTGATGGTGCTGGTCACCGCGATGGACGAGGTCACCATCTGGAACACCAAGGTCTTCGGCTGGACGGTCATCGGGCTCGCGCTGCTCTGGATCGCCGCCGAGTTCCGCGTCGCGATGCAGAAGAGGCCCTACATTGACGAGCCCCAGAACGTCGACGAGCCCAAGAACGTCCTGGACCGGAGTCCGTGATGACGCCCTCGCGGACGGCGGCGGCCCTAACGGACTACTCCAATATGACCACCGCATGGATGGCCTGCTATCGTCCGGAGCGCGATGAGCGAGCAGAAACGTCGGCCGGAGGACGGCCAACGGGAATTCGCCGACGCCGCCTGGTCCGTGCCCAGCTACCTCCTCTCCGGGATGATCATCTGGGGCGGTCTGGGGTGGCTGCTGGCCGAATGGACGGGCCAGAACTGGCTGACCGCGGTGGGCGTGGTCATCGGTGTCGGGCTCGCCGTCTACCTGGTCTACGTGAAGTACGGTCGCCACTCCCTCTGAGCGGCCCCGCCGCCGAGAGAGCCTTCGTGAAACATCAACACAGTGATGAAGGGAACGCCGCGTGAACGCGCTGACGGTCCTCGCCTCCGAGGGGGCTGAGTTCCAGGCCCCTGGGACGGAGCTGTTCGACTTCCCGCCCCTCTTCGCCGGCGGCCCTGAGTGGCTCACCAAGCCGGTCGTCTTCGCGGTATTCGGCTCGCTGGTCGTGTGCGTCTTCTTCTGGAGCGCGTTCGCCAAGCCCAAGCTGGTGCCGAAGGGCGTCCAGAACATCGGCGAGATCGGCTACATGTTCGTGCGGGACGAGATCGCCCGCCCGTTCCTCGGCCGCAACACCGAGCAGTGGATGCCGCTGCTCATGTCGCTGTTCTTCCTCGTCTGGATCTGGAACATCTTCTCGGTCGTCCCGGTAATCCAGTTCCCGATCGCCTCGCACATCGCGTTCCCGATGGTCCTGGCGCTGTTCGTCTACTTCATCAAGGTGTATCTGGGCATCAAGCACCAGGGTCCGGTCAAGTACTTCACGAACATGATCCCCAAGGGCCTGCCGCTGCCCGTCTACTTCCTGCTGGTGCCGATCGAGTACCTCTCGACCTTCATCATCGCGCCGTTCACCCACGCGGTCCGGCTCTTCGCCAACATGTTCGCCGGCCACATGATCCTGGCGTTCTTCAGCCTCGTCGGCTTCTGGTTCCTGTTCGAGAAGCCCACGGCAGCGGGCTTCGGCATCGGTCTGGTCGGCGTGGTGGTCACCATTCTCATGACCGCGTTCGAGCTGCTGATCCAGTTCCTGCAGGCGTTCCTGTTCACGATGCTGGCCGCCATGTACATCCAGAGCGGTCTGCACGCGGACCACTGAGCCCCGGGCGGCGCCGTACGGCGCCGCGCCCGAACCGACAACCTCGATAAGCCAGACCGGCGGAGACTCCGCCGGCCGACAGAAAAGGAAAGAACCCATGACGGGAGCCGTCCTCGCCGCCGTCGAAGGCAACGTCACCGCTATCGGCTACGGCCTCGCGGCCATCGGCCCGGGCATCGGCGTCGGCATCATCTTCGGCCAGGGCGTGAACGCCATCGCCCGCCAGCCGGAGCTGACCGGTGTCATCCGCACCAACATGATGCTGGGCTTCGTCCTCACCGAGGCCCTCGCCCTGATCGGCCTGGTCGCGCCCTTCATCTTCCAGAGCATCTGACCAGGGGTCTCATCTGAGGAAGGGCTGCAGACATGATCAAAGCAGCGTCCGTCCTTGCGGCGGAGGAGAACAACCCCCTCATCCCGCACACGTTCGAGCTGGTCGTCGGCATCTTCTCGTTCGTCGTCGTCCTGGTCGTCGTCGGCAAGATGCTCGTCCCGCGGCTGCAGAAGACGCTGGAGGAGCGCACCGAGGCGATCGAGGGCGGCCTGGAGCGGGCCGAGCAGGCGCAGAAAGAGGCCAGGCAGGTCCTCGAGGAGTACAAGGCCCAGCAGAAGGCGGCCGCGGTCGAGGCGTCCAACGAGCGCCGCAAGGCCGAGGAGCAGGGCGCGGTGATCATCGCCCAGGCCAAGGAGCAGGCCCAGGTCGAGGCGCGCCGGATCGTCGAGAACGCCAAGGCGCAGATCGAGGCGGAGCGGCAGCAGGCGCTGCAGTCGCTGCGGGCCGAGATCGGCGCCATGTCGGTCGAGCTGGCCGGACGTGTCGTGGGCGAGTCCCTTGAGGACAGCGCGCGGCAGAGCCGGGTCGTCGACCGGTTCCTCGAGGAGCTCGAGGAGCGCGCTCGCACGCAGGAGCAGATCACATCATGACCATCACGGGAGCGGTGAGCAGGGCGTCGCTGGCCGAGGCCAAGGAGCGGTTCGAGGCGGTCATCCCCCCTACGGCGGTTGCCGGGGGGTCTGGGGGGTCGTCCCCCCAGAATGACTACGCCGACCTGGCCGTGCTCGGCGGCGACCTGTTCGCGGTGCTGCACCTGATCGACCGCGAGCACGGCCTGCGGCGGGCGGTCTCCGACCCGGCGCGGGACGGCGCCGACAAGGCGCAGCTCGCCCGGATCCTGCTGGAGGGCAAGGTGTCGCCGGCCGCTCTCGGGCTGGTCGCCGACGTCGTCCGGCTGCGCTGGTCCAAGCCGTCGGAGCTGGCGGACGCGGTGGAGACCCTCGCGGTCACCGCCGAGGCCGCCCGCGCCGAGGCCGAGGGCAAGATCGACGACCTGGAGGACGAGCTGTTCCGGTTCTCCCGGGTCGTCGAGGGCGAGCCGGAGCTGCGCGCCGCCCTCGCCGGGCGGGGGCTGCCGGACGAGCGCAAGCTCGGCGTGGTCGACGCACTGCTGGAGGGCAAGGTCACCGCGTCGACCCTGACGCTGGTCACCGAGCTGGTGCTGCGCCCGCGAGGACGTAGCCTGGAGGGAGGGCTCGCCGAGTACGGCAAGCTCGTCGCCCAGCGCAGGCAGCGGCTGGTCGCGCTCGTGCGCACGCCCGCCGAGCTGCCGGAGGCGCAGCGGACGCGGCTCGCCGCGGTGCTCGCCGCCGCGTACGGCCATGACGTACACCTGAACATCGAGATCGACCCCACGGTGATCGGCGGACTGTCGGTCGAGATCGGGGACGAGATCATCGACGGCACGATCGCCGGACGGCTGGACGACGTCCGCCGGCGGCTCGGTACCGGCTGAGGCCGGCAGAGCGGACTCTGAGGAGCAAGAGAGGAATCATGGCGGAGCTGACGATCCGTCCGGATGAGATCCGGAACGCGCTGGAGCGCTTCGTCCAGTCGTACGAGCCCGATGCCGCCGCGCGCGAAGAGGTCGGCACCGTCGTCGATTCCGGCGACGGCATCGCCCACATCGAGGGCCTGCCGTCCGCGATGGCGAACGAACTCATCGAGTTCGAGGACGGCACCCGAGGCCTGGCTCTGAACCTGGACGTACGCGAGATCGGCGCCGTTGTCCTGGGTGACTTCAGCAAGATCGAGGAGGGCCAGAAGGCCCGCCGCACCGGCGAGGTCCTCTCGGTCCCCGTCGGCGACGGCTTCCTCGGCCGCGTCGTGGACGCGCTGGGCAACCCCCTGGACGGCAAGGGCCCGGTGGAGAGCACCGAGCGCCGCGCGCTCGAACTGCAGGCCCCCACGGTCGTGCAGCGCCAGTCGGTCAGCGAGCCGCTGCAGACCGGCATCAAGGCGATCGACGCGATGACCCCGATCGGCCGGGGCCAGCGGCAGCTGATCATCGGTGACCGGCAGACGGGCAAGACGACCGTCTGCGTGGACACGATCATCAACCAGAAGGAGAACTGGGAGTCCGGCGACGAGAAGAAGCAGGTCCGCTGCATCTACGTCGCGATCGGGCAGAAGGGCTCCACGATCGCGAACGTGCGCCGCTCCCTGGAGGAGGCCGGCGCGCTGGAGTACACCACGATCGTGGCGGCGCCCGCGTCCGAGCCGGCGGGCTACAAGTACATCGCCCCCTACACCGGGTCCGCGATCGGGCAGCACTGGATGTACCAGGGCAAGCACGTCCTGATCATCTTCGACGACCTGTCGAAGCAGGCGGAGGCGTACCGCGCCGTGTCGCTGCTGCTGCGCCGCCCCCCGGGCCGCGAGGCCTACCCCGGTGACGTGTTCTACCTGCACTCGCGGCTGCTGGAGCGCTGCGCGAAGCTCTCGGACGACATGGGCGCCGGCTCGATGACCGGCCTGCCGATCATCGAGACCAAGGGCAACGACGTGTCGGCGTACATCCCGACGAACGTCATCTCCATCACCGACGGGCAGTGCTTCCTGGAGTCGGACCTGTTCAACCAGGGCGTCCGGCCGGCGATCAACGTCGGCATCTCGGTGTCCCGGGTCGGCGGCGACGCGCAGGTGAAGGCGATGAAGCAGGTCGCCGGCACGCTGCGGCTGGCGCTGTCGCAGTTCCGCGACCTGGAGGCGTTCGCGGCGTTCGCGTCCGACCTGGACGCCGCGTCCCGCGCCCAGCTGGACCGCGGCGCCCGCCTGGTCGAGCTGCTGAAGCAGCCGCAGGGCAGCCCGTTCCCGGTCGAGCAGGAGATCGTGTCCGTGTGGGCGGGCACCTCCGGCGAGCTGGACGACGTGCCCGTCGCCGACGTCCGCCGTTTCGAGCGCGAGTTCCTCGACTACATGGAGCGCGAGGAGAGCGGCTTCATGACGTCGCTCCGCGAGACCGGGAAGCTGTCGGACGACGGCCTCACCAGCCTCAAGAACGCCGTCACGGAGTTCAAGAAGGGCTTCCAGACCAGCGAGGGCGAGCTGCTGGCCGAGGAGCCCGTCGAGGCGATCGCGGACGAGGACGTCGAGCAGGAGACGATCACCCGCGTCAAGAAGGACTGACGGCGATGGCCGCACAGCTTCGCCAGCTCCGGCAGCGGATCAAGACGGTCAAGTCGACCGCCAAGATCACGCGCGCCCAGGAGATGATCGCCACCTCGCGGATCGTCAAGGCCCAGCAGGCGGTGGCGGCGTCCAAGCCGTACGCCGACCAGATCACGCAGGCCCTGACCGCGCTGGTGAGCCATCATGTGGGGATCGACCATCCGCTGCTGAAGGAGCAGCCGGCCGACACCCGCAGCGCCGTCCTGATCGTCACCAGCGACCGCGGGTTCTGCGGCGCGTACAACGCGAACGTGATCCGCGAGGCCGAGTCGCTGATCAGGGCGCTGCGGGACGAGGGCCGCGAGCCCGTCCCGTACGTCGTCGGCAACAAGGGCATCACCTGGTACCGGTTCCGGGACCGGGACGTCGCGGAGAGCTGGCACGGGTTCAGCGACCGTCCGGCGTTCGTGAACGCGGAGGAGATCGGCCGGCGGCTGACCGACGATTTCCTCAAGACGGACGCGGAGGGCGGCGTCGGCGAGATCCACGTGGTCTACACCGAGTTCGTCTCGATGCTGACGCAGGCCGTCCGGGTCACCCGGCTGATGCCGCTGGAGATCGAGGAGGCGTCGTCGGACAAGGTCCCGCCGGCCTACGAGTTCGAGCCGTCCGCGTCGGCGGCGCTCGACCTGCTCCTGCCCAACTACATCGAGAGCCGCATCTTCCACATGCTGCTGCAGTCGGCCGCGTCGTTCCATGCGTCCGTCCGGCGGGCCATGAAGTCGGCGACCGACAATGCCAACGAACTGATCGGGGTCTACACGCGCCAGATGAACCAGGCGCGGCAGGCCGCGATCACCCAGGAAATCAGCGAGATCGTCGGTGGCGCTGACGCGCTCGCCGAGTCTGGCGGGGAGTGATAATGACTGCTCAGGTAGAGACGGCGACCGCCACTGGGCGCGTCGCGCGTGTCATCGGCCCGGTCGTCGACGTGGAGTTTCCCGCCGACGCCATCCCGGACATCTACCAGGCCCTCCACGCGCAGGTCGCGCTGGGCGGCGAGGAGAAGACCCTGACGTTCGAGGTCGCGCAGCACCTCGGCGACAACATGGTCCGGGCGATCTCGATGCAGCCGACGGACGGCCTCGTCCGCGGCGCGCCGGTGACCGACACCGGCAAGTCGATCTCGGTCCCGGTCGGCGAGATCACCAAGGGGCACGTGTGGAACTGCCTCGGTGACGCGCTGGACGTCCCGACCGCGTCCCTGGAGATCAACGAGCGCTGGGGCATCCACCGCCGCGCGCCGGCCTTCGACCAGCTGGAGTCGAAGACCGAGATGCTGGAGACCGGCATCAAGGTCATCGACCTGCTGTGCCCGTACGTCAAGGGCGGCAAGATCGGCCTGTTCGGCGGCGCGGGCGTCGGCAAGACGGTGCTCATCCAGGAGATGATCCGCCGTGTCGCCCGCAACTTCGGCGGCACCTCGGTGTTCGCCGGGGTCGGCGAGCGCACCCGCGAGGGCAACGACCTCTGGGTGGAGATGGCGGAGGCGGACGTCCTCAAGGACACCGCGATGGTGTTCGGCCAGATGGACGAGCCGCCGGGCACCCGGCTGCGGGTCGCGCTGTCCGCGCTGACGATGGCGGAGTACTTCCGCGACGTGCAGAACCAGGACGTGCTGCTGTTCATCGACAACATCTTCCGGTTCACGCAGGCCGGCTCGGAGGTGTCCACGCTGCTCGGGCGCATGCCGTCCGCGGTGGGCTACCAGCCGACGCTGGCCGACGAGATGGGCGTGCTGCAGGAGCGGATCACCTCGACGCGCGGTAACTCGATCACCTCGATGCAGGCGATCTACGTGCCCGCCGACGACATCACCGACCCGGCGCCGCACACCACGTTCGCGCACCTGGACGCCACCACGACCCTGTCGCGCGGCATCTCGGAGAAGGGCATCTTCCCGGCGGTCGACCCGCTCGACTCCACCTCGCGGATCATGGACCCGCAGGTGCTGGGGAACGAGCACTACTCGGTCGCGCAGGAGGTGAAGCGGATCCTGCAGAAGTACAAGGAACTGCAGGACATCATCGCGATCCTCGGCATCGACGAGCTGTCCGAGGAGGACAAGGTCACCGTCCAGCGGGCGCGGCGCATCGAGCGTTTCCTGTCGCACCCGATGTACGTGGCCGAGCAGTTCACCGGCCAGCCCGGCGAGACCGTGCCGAAGGACGAGACGATCGCCTCGTTCAAGGCGCTGGCGGAGGGCAAGTACGACCACCTGCCCGAGCAGGCGTTCTTCATGTGCGGCGGCATCGAGGACGTCGAGCGCAAGGCCAGGGAGCTGGAGAAGTAGCCCGCACCGGCGGGGCCGCCGCGCGTGACGCGGCGGCCGCGCCGGCGGCGGCTCCCGGTGGACTCGGAGGGAAAACGTGGCAAACCTGAAGGTCGGGCTGGTCTCGCCGGAGCGCGAGATCTGGTCCGGCGAGGCCAAGATGGTGGTCGCCCAGACCATCGAGGGCTCGCTCGGCATCCTGCCGGGCCACGCCCCGGTGCTCGGCATCCTCCTCGACGGCAGCGTGGTGAAGATCGAGCCGGCCGACGGCGGTGAGCCGATCACCGCGATGGTCGGCAGCGGCTTCTTCTCCGTCGCGGCGGACGAGGTGTCGGTGCTGGCCGAGCAGGCCGAGCTGGGCGACGAGATCGACGTCCCGGACGCCAGGCGGGCGCTGGAGGACGCGCTCGCGGCCGAGGGCGAGGACGCGACGCCGGAGCGGCGGGCCCGGGCGCGGCTGCGCGCCGCGGGCATCGAGGCGTAGCGCGCGAGGCGCGGCGGCTCAGGGCGGACGGCGGGGGATGTGGGCGAGCACCTGGCATGGGATGCGGGCGGGGTGCTCGCCGCGGTCGTCGTGGCTGCGGCGCTGCTGTTCGCGTCCATGGCGGTGCGGCGCCGGCTGTTCACCCGCGGCGGCGGCACCGTGGAGTGCAGCCTGCGGGAGCTGTCCCCGGAGGGCGGAGCCCCGGGAGTGTGGCGGCTCGGCATCGGCCGCTACAAGGGCGATGTCCTGCACTGGCACCGCGTGTTCGGTTTCCGTACCAGGCCCCGGCAGGTGATTCACCGCCGGGGCCTCGTCGTGTCCAACCGCCGCCGTCCCGGCCCGGAGGAGGCGGAGGGCCTGCTGCCGGACGTGAGCATCATCGAGGTCAGGGACGGCGACCTGACGGTGGAGCTGGCGATGGGCGCGGCGGCGCTGACGGGGTTCCTCGCCTGGCTGGAGGCGGCGCCGCCCGGCTTCCCCGTGGAGCTGCATCCCCCCGAATGACCCGGCCCTGGCCGAGCGCGGCCGAGGTGGAGGCGGAATTGGGTACGGGTTGGTAAGGCGCAGGTATGGAATTGGCGTGGCGGGCGCGTCACCGTTGTGGGCCGGTGCGGCGCGGGTGAGGATCGCTGCTGGTCAGCTCCGTCCTCGTCCGCAGGAGTGCACGTGCGCAAGCTGCTCATCGGCGCCGCCGTGGCGTTGCCCCTCGCCGTTCTGCCCGCGGCCGTCATGCCCGCGGGGTCCCTGGCCTCCGGCGCCGCGCCGGCCCGTCCCGAACTCGCGAAGCTCGTCACGCTGAAGGACATCGTGGCGCACCTTGAGGCGTTCCAGGAGATCGCCGACTACAACGGCGGCAACCGCGCGTCGGGCGGCGCCGGGTACGACGTGTCGGTGCGGTACGTCGCCGGACGGCTGCGCAAGGCCGGGCTCACGCCGAAGATCCAGAAGTTCGCCTACCCGTTCTGGCGGGAGAGGTCGCGGGCGGTGCTTGCGCGGACGGCGCCGTCCAAGGCGTCCTACCGGCACGGCAAGGACTTCGCCACGTTCGCGTACTCGGGGTCCGGGAACGTGACGGCACGCGCGGTCGCCGTGGACGTCCCGTCCAAGGGCGAGGGGACGAGCGGCTGCGAGAAGGGCGACTTCAAGGGCTTCACGAGGGGGTCGATCGCGCTCGTCCAGCGCGGGACCTGCACGTTCGCCGTCAAGGCCGCGAACGCGCGGGCCGCGGGCGCGTCCGCCGTCGTGATCTACAACAAGCCCGGTGAGCAGGGGCTGCTGAACGGCACGGTGGGCAAGCCGGCCGGGATCCCGGTCGTCGGCACGTCCAGGACGGTCGGCGCCGCGCTGGCCAAGACGGCGAAGAAGGGCGGGCTCATGCTGCGGGTGCGGACCGACACCGTCCACGGGAAGCGGCGGTCGTCCAACGTCATCGCCGACACCGGGCGCGGACGGTCCGACAACGTGGTGCTGCTCGGCGCGCACCTCGACAGCGTCCCGGAGGGCGCGGGGATCAACGACAACGCCACCGGCGCGGCCGCGCTCCTCGCCATCGCCGCGAAGATCGAGCACCTCGGCAAGGACGGGCTGCGCAACCGGGTCCGGTTCGCCTGGTGGGGCGCGGAGGAGGAGGGGCTGCGGGGCTCCAGGCACTACGTGAAGTCGCTGTCCCGCGCGAACCGCGAGAAGATCGCGGTGGCCCTGAACTTCGACATGCTCGGCTCGCGCAACGGCACCCGCGGTGTCTACGACGGCGACCACTCCACCCGCGCCGGGACGCGTGCCCCCGCGGGCTCCGGCGCGATCGAGAAGATGTTCCGCGACTACTTCAAGAGCCGCCGCCTGCCGACGACCGAGCACGCGTTCAGCGGACGCTCCGACTACGGCCCGTTCATCGAGGCGGGCATCGCGTCCGGCGGCATGGCCACCGGCGCGGACGGCGTCAAGACCGCGGCGGAGGCCAAGGCGTTCGGCGGCCGGGCGGGCAAGGTGTACGACCCGTGCTACCACGCCAAGTGCGACCGGCTGAAGAACGTCAACCGCAAGCTCCTCGACACCAACGCCGACGGGATCGCGCACGTCGCGCAGCACCTGGCCCGGACGACCGTCGCCGTGAACGGCGGGGCCCGCCTGACCGTTGGCGGCGTCCCCTCGTCCAGCGCTCCCGCCTGGCAGGGCCCGTACCGGCTCCGCTAGACCTCCAGGCGGGCCCTAGGCGGACTCTAGCCGGACTCTAGGCGGGAGAGACGGTGATGCTGCCGTTTCCACTGCGGAGCTGGAGCTGGTGGCGCGAGCCCGAGTCCTGCCGGACGGCCGAGTCGATCCGCTCGCCGCCGTTCGAGCTGGACATGCTGATCGCGTAGCCCTCGCTGGTCGGGACGCGGACGTGCACCGACCCGTTGTCGCTGATGGCGCGGACGCTCGCCGGCGGCGTGACGAGCCGCAGGTCGATGCCGCCGTTGCTCGTCTCTGCGGTGATCCGGTCGGTGGTCAGGCCGCCCGCGTCGATCGAGCCGTTGGCGGTGCCGACCTCGGCGACGGTGGCGCGGCCGCTGAGCTCGATGCGCCCGTCGTCGGTGCGGGCGGTGAGCCGGTCGGTGGTGAGGCCGGTGGCGTTGATCGACCCGTTGTCGCTGCGCAGGACGGCGGTCGCGGCGCGTCCGGTGACGTGGATCGAGCCGTCGTTCGAGCTGATCGAGGCCGACGTCGCGCGCAGATCGGTCACCTTCAGCGAGCCGTTGTCGCTGTGCAGCTTCACGGCCCCGCTGAGCCCGGACGCCACGACCGCCCCGTCGGCGTTGTCGACCTCCACGGGCATGTTGCGCGGAACCTCGACCCGGTAGGAGACGCCGCAGTTGGTGTAACCGATCGTGGCCCTGGCGCACTTGGACGACAACGAGAGCGTGTCGCCCTCGACGGTGTGCCGCGCCTCCGGCTTGTTCTTGTCGTTGGACCAGCGCAGCCGCTCCCGCACCTTGACGGCGGGGGAGTCGGACGCCGTGAGCACCATCCGGTTGCCGTTCGACTTGATCTTCAACGCGGTGATCCCGGCGGGCGCGGAGTAGGAGCGGTCCTCCTGATGCGTGCCGAAGGTCAGGTTGCCGCACCCGGTCAGCGTCGCCGCGGCCGCGGCCGTCACGACGGCCGTGATCGTCAGGGTCCTCACGTGGTCACTCCTGTTGTCGCTGTGCGCCCCGCAGAAAGCTGTGCGCCCGTACGGAACCAGACTGCTCCGCGGGGGGCGGCGTCACCAGGAGGGGAGCCGGTCTCCCAGGGGTGGGGCTAACCCCACCCCTCGTGTCTCTTGTGGGGGGACGCCCCCCCACACCCCCCGGAAGAGAGGGGATCAGCGTTCCCCGCCCGGCTTCCAGAGCACGTCGCCGTGCTCGGCGTTGGCGATGCGGCACAGGATGAACAGCAGGTCGGACAGCCGGTTGAGGTAGCGCGCCGTCAGCGGGTTCACGCCGCCCACCGGGGCCTCCGGGGCGCCCTCGGCGGCGGCGCCGTGCGCCTCGATCGCCGCCCACGCGGTGCGTTCGGCGCGGCGGGAGACCGTCCGCGCGACGTGCAGCAGCGCCGCGCCCGGCGACCCGCCCGGGAGGATGAAGCTGCGCAGCGGCGGAAGGGCCTCGTTGTGCTCGTCGCAGGCCGCCTCCAGCCGGTCGACGTACGACTCGTCCACGCGCAGCGGCGGGTACGGCGGGTCGGGGACGACCGGCGCGCACAGGTCGGCGCCCACGTCGAACAGGTCGTTCTGGACGACGGTCAGCAGCGCGACGAGATCGTCCGGCAGAGCCCCGAGCGCGATGGCGGCGCCGATCGCGGCGTTGGCCTCCTCGACGTCGGCGTAGGCGGCGAGCCGCGGGTCGGTCTTGCTCGTCCGCGACGCGTCGCCCAGCGCGGTGGTGCCGTCGTCGCCCGTCCGGGTGTAGATCCGCGACAGGACGACGGGGTTGTCCCTGTTCTTCGCCATGTCGATCAGCCTAGCGAGCGCCGTCGCCAGAAGGCCGTTCGGTAGGGTTCGAGAAATACCCCGGAGGCCGCCGTGTACGACTACATCATCGTGGGAGCGGGCAGCGCGGGCTGCGTTCTCGCCGCCAGACTGACCGAGGACCCCTCGGTGAAGGTTCTGCTGCTGGAGGCGGGCCCGCCCGACGTCGCCCCCGAGATCCACATCCCGGCCGCCACCGCGACGATGTTCAAGGGCCCCTACGACTGGGACTACGCCACGGTCCCGCAGGAGCACGCCGGGGGACGCAGCGTGTACTGGCCGCGGGGCCGGACGCTCGGCGGGAGCTCGTCCACCAACGCGATGATCTACATCCGCGGGTCCCGGTACGACTACGACACCTGGCGCGACTCCTACGGCTGCGACGGCTGGGGCTACGAGGACCTGCTGCCCTATTTCTGCCGCGCCGAGGACCAGCAGCGCGGCGAGATCCCGTACCACGGCGTCGGCGGCCCCCTCCGCGTCGAGGACCTGCGCTACAAGCACCCGCTCACGCGCGCGTGGGTGCAGTCGGCCAAGGCGTACGGCCTCGCCGCGAACCCCGACTTCAACGGCGCCGACCAGGACGGCGTCGGCTTCTACCAGGTCACCCACAAGCGCGGCCGCCGCTGGTCCACCGCCGCGGGCTACCTCCACCCCGTCGAGAACCGCCCGAACCTCACGATCGTCACCGACGCGCTGGTGACCCGCGTCCTGTTCGAGGGACGCCGGGCGACCGGCGTCCGGTACGAGGCGCGCGGCGAGAGCCTGTCCGCCCGCGCCGAGGCGGAGGTCATCCTGTCGGGCGGCGCGGTGAACAGCCCGCAGCTCCTCATGCTCTCCGGCATCGGGCCCGCCGACCACCTGCGCTCGCTGGGCATCGACGTCCTGGCCGACTCCCCGGTCGGGCAGCGCCTCCAGGACCACCCGTTCGTCACCGTCATGTTCGCCACCCCCCGGACCAAGGCCCTGTGGGAGCTGGCGCACAGGCGTTCCCTCGCCCTCTACCAGGCGTTCGCGCGCGGCCCTTACGCGTCCAACATCGCCGAGGCGGGCGGGTTCGTCCGGACGGTCGAGGGCCTGCCCGCGCCCGACCTGCAGTACCACGTCCTGCCGTCGCCGTTCGTCAAGCAGGGCCTCACCGAAACGCACGAGCGGCTCCTGTCGATCTTCGTCACCGCGGTCGCCGTGTCCGGGCGGGGCTCGGTCACCCTCCGCTCCGCCAGCCCGCACGCCAAGCCCCTGATCGACCCGGCCTACCTCGCCGACAAGGCCGACCTGGACATCCTCGTCGCGGGCGTCCGGCAGGCGCGCGAGATCGCCGCGTCCGGGCCGCTGGCGTCCCTGACCGGCGGCGAGTGGGCCCCCGGCGAGCAGGCCGACACCGACGAGGCTGTCGGCGAGTACATTCGCCGCGAGGTCGCGACCCTCTACCACCCCACCAGCACCTGCGCCATGGGCGCGGACGACGCCGTCTGCGACCCGGACCTGCGCGTCCGCGGCGTCGAGGGCCTGCGCGTGGTGGACGCGTCCGTCATGCCGGCCGTCCCGCGCGGCAACACCAACGCCCCCACCATCGCGATCGCCGAACGCGCCGCCGACCTGATCCGCAACCGCACCCCGCTCAAGCCCGCCACCGCTGGGGAATGAGAAACGCCCTCGTCCGGGGACGAGGGCGTGCGGTGCTTCATTGCTCGCGTTAGAGATCGAGCGCGCCCACCTTCGCCTGGGCGACCAGTTCAGCAAAGGCAGCGCCGCTCATGGAAAGGTGACCGGCTTCCGGGTTCTTGCTGTCCCGAAGACCGATCACGGCGTCCGTCAGCGCCACCTCAACGCACTGGCCGCTCTCCCCGCCGCTGTGGCTGCTCTTGCGCCACCCTTGCGCGACTTCCACGCACATGCCGGTGTCTCCTCCGCTGTGGCTGCTCTTGCGCCAGCGGGCGGACGAGAAGTCGTTCGCCTTCACAGTTCCTCCAACGCCTTGCGGATTGCGGCCTGCGAGTCCTCGGCGTTTAGTGCCTTAGACCTGATCAACTCAAACAGTATGCCAAGTTCGGCGACATATCCGTCGTCGTCGATCAGCCTCCCACGGCCGCCTGCCATCTCGGCGTATGCCGTGTCAGGCTCTCCGGGCGAGCACAAGATCGTGAACGACCCCTCCGGGAGCACTCCAGCGTCCTCCGGGACAACGTGGATATGGATGTGGGGCAGGGCTGCCAGGTCCAGCAAGTGCTCTAGCTGAGCGCGCATGACTTCTCGGCCGCCGAACGGTCGGCGGAGTGCTGATGCGTCGAGAAGTGCGACGATCACGGGCGGATTCTCGCGATGCAAGATCTCCTGTCTCTGCATCCGCTCGGCCACGATCTGTTCGAGTTTGTCGGGCCGCTGCCCTTCCCGAAGAATCGCGCGCGCGTAGTCCTCCGTGTGGAAGAGGCCAGTGATCGCGAAGTTCTCGTACTTCTTCATCATGCCCGCGTCGGCCTCGGCGTCGACGAACTCGGGGAAGCCCGCCGGGAGGCCGGTCTCCTCGATGACCCGGGGGTAGAGAGCCTCGAAGAACTGGTCAAGGCCGAAGACCTTGTCCAGCTTCTGGCAGACCTTGAAGGTCGGACGGCGGCTGCACAGTTCGATCCCGCTGACCAGGCTGCCGGAGATATTCACTTTTGCCCCAAGGGCGGCCTGTGACCAGCCTTTTCCCTCCCTGTGGAGCTTGATGTGGTAGGCGAAGAATGCTCGGACCGATTCGGACGGGTGTGGCGTCGGCACGGCAGTCCTTCCTCTCTACACAGGGCTTTGTGCTGTCCGCTGATCAGTTGTGTAGATGGAGCTATAGCCGAAAGTAATCGATCGGCCAAGGATTGGAGCGTCAGACAGGAACTTCCACACGACAAAGAGGTCGATCATGAAATTCGTCAGGCGTTCCGGCAACCCGTCCGGAGCGTGACCCATGGGAGCGCATGAGTGGTGTCCGGGTGTGCGCCAACGTCCGGCGCCCCCACCGGAGGTGAAGGCCGAGCACGGCCCCCGGATGCTGATCCCGCAGCGGGAGCGCGTCACGTTCCTGGTCAGGCTCTCCGAGATGTTCAGCCCGATCGTGGGACCGCTGACCGCGTTCGCCGTCATCAACGGCTACATCGTTCTCAACGTGATCCCGCAGGACGTCTCCGGGCGGGCTGTGACGGTCGGGTGCAGTTACCGCGACGGGCAGTGGTGGTTCTACTACGTCCACACGGGGGTCTTCATCCGTCCGGCCAACGAGTTGGCCATGGCAGCGCGCCACATCAGGACTGACATGGAACAGGCGGGGCGATGACCGAGCGGCAGGAGGCGGCCGACTACCTGTTCGCGCTGGCGGAGCTCCTGCGCGGCCACGGCTACACGCCGGAACAGCTGGGCACTCGGCGGCTCCGGGTGACGGACGGGGAGGACTCGCGCGCCGTGGAGATCGAGTGCCACCCCCGGCGCGGGGACGCGGACCGCTGGTGGTTCACCTGGGGTGGCGGATTCTGGATGTGCGAGGCCGACCACCCCACCGACGCCCTCGTCCAGGTCAAAACCGCTCTACGGCAGGTGGAGTAAGACAGAGGAACGAAGGTGATCTTGAGCGGGTAAAATGGGGGGCGCAGTTTCCATTTCGGTCCCTTTAGGAGGCATGACCTTGGAGTTACGCGCAGCACGTAACGCGGCCGTCATCGCGGCGGCCGCGGCGGCGCTCGCGGCGGCCGCCGTCGCGACCACCGTCGACGATGGCGACGCCCGGCAGGACTCCGTGGCCGGTGTCGCGACGCCGGATCATATGACGCTGGCCGCCCCGGACCACATGAAGATCGCGACGCCGGACCACATGACGATCGCGACCCCGGATCATATGGAGATGTGAGGCGGGGAGAGGCGCGGGCGCGGTGAGCGCCGAGACCGTCATCGGCCGGGTCGCGGAGACCGCCCGGCGGCTGGTCGGCTACTGGGAGCGGCACCCCGACGGTGTTCTCCTGCCCGGATGGCACGCGCCCTTCCGTCCGCTCGGCGACCTGCTGCCCGCGCGGGACGTCGAGTTCGCCGAGCGGAACCCCCAGATGGTGCCCTTGCTGTGGTATCCGGCCCTGAGCGCGGGGCCGGATACCCGGCGGGTCATCGACATACTCGACCATCTGCCGGTGGACCATGACGCCGCCTCGGCGATGATCCTGAGGCAGGAGCTGTCCCGGATCTACAGCTGGGCGATCGCGTCCCGGACGGCCCTGGACTGGCTCGGCGACCGGCTCGCGGGCCGCGGCCTGCTGGAGGTCGGGGCGGGCAGCGGGTACTGGGCGTCGCTGCTGCGGGCGCAGGGCGTGGACGTCCTGGCGACCGACTCGGCGACGGACCGCAACGGCTACACCGACCGGTTCCGCTTCATCGATGTCCAGGCCGCCACGGCGGTGGAGGCAGCGCGGCGGCATCCCGACCGTGTCCTGGCCGTCATCTGGCCGCCGTATCGGGACACTATGGCGGCGGAGGCCCTGGACGCCTACCAGGGGTCCGGCCTCGTCTACATCGGGGGTAGCCGGGGCGGGCTGTGCGCCGAGCACTCGTTCTTCGACGCGCTGGCCGAGCACTGGCGCCCGGTCTCCCGATGCCCCCTCACGCTGCGCTGGCTCGGGTATGACGATCACGCGACGTTCTACGTCCGGCGGGCGTCCTGAGCACAAAGTGAAGCGCCCCCGTCCGTTCGGACGGGGGCGCCAGACAGGGCGTACAGGCCGGGGGCGTCACCGCTTCAGGGCCTTCGCGATGCGGACGCGGCGGGCCTTCTTGGCCTCGTTGCGCAGCACCGTCACGCGGTCGCTGATGATGACGTTGCTGAAGTCCGGGCGCATCATTTCGTTCTTCTCCTTGTGTCCCGCCGGGCCCTCTCGGCCCGACATCTACAAGGTTCGTCCTAAGGCCCCGGGCCTCACATCGGGACGACGCCTTATCTACGCGCCTTAGCGCGCCTTAGATCCGTGGACGGCGCCGTGCCTCCGGCTTAGGCGACCTCGATGAAACCTAGGCGGTCGTAGAGGCGGCGGGCACGGCGGTTGCGGCGGGTCACCGCCAGAGTGAGGGTGTCGTGGCCCTGGTCGGCGAGAGCGTGCATGACGGCTTGGACGAGCCCACGTCCTAGGCCGTGGCCCATGTGGGACTGGGCGACGAACAGGAACGCCAGGAGTGGGACGTCCTTGTAGAGGGTGACGAGGGCCCCGGCCACCGGACGCCCATCGTGCTCGGCGACGAATGACGCGTCGCGCAGGAACGTTCCGTATTCGCCGCTCAGCGTGAGGCGCACTTCGCGTGCAGCGCCCTTGAGGTCTCCCACGTCGGCCTCATCGGGGGTGCCTCGGTAGGCGTCCCACAGGAGGGCCGCGATCGCGGCGGTGTCGGCGTCGTCGAACGGGCGGAAACCGGGCGACGGCGGGGGCACCGCGTCCAGAGCCACCTGGAGGCGGCTGCGTACGGGTGCGCCGGATGCCATGATCTCCTCAGCGCTTGTAGCGGCGGCCGTGGATCAGGTTGATCATGTCGAGGACGCGGGCCATCTCCTTCTCGCCGCGGCCGAACGAGGTCATGTTCATCGTCGCGAACCGCTGCCGGGTGATCGCCTTCGGGCGGGTGAACTCGCGCAGGCCGTCCGCGCCGTGGATGCGGCCGAACCCCGACTCGCCGACACCGCCGAACGGCAGCGCCGCGACCTGCGCGAACGCGGCGAACGCGTTGATGGAGGTCATGCCGGACCGCATCCGGCGGGCGACGTCCATGGCGCGGGACCTGTCCCCGGAGAAGATCGTCCCGGCGAGGCCGTAGGCGGTCTTGTTGGCCTTCTCGACCGCCTCGTCCAGGTCCTTGACGCGGTGGACGGTGATCGTCGGCCCGAACGTCTCCTCGCAGACGGCGGACGAGTCGTCCGGCACGTCGGTCAGCACGACCGGCTCCACGTACGGCTTGCGCACCGACTCGGCGCCGCCCACGACGGCCTTGCCGCCCTTGGCGAGCGCGTCCTTGATGTGGCGTTCGATGATGTCGAGCTGGCCGGGCATGGTGATCGGCCCGTAGGCGGCCTCGCGGTCGAAGCCGGGACGCAGGTCGCGGGCCTTCTCGGTGAGCTTGCCGAGGAACGTGTCGTACGCCTCGTCCACGACGTAGATCCGCTCGACGCCGATGCAGGTCTGCCCGGCGTTCGACATGGCGCCCCAGAGCGCGGCGTCGGCGGCGGCGTCGAGGTCGGCGTCGGAGTCGACGATGCAGGCGTCCTTGCCGCCGCATTCGGCGACGATCGGGGTGAGGTTCTCGGCGCAGGCGGCCATGACGCGCTTCGCGGTCCGGGTCGAGCCGGTGAAGGCGATCTTGTTGACGCCGGGGGAGGACGCGAGCGCCGCGCCCGTCTCGCCCAGCCCCGTGACCGTCTGCAGGACGGGGTGCTCAGGGACGACCGCGGCGACCAGCTCGGCGAGGAACACCCCGACGCCCGGGGTGAACTCCGATGGCTTGAACACCACGGCGTTGCCCGCGGCCAGCGCGTAGGCGATCGAGCCCATCGGCGTGAAGATCGGGTAGTTCCACGGGCCGATCACGCCGACGACGCCGAGCGGCTGGTACTCCAGCACGCACTTCTGGTTGATCGCCATGATCCCGGGGTAGACGCTGCGCGGCCCGAGGACCTTCTGGGCGTTGCGGGCGGCCCAGTCGAGGTGCGTGATCGCCATGATCGTCTCAAGCTGGGCGTCCTGCAGCGGCTTGCCGGTCTCCTGGTGGATGAGCTCGGCCATCCGGTTGAGGTTCCGGGTGAGGGCGCCCTTGACGTTCAGCAGCCGGAGCCGGCGCTCCTTCCAGCCGAGGGCGCGCCACCATCCGGCGGCCTCCCGGGCGCGCTCGACGGCCGCGGCCACGGCGGCGGCGTCCTGGACGGGGTGCTCGGCGACGACCTCGCCGGTGGCCGGGTTCAGCGACGCGAACGTCTCGGTGCTCTCCGTGGCCACGGACATGGGGAACCTCCCGGGAGGAGCCGTGTAAGTGCCTGCTTGCACGAATGGTACTCGTTAGTAAACCACCCTAGGCCCGGCCGCGGCCGCCCGGATCACAGGCCGACGGCCTGATCACAGGCAGCCGGCCGGGTCACAGGTACTCGTTCCACCACTGGAACAGCGAGTGGCCGACCTGGATCGGAAGCTCGCCCAGCCCCAGCACACCGGTGATGTTGTAGATGAAGTCGAAGAAGGCCTCGTTGACCGGCCCCAGCCACAGCAGGGCGATCAGGACGAGGAAGGCGTAGCCGCCGTAGGCGCCGAGCTGGTCGGCCCACCGGCGCGGCAGGTAGGGCTCGATGATCCCGAAGCCGTCCAGCCCGGGAATCGGCAGCAGGTTCAGGATCGCTGCCGTGACCTGCAAGAATGCCAGGAACGCCACGCCCAGCCAGAAGACGCCGTGGTCCTGGTGGGCGAAGTTCTTGTACAGGACGGCGAGCATCACCGCGAACATCGCGTTCGACAGCGGCCCCGCCGCCGAGATCAGGCTGTGCCTGATCCGGCCCGGGATCACGTGCCGGTCGATCCAGACGGCGCCGCCGGGCAGGCCGATCCCGCCGAGCAGGATGAACACCACCGGGATCACGAAGCTCAGCAGCATGTCGGAGTACTTCAGCGGGTTCAGCGTCAGGTAGCCCTTGGCGATCACGCCGCGGTCGCCCGAACGGTACGCCATGTAGGCGTGCCCGAACTCGTGCAGGCACAGCGACAGCACCCACGCCGACAGGACGAACCCGAACACCGCGATCCGCGCCGCCATCGTCGGGTTCTCCCCGTACCGCCAGGCGACCAGGCCGCACAGGACGGTCGCCGCCACGATCCCGAGGAACACCGGGCTCGGCCGGACCGCCGCGGCCCCTCGCGTCCCGTGCGCAGTTCCCCTCATCGTTCCCGGCCCCTCTCGCCGCGCCGGCCGCCCGGCGTCCCGTCCAGCCTGATCTTCGCCGCCATCTCGGAAGCTACCTTCCCGCCGCGGTCATGGCGCCGCGATGACCGGAACGACATAGGTGCGCAGGAAGCGGCGCAGCCCGTCGGCGTCCCGGTCACGGTCCATGACGATGAGCGAGGTGATGATCCGGAAGAGGAACTCGACCGTCCCCTCCACCTCGATGTCGGCCCTGAGCGTCCGCTGCCGCTGCGCCCGCTCGAAGTGCGGCCGGACGTACTCGCAGCACAGCGCGAGCACATGCTCCGCCGCGCCCGCCACCGCCGCCTGCATGTGGCCCGCCGCCTCCGGCACCAGGAAGTGCGCCACGGCGGGCTCGCGCCGGACGTACTCGACCGCGTCCAGCGTGCCCTCCACGATCGCCTCCGGCACCGACCGCTCGGTGCGCAGCCGCTCGGCGAGCCGGTCGAGGAAGCGGCGCAGGTCGCGCATCAGCACGGCCAGGATCAGCTCGTCCCGCCCGCCGGTGACGCTGCGGTACACGGTGGCCCGGGACAGGTTCGCCGCGGCGGCGATGTCCTCGACCGTCGTCTTGGCGACGCCGAAACGGCCGAAACACTCTTCGGCGGCGTCGATGATCCGCTCGCGTGTCGCATCGGCGGTGACCGGGGGCATGCCTGAACATTACCGGCCGCCCGCCGCGGAACCGTTTTCAGTCGAGCGTGTACTCCAGCGCCCAGGTGTGGCCGCCGTCCCCGGTGACGGTGATCTGGCCGAGGCCGCGGATGCCCGCCAGCTCGCCGGTGCCGGACGTCGGCACGATCAGCCACCGCAGCCATTGCGTGTCGGGCGTGCCGTCCTCGCTGCCCGCGCTGTGCTGCAGGACGAACGTCCCCTCGCGCCCGTGCAGGATGCCCTGGACGGTCTCGATCCCCACGTAGGCGACGGGCCCGGCGGCGGACTCCACGGTGATCAGTTCGCTGCTGCTCGTCCCGACGAGGTCGCCGTGGAACGTCTTGCCGACGTGGACCCGGGTCAGCTTGGTGCCGTCCTGCTCCTCATAGGGCTTCTCGGCTTCCCACGCGTCGATGTCGAAGCTGCCGCTGGCTTGAAAGGTCATGCCCGCAGTATCCACCCAGGGGGGCGACCCCCTGGAACCGCCGGCGGGTCGTGCGACCTCCGGGCGCTGGGCGCCCTCCGGCCGCACGACCCGTGACGCCGGCTGGGGTCAGAACGGCGGCACCGGGGTTAGAACGGCGGTGGCCGGGGTCAGAACAGGGTGCCCTCGTGTTCGATGCCGCGGAGGGCGTCGTAGTCGAGGGTGACGCAGTCGATGCCGCGGTCGGTGGCGAGGACGCGGGCCTGCGGCTTGATCTCCTGCGCCGCGAAGACGCCGCGGACGGGCGCGAGATGCGGGTCGCGGTTGAGCAGCTCCAGGTAGCGGGTCAGCTGCTCCACACCGTCGATCTCGCCGCGCCGCTTGATCTCGATGGCGACGGTGGCGCTGTCGGAGTCCCGGCACAGGATGTCGACCGGGCCGATCGCGGTCGGGAACTCGCGGCGGATCAGCGACCAGCCGTCGCCGAGCGTGGTGATGTGCTCGGCGAGCAGCTCCTGGAGGTGCGCCTCGACGCCGTCCTTCTGCAGGCCCGGGTCGACGCCCAGCTCGTGGCTGGTGTCGTGCAGGAACTCCTCGATGGTGAGGATGAGCCGCTCGCCCGACTTGCCGTGCGTGACCGTCCAGCGGGCGACGGCGCCGTTCTCCTCGTGCGGCTCCTCGCGCAGCGAGCAGGGCGGGTTCATCCAGTTGAGGGGCTTGTAGGCGCGGTCGTCGGCGTGGACGCTGACGCTCCCGTCCGCCTTGATCAGGATCAGGCGGAGTGCCATCGGCAGGTGGGCGGTGAGCTTGCCGGCGTAGTCGACGCTGCAGCGGGCGATAACGAGACGCACGGCGACCAACCCTAGTGCGGGCGGACGGCTAAGGCGTCCGGACGTCCGATATAAGGCGTCATGCCGATGTGGTGGCGGGGGCCTTAGGACGAGTCTCTTAACTGCCGGGACCGTGCTGGTCGGCCTGGCAGGGGACCTGGGAGGGGCCGTGTTCCACCACGACATCATGCAGTCGATCATGCAGGAGCGGGGCCGCGAGCTGCGGGCGGAGGCGCGGGCCGTCCAGGCCGGCCGGACGGCCCGCCGTGCCCGCGAGTACTGGGCGGAGCGCGCCGCCGCGGCGGCCCGTCCCGTCCGGCGGCGTCGGCCGTCCGGGCACGGGGCCGCGCAGCCGCGCTGACCGCGTCCCGGCTCGCGGGGGCGGCCGGGACGCCGGAGCGGTCCGGGGCATAGCGGAATGAAAACCTTTGTCAAGCCTGGTTTTCTCCGGGAGGCGTGATTAGCGTCGTTGGCATCCGACGAAAGGACCCCCGCAATGTCTCTTGACGTGACCCCGGAACTCCTGGAGACGGCGAAGCAGGGCGAGGTCGGCGACGCGGAGTTCGTCGAGTGCATCAAGACGTCCCTCCCGTACGCGTGGGACATGGTCAGCGGCCTGGTGGCCCGGCTGCAGGTGGACGGCGGCGAATTCGCCGACAACCACACGCCGCCGCCGGACGAGCAGGCCCGCGGCCAGCTGCTCCGGGTGCTCGCGAGCGACGCGATGCGCGGGGCGCTGGAGCGCTACTTCGGCGTCCGGCTGGCCTTCCAGAACTGCCACCGCGTCGCCGTCTTCCCGGACGGCGGCTCGGACGCCTACCGGACGTTCGTGACGCCCCGCGAGCAGATCCTCAACCAGTCGCCCGAACTCCGCGACTGCTGATCTATCGTCGCGGCGCGCCGAACCACTCGGCGCGCCGCGCATCAGCACCGCACCGCCGCCCCGTCAGCTCGCGGCGACGGCGGAGCGGACCTTCGGCAGGACGTCCGCGCCGAGCCGGGCGATGTTCTCCAGCGTGGCCTCCCGGGACCCGGCGGCCTCGACCAGCAGGATCAGATGCCGGATGCCGGTGCGTTCGACGGTCGTCACGAGCGACTCCACGCAGTCGTCCGGCGAACCCACGGGATGAAGGTCGCACATGCGGCGCGTGTAGCCGACCGGGTCGCGAGACGGCCGCGGACGGTCGTCCACGGCGACGTATCCCTCCAGACCAGGCCCGAGCCAGCGCGGCATCTCGTCCATGAGCGTTTTGACGGCCTCCTCTCGCGTGTCGGCGACCTGCGCCACATGGGTCGAGATGTGCGGGGCGTCCGGCAGGCCGTGGCGGGCGACGGCCGCGGCCTTCTCGTCTGGCCCGACGTGCATGCCCAGCAGCATCGGCAGCCCCCGAGCCGCGGCCAGCGCCTCCGTCTCCGGGGACGTGCACGCGACCGTCACCGACGGCGGTACAAGCGCGCGCGGGACGACCGGTACCTCACGGAACCGGAACTGCTCCCCGTCCCATGCGACCCTGTCGGAACGCAGCCACGACAGCAGCAGGTCCAGTGACTCGGCGAAGCCGTGCTCGTAGCGGCTGAGACCGGTGCCGAAGACCTCCAGATCGCGCCACGGGCCGCCGCGTCCGACGCCCAGGCGGAACCGGCCGCCGGACAGCAGCGACAGCATCGCGGCCTGCTCGGCCAGCGCCACCGGATGCTGGTTGGACAGCACGCTGACCGCCGTCCCCACGTCGATCCGGCCGGTGGCGGCCAGGATGTGCCCGGCGAGGACGGGCGCGGACGGGACGACCCCGTACGACATGAAGTGATGTTCCGCGAGCCACACGTCGTCGAACCCGGCGCGTTCGGCGGCGAGGGCCGCCTCGACGGTCCGGGCGAGGGCGGCGGCGTCGTTCTGGGCGGGGAAACGGGCGGCGAGGAGGAAGATTCCGAGGCGCACGTCCCCGTCGTACCCGGCATCGTGGACGCGTGCGCGCTCTGCGAGACTGCCGTCCATGACTGGTCGTTCGTTCAGCAAAGTCGGGGTCGTCGGACTGGGCACGATGGGCGCGGGCATCGCCGAGGTGCTGGCACGCGGCGGCCTCGCCGTCGTCGGCGTCGAGGTGGACCGGGACGCGCTGGAACGTGGGCGCGGGCACCTGGAGACCTCGACCGGACGGGCCGTCAAGCGCGGCAGGCTTACCGAGGAGGCGCAGCGCGAGATCCTCGGCCGGGTCACGCTCTCCGTCGACTTCGCCGACCTGGGCGACTGCGACCTGGTCATCGAGGCCGTCCCGGAACGGCTCGACCTGAAGCGCAAGGTGTTCGCCCAGCTCGACCGGGTGTGCCGCGACGACGCCGTCCTCGCCACGAACACCTCCTCGCTGCCGGTCACGGACATCGCGGCCGGGACGGGCCGTCCCGCCAAGGTCGTCGGGGTGCACTTCTTCAACCCGGCGCCGGTGATGAAGCTCGTCGAGGTCATCGCGACCGTCCTCACCGAGCCGGACGCCGTCTCCCGCGTCGCCGAGCTGGTGAAGGGCCTCGGCAAGACCCCGGTCACGATCGGGGACCGCGCCGGGTTCGTCGCGAACCGGCTCCTCTTCGGCTACCTGAACCAGGCCGCGGCGATGCTGGAGTCCGGGCACGCCACCCGCGACGACATCGACACCGCGATGACGGCAGGCGCCGGGCTGCCGATGGGCCCGTTCACCCTCATGGATCTCATCGGCCTCGACACCTGCCTCCAGGTGCTGGACGCGATCTACGCCGAGTCCCGCGACCGCCGCCACGCCGCCTCGCCGATCCTCCGCGAACTCGTCACCGCCGGGCTGCTCGGCCGCAAGACCGGCCGCGGCTTCTACACCTACGACGGCGCCAAGGAGGCCAGACCGGAGGCCCCGGACGGCCCGCGGCCGGTCGTCGGCGTCGTCGGCGTCGGCCCGCTCGCGGACGCGATCGCCGCCCTCTGCGCCCGCGCGGGCACCCGGGTCCGCGACTCCGCCGCCGAGCTGGCCGGCTGCGACCTGGTCATCGAGGCCGCGGAGGACGCCGAGGCCGGCCGGGCGCTGCTGTCCGCCGCCGCCCAGGCCGTCAAGCCCGGCACGGTGCTCGCCGTCACGTCCGCGGACGGGGCGGTGATCCGGCAGGCCATGGCGACCGGACGTCCCGCCGACGTCGTCGGGCTGCACCTGCCCGAACCGGCGGCCCCCGCGAACCCCCTCGCCGAGATCGCCGCCACGGTCGCGACCGCCCCCGACGTCGCGGACCGGGCCGCCGACCTCGCCGGACGCCTCGGGCTCACCGCCGTCCGCTGCCGCGACCGCGCCGGGTTCATCGTGGACGCGCTCCGCTTCCCGTACCTGAACGACGCCGCCGCCATGCTCGGCGCCGGATACGCCGACGCCGACTCGATCGACGCCGCGATGACGCTCGGCTGCGGCTACCCGACCGGCCCGATCGCCGACCTCGACCGCCTCGGCGGTGTGCCGGAACGTCCCGTGGATCACCGGGCCGTCGAAGCGCAGCATCTCCTCGACGGCGGCGGGCACCAGCCCCGGATCCGCCACCAGCGCCGCCCACTGATCGGGGTTGCGCAGCAGCGCCAGCG
>NZ_SMKT01000220.1 GCF_004348735.1 Actinomadura sp. KC06
GCGCTGGTGGGCGTGGGGGTCGGGGTTTCGCTTTCCGTGGGCGTCGGCGACGGTTCCCCGGAATCGGTCGGGAGGGCCGAGTCGCCTACGGACGCCGACGGCCCGCTGGGCGAGCCCTGAGCGCTCGTCCCCTCGCCGGGCGAGTCGGACATGACGTAGAACGCGCTCGCCACGACCAGCACCACCGCCGCGACGGCCGCGAGCACCGGCCAGAGCGCGCGCGGGCCGCCCTTCCTCGACGCGGTGGGCGGGGCGGCGCGGTCGATGCTGACGGGCCAGCCCCAGGCGTCGAACGGCTCGGCCCGGTGCGCGATCGCGGCGAGGTCGGAGGCCAGCGCCGGGTCCGTCGCGGTGGCCATGACCAGGCCGCGCAGGTCGGTCGGCATCATCGCGACGGGCAGCACCTGCAGGAACCGCGCCGCCGAGATCGTCCGGTCGCGCCGCGCGATGCAGGTCGGGCACGTGTCGATGTGGTGGACGAGCTTCCGGACGATCGCCGGCGGCAGCGGCCACCCGCCGTCCTCGGCGAGCGCGGCGACGCTGGGGCAGTCGCGTCCGTCGCGGGCGATGGACGCCGCGGCGAGCGCGTCCTCGAGGTGGGCGCGGGCCTCGCCGGACAGGTCCGTGGCGGCCTCGGCGTCGATGCCGAGCACGCCGCCGATCTCCACGACGTCCAGGCCGTGCCGGAGCATGAGGTCGAGCGCCTCGCGTTCGCGTCCGCGCAGCCCCGACAGGGCGCCGTGGACGAAGTGGCGGGCTTCCTGCCGCTGCGCCAGCTCGGCCTCGTCCAGGAAGCCCTCCTCGACCTCGGGCGCCTCGCGCCGGTCGGCGGGACGGTCCCGGCCGCGCAGCCGCCGCATGCACTCGTTGCGGACGAGCGCGTACAGCCAGCCGCGGAAACGATCGGGCTCGCGGACGAGGGGAACGTGCGCATACGCGGCGATGAGCGCGTCGTGCAGAGCGCCGGCCGCCTGGTCCTGGTCGCGCAGCAGAGCGTGACAGTAGTCGTACAGGCGTGCCGCGTAACGATCCATGACCTGGATGAGGGCACTTGGATCGCCTGCGGCCAGCGACCGCGCCAGGCGCTCGTCGTCGGCGCGATCGAGATTGGGCCATCCGGACACAAGGTCCTCCTGCGGGCTGAGTCAGCATCCTCGTCCGCATCAGGGACGGGTTTGATGATCCAATTGGGGAGCGAATGCGCTCTCCCTGCCCCTGCCTTCCGGCCCGGGGCCTGGGAGCCGTTCCCACCGGCTAGCCGGGGGTCGCACCCTGCCGGCCCGCCGGGAATGACGACGGCTCACTCACCCTGGACGCGGGCCAGGGGGAAAGCGGGTCGGAGGCCCGACGGCCCCGCTCCCCGTCGGGCCTCCACTTGAATTGACGGCCGACGCGCGCACCCGGTTGACACGGATCGAAGGAAAAAATCCAGAACTACCTGGCGCAATCGCATGATCACCGGATGGCGGTCACTGGATCCGGCGGGACAGCATCTTCAGGAAGATCTTCTGGATCTCCGCCGGCGTCATCGCGATCTGGACGCTGCCGTTCGTCACCTGGGCGATCTGCTCCAGCTCGTTCCGGTCCACGCCCGGGCCGAACCCGATCATGTTGACCTGGATCGGCTTGTTCGGGTCCTGCATGCCCTTGAGCTGGTTCAGCGTCGTCTGCAGCGAGGGGCCGCCGGGGTCGTCGTTCTTGCCGTCCGTCAGCAGCAGGATGGAGTTGCCGAACTCCGGCTTGTAGCTCTTGTTCATCCCGTTGTAGGCGGCGAGCATCGTCCGGTAGAGGCCGGTGTCGCCGTCCGGTTTCGGCCGCATCTGCTGGAGCGTGGACAGGAAGAGCCCGCGCCGCGTGGTCGACCCGATCCGGTCGCTGAGCGGGCCGATCGAGATCATCTCCTTGTACGGCTTGTCGCCGTTCATCTTCGTCGAGAACAGCCACTGGCCGAGCTCGGTGTCGTCCGACATCATGCTCAGCCCGCCCTGCGACACCTGCGCGAGGGCCTGCAGCCGGTTGACGTTCGGCCCGACCTTCTCGGCCATCGAGCCGGACACGTCGATCAGCACGAGCATGCGCAGCCCGAGCGTCAGCTTCGACCACGCCTGCATGATCTTCGCCACCTCGGCGCTCTTCGGCGCGGGCAGCTGCCGCGGGCGGGCGGGGCTGACGCCGGCCTTCTGGTCGAAGCCGTTCGGCGCCTTGCCGTCCGGGGTGCGGAACCCCTGCGCGTGGACGTCGCTGCGCGTGGCCTCGGTGCTCATCGCCTTCTCCAGCAGGCGGGCGCCCTCCTGCTTGCCGGCGTCCGCGCTGGTCACGGTGAACGGGTAGTCCATCGACAGCGTGCCTTCGAGCGGGTACAGCGCGACCGCCGGCTCCTCCGGCCCGGTCTTGTTGTACGTCCACAGCGCCTGCTCGGACGACAGCGAGATCGGCTGCTTGCCGGTGCGGCCCTTGCGGAAGTGCGTGAACTCCGCCGCCACGTTCGGGACGGTGCTCTCCCGGACGGTCCGGACGATGCCGGTGAAGATCGAGTCCCGGTTCGGGTCGTTGGCCAGCAGCGTGTTGGTGATCATCAGCGAGCCCATGCCCGCGGCGTTCTTCATCGGGTCGGGCACGACCAGCCGCACCGAGCCCGCCGGGATCATCTGGTTCTTGGTCACCGCGCCGCCCGCGACGCCGCCCGCGGCTTTGAGCAGGTTGTCCCAGGACGGGCTCGCGGTGATGCCCTGCTGCTTCAGCTGCGCCGCGAGCGACTGCGGCAGCCCGACGACGATCGGGCTGGACGCGACCGACGTCTTCGTCTTGGTCGTGGCCGCGGCGCCGCCCTGGCCGCCGCCGTCGCCGCCGCTCGTCTGCGCCAGCGACACCCACAGCGACGAGTCGGGGATCCACACGTCCGGACGCTCGTTGGACGAGTTCGCCACACCCTGCCCGGACAGCAGCGTCGACACCGACGACGGCTCCGCCTTCTTCACGGTCGCCACGACGCACTTGCCGTCGGCCTTCTGCTTGGAGTCGTTGAACCGTCCGGCGGCCTTCTCCACCACCGGAGCGATGTCGGGCGCCACCGCGACGGTCAGGTTCATCGCGTCGTCGCCGGAGCAGCCGCTGCCGCTCTCCGCGAACGCGTACACGCCGACGCCCAGCAGCAGCGCCAGGCCCACGGCCCCCGCCATCGGCCCGATCAGCGCGGACGCGCTCCGCTTGCGCTTGCGCCGCCCGTACTCATAACCGCCCGACCCGCCGCCGTAACCACCGGACCCGCCGGACGCGCCGAAGTCACCGGACCCGCCGTAGTCGCCCGATCCGCCGCCGTAACCGCCACCGCCTCCGCCATAACCGCTGGATCCGCCGGACCCGGCGCCGTAACCACCGGATTCGCCCGGCCCGCCGGTGCCGCCGCCGAAGAACGCCGCCCGGCCTCCGTCGGAGCTGCGGATGGAGTCGTATTCGCTGTATCCCGTCCCGGCGAGCGGGGAGCTCTCGGACGGCGGCCCCTGCCGCCCTTCGGCGGGCTCATCGAAGCCGTAACCGCCGCCGCCTCCTGACCCGTACCCGCCGCTGCCCGAGGCGCCGCCGTATCCACCGGACTCCGGGGCACCGCCGTAGCCGCCGGGCTCCGAGGCGCCGCCGTACTCCGGCGTGCCGCCGTAGCCGCCGGATCCGTACACGGGCTGCTCGCCCGACCGGCGCGGCGTGAACCATTCAGGCGTCTCGCCCGATGACGCGGGCGAGCCGGGCGGAGACCCCGCCGGAGTTCCCTGCGGGCCCGCGGGCGGCTGCCCGACCGGCCTGCCCTGGCTGTCCCGGGTCCCGAACCAGTCGGAGGACCCGTCGTTGGCCGGGCCGAAGACGGGCGTGGACGGGTCGTACCCGCCCTCGCCCGGCCCCTCGGGGAAGTCATTGCCATGACGTCCGCTCATGCCCTGCCCTCGATTCACCAGAAACCCGCCGATGTTCCCCGGCACTGTAGTAGTACGAACTAGAGGTTACAAAGAACTCAAAAGTGATAATGACGCAGGTCATGCGCGTATGTCTCATCGTCGGCGAAGCCGCCCGCGGCCGTCACGCCCAGCGAGCGCGGCGCTACACGCGCACCGGACCCTCCGGCGGCGGAGCGGCCTCCTGGCCTCGCCGTTCGGCCAGATCCGGCCTCGCGCTCCGCTCCCGTGTCGCCGGGTTCCCGCACGTCGGCCGGACCGCCACGGAGAGAACCGTCACAGTCACTGACGCAACCGAGGATGAGATCTACCGAGACCGAACCGGATTCCGGAAAGATTCCGCTACGTTGTCCGCTCGCACCTCGCGGCCATCTGCTCCCAGGCTTCACCGTCCTGCATATTCGACCCAGAAGTTGACGCGTGTTGAGGGACCGGTGGGGCGTCTCGAAGGACGCCCTGCCCGCGCCGGTTCCGCGGATTTCCTTGATCAGCCGACGCCGTTGTTCCGTCCAAGAGGCTGATCGGGAACGGTGCATGTCATGGTCATCATCTATCAGCGTCTGACAGGGAACACGAGGTGCGGGGCAGAGGGCGCGTCCACGCTTCCGGCCGGCTGCGGGAGACTTGGGGGATGGCCAGCCTGGTTCCCGTCTCCGACCCCGCGGATCCGCGCCTCGCCGACTATGTGCGGCTCCGCGACGTGAACCTCCGCAAGAGCCTGGAGGCCGAGCACGGCCTGTTCGTCGCCGAGGGGGAGAAGGTGATCCGCCGCGCGGTCGCCGCCGGCCACCCCGTCCGCTCCCTGCTGATGGCCCGGCGCTGGTCCGAGCCGCTCGCCGACGTCCTGGACGGCCTGGACGCCCCCGTCTACGTCGCCGACGACGCCACCATGGAGTCGGTCACCGGCTTCCAGGTCCACCGCGGCGCGCTGGCGTCCCTCGAACGGCTCCCGCTCCCCACCGTCGACGCCGTCGTCGCCGACGCGCGCCGCATCATCGTTTGCGAGGACATCGTCGACCACACGAACATCGGAGCCATTTTCAGGTGCGCGGCCGCCCTGGGTGTCGACGCCGCCGTGCTGGCGCCGCGCTGCGCCGACCCGCTGTATCGCCGCTCGGTCAAAGTCTCCATGGGCGCGGTGTTCGCGCTCCCGTACGCGCGCATGACCGACTGGCGCAACGGGCTATCGACGCTGCGCGAGCACGGCTTCCAGTTGCTCGCCCTGACGCCCGCACCCGATGCCGTGCCCATCGACGAGGTGCAGACGGCCGAACGCAGGGCGCTTCTGCTGGGTTCTGAGGGGGACGGGCTGTCGTCCCGCTGGCTTCACGAGGCGGACCAACGCGTCCGCATACCGATGAGCGAGGGCGCGCTGGAGCGCGGCGTCGACTCGCTCAACGTCGTGGCCGCCGCCGCGATCGCCTGCTACGGCCTCACGCGCTGATCACGCGCTGATCACTTGCCGAAGCTGCCGCGGCGGGGACGCCGGTGCTCGCCCTTCGTCCGCTTCGCGGTCTCGGCCGGCAGGCGCTTGCGTCCCAGCCGCGCCTGCGTCAGCAGCAGCGAGAACGCCACCATCAGCGCGGCCAGCCACGCGATCTGCGTGCTCGCCATCCGCTCGAACGTGAGGTCCTGCGCGACCGGCGACTTGTTCCCCTGCAGCCGGCTCTGCGGCGCCGCGACCTGACCCGGCGCCACCGACGGGTTCGGCGCGTTCGGGTTCGTGATCGGCGGCAGCGCCACCTGCGGGTTCCGCGGGTCGAACGACGAGTTCGGCGCCGGCGGGATGAATCCGCCCGTCGACCCGGAGCCGGACGTGCCGCCTCCATTCGAGCTGCCGGAACCGCCGGAACCGCTGCCGGAGCCGCCGCTGCCGGACGACGAGGAAGGCTTCGACGACTTCGTCTTCGTCGGAGGAGGGGTCTTCGTCTTGGTCGGCGGTGGCTTGGACGGCGGGGGCGTGTTGGCGGGCAGGGGAGCGAACTTCACGGTTGCCTTGCCGCTGCCGTCCAGTTCCTTGTTCTCTTCCTTCGCCTTGCCCTTGACGGTGATGGTGACCGTCACCTCGACGGCACTCTCGATCGCCTTGCCGCCGAGGGAGATCACAGACGTGACCTCCTGGAGAGCCCCCTCCGCGCCGATGAGGTTGCACGGCTCCGGATCGGCGTCGCAGCCGCCCGTGACCTTCGGGGTCCCGCCGGCGGTGGTCGCCGTCACGTCGACCTTGATGATCTCAAGTTCGGCCGCCGTTCCGTTCGCGACGTTGGCGCTGGTGGTGATGGTGACAGGCTTGTCCGCAGTGGGAGCGGTATCGCTAGGGTGGACCGACACGGTCAGGGTCGGTTCCCCGGGCGCGCCGGCGACGGCGTTGGCGCCGCCGGCGGCGACCACGGCGGCCGCGCCGAGTCCGATGATGGTGGGTATGACCGCTGATCGGCAGATCACTGCCGCAGCACCTCCGTTGCGTCGCCGTTGAGCGCATGTGTCATCGCTTCGAGGGATCGCCTCGGGACACAAGCGAACACGGAACTAAGCCCCAAATCAACCCCATCCGGAATCATGTGAACTCTTCACGAACGTCTTCAACTTCCGATCTGGGGGCCCAGGACTGCCAGATTCCCAGGTCGATGCGGTCCAGCCCGAGACTTTCGGCGACCGGGGCGCGTCCCCCTGAATATTCGACACGGAGCCAGGTTTCGTGCTCGCCCACAATGACGAAGCGTTCACCGCGCCAGCGGCAGGTGGTCCGGACGTAGCGCAGGTCCTCGATCTCGGACGCGGGGACGACGCGGCGGTACCGTCCGGGGCGCAGCTCCTCGAACCCGTCGGTCGGCGCGGGCGCGTACAGCCTGACCTCGCCGTCCGCGCCGGGCGCCGCCTCGAAGTCGCGGCCGAGCCAGCGCGCGACGTACCCGTCCCGGATCACTGCGCGGCCTCCGTCCGTCCGCCCGAGGCGTCCCGTCCGCCGGACGCGTCGGCGCTCGCGTCGGGCCGGAGCCAGGCGAGCCGGTCGGGGTCGTACATGGCCACGAACCGCTCGGAGCGGTCGCCGCCCAGGTAGTACATCTCCGCCCCGAACGGCAGCCGGACGCTGTCCACCTTGTACTCGCGGATGGAACCGGCGCTGCCCGGCGCGAAGCCGCCGCCCACGAACGGCGGCCGTTCGATCACCCATCCGGCGTCGCCCCAGGTGGCCAGCTCCTCCTCGTCTCGTCCGCCGAACGGGATGCGGTACAGGCCGGGGCAGTAGGCGGGCCAGCGGATGACGTACACGCCCTCGTCGCCGGGGGAGAATGGCGACCCCTCGTACAGGAGCCCCAGTGCCTCGTACAGCTGGACGGGCGCCTGCAGTTCCCCCACGTCGCTGGTCAGGTGGACGAAGCCGCCCACCCGGTCATAGCCCTGCTCCAGGTACCAGGCGACATGCCCGTGCGGCACGACCTTCTGCATGATGGACGGCGACGCGCCGCGGTCGTCGAGGTCGGGCGCCATCTGCGGCGCCGGTTCCGGCTGCGGCTGGGGCGCGGTCTGCCGGGCCGACGAAATGTCCTGCCCGGTGGATGGAACCTCTTGCCCGGCGAACGGGTCTTCCTGCGGGACCTCCTGCCGGGCGGGCGGGACCTCGGGCCGCGCCGGGACGAGCCCGACCCGCGCCGCCCACTCGCTCAGCTCCCGCACCTGGTCGCCGCGCAGCGACGCGCCGATGTACGTCCCGGGGTTGAGGAGCATCGCCCACTCGTCCCGGGGCCAGGCGCCGATCAGCTCGCGGAAGTCGGCGTACACGAACCGCGATTCCGGCAGCACCTCACGAAGCCGCACCAGCGAGGTGAACACCTGCACCGCGGACTCGGTCCGCAGCGCCGCGTCCCACCGGAACTCGCGCTGCATCGGCGTCACCTCAAGCGGCGCGTCCTCCGGGATCGGGACCAGCACGTTCGCGTTCAGCAGCACGCGCAGGAACGCGTCGGAGTCGCCGGTCGACGCCGCCTCGTACAGCTCCTGGTCGATCCGGTTCCCGGCCTCGAACTCGGGCTCCGGTTCCCGGACGGCCCGCAGCGGCCGTCCACCCGGCCCGGTGTCGTCGCGCGTGTCCGCATCGCCATGCGCAGCCTCGCTGAGAAGGCCCGGTTCACCGGACGCTTCCGCATGCTCCGCAACTGGCTCCGGCGCCTCTTGGACGTGCGGGACGGCGTGAGCGTCCTGTGCGTCGGCGGCGTGCCTGCCCGGCGTTTCGCTCGTTTCCGGAACCTCGGACGGGGCTGGGTAGCTCTCCTGCATGTTCGGGCCGAGTGCGGCGGAGATGGCGGACTCGGCGGGGACGTCCGGTCCGGCGGCGCTCGGGCTCGGCACCGGCTCGTCAGGGATGGGTTGCGGTGCGGCTTCGGCGGGCGGAGCGCTCTGCGCGTCAGGCGCGCTCAGCACAGTCTCAGCAGGTTGAGAAGCCGCAGGAGCGGGAGCGCTGGGCTGCGGAACCTCGTCCGGGATTTCGGGTGGCCCGGCGTGGCGTCCGCGCGGACGTTCCGGCACCGCATCGCCAGAGAATCCGGCGACGGGGCTCTGCGCAGCCGGTGCGTCAGGGACGGCAGGCGCGACCGGAACGGCGGGCTCCGCAGGGACGGCAGGCGCGACCGGAACGGCGGGCTCAGCGGAGACGGCGGGCGCGACGGGGACGGAGGGCTCAGCGGGGAGAGCGGGCGCGACCGGGACGGCCGGCGTCTCCGGCGGCGGTGGCGTGGACGCGGACGGGGGCGTCGCCGCGGCGTCCGGCCCGCGCAGCGAGCGGACCTGGTCGCCGGGCATGGTCGCGTCGATCGGCGTGCCGGGGTTGAGGACGAGCGTCCACCCGGTGTCCGGCCAGGCGGCGACCATCTCGACGAGGCTCGGCATGACGAACCTGGACGAGCCGATGGCCTCGTTCATCCACTTCAAGGACGTGAAGATCTGGATGGACGTCCGGCCGTGCACGGGGACGGGCCGCCACGGGAATCCGGGGTCGCCGGGGTCGATGCCCCACGGGGTCTCGGGATCGGCGGAGACGAGGACCTGCGCGCCGAGGAGGATGGAGAAGAAGGTGTCGGTGTCGCGGCGGCGGGCGGCGTCGAAGAGCTGCTGCTCGATGTCGTTCTGCGGGTCGAAACCCTCCGTTATGCGCTGCGCGGCGCGCTGGTCGGCCCAGGTGGCGAGGCCGGGGAGCTGCTGGGCCAGGATGGTGCCGCCGGCGGGGGAGCCCGAGTTGATGGCGAGCAGCCAGTCGTGGTTCGGCCAGTAGCGCAGCGCGACGGTGAACGGCAGCTTGATGTACTCGGTGCCGGTCCCTGCGGCGTGGGCGGCCTCGATGAGCCGTTCCGGGGACGTGAAGACGGGCACGACGGTGGAGCCGTCCACCTCCCTCGTCTGCCAGGGGAAACCGGGGCGGCCCGGACGCAGCGTGTAGTCGGTGTCGTCCGG
Source organism: Actinomadura sp. KC06 (assembly GCF_004348735.1). Lineage (GTDB taxonomy): Bacteria > Actinomycetota > Actinomycetes > Streptosporangiales > Streptosporangiaceae > Spirillospora. Next base: position 9,393 of record NZ_SMKT01000220.1, read on the forward strand.
GACGGGGAGCAGCACGTCCGTGGCGGCCAGGGTCTGCAGGAAGAGGTCGTGGTCGTTGTTGGCCGCGGCGCGGAGCAGGTCGCGCTCCACGTCGTTGGCGGGCTGGAACTCCTGACGGGGCGCTTCGTGGGACGCTTCGCGCGGCGCTTCGCGGGGGAGGTCGCGGTGCTGGTCGCGGAGCTCCTCCCAGGGCGCGGCCGCGCGGCCGACCTGCGGCGGACGGCCGTCGCCCGCGGCGACCTGGCGGACGAACCAGGACGGCAGCCGCGCCTCGATCGGCAGGACCGTCCCGACGCCCCGGGCCGGGACGTCGACGGCGAGCCACCAGCGGTCGTCCGGCCACGTCTCGGCGATCTCGCCGAACCTGACCGTCATGAAGTGCTGGTAGGTCTGGCCGAGGCAGGCGCGCATCGCCGACGCCGACGTGTACACGAGCACGTGGATCCGGCCGTCCTCCTCCTGCGTCGGCCAGGACGGCTGCGTCTCGTTGGCGAGCATCCCGTCCGCCACGTCCGGCGGGACGGGGACGACGAGTTCGCTCTCCGCGAGGAGCCGGAAGTAACTCTCCTGGTCTCCGGCCCGTACGGTCTCCTCCAGCCGGTGCTCGAGATCCGACGTGGGTCGCCACGCGTCGGCCACGGTCGCCACCCCCTGTTTCTTCCGTGCTCGTCCCCGCGCGACTGTCTACGCTACATGGGCGAACAGGACCAAAGAGCATCTTCACTCGGCGGCACCGGAGTCTGCGCAGCTCAGCGGGCCGTCAGCCCGGCGAGGGCGGTGAGGAGGCGGTCGATGTGCTCCTCGCTCGTCCCGATGCCGAGGCTGGCGCGGACGGCGGTGTCCGCTCCCTCGGCGCAACCCGAGCCGTCTCCACCCAGCAGGTGACTGACGAAGGGGTGGGCGCAGAACTTCCCGTCCCGGACGCCGATGCCGTACTCCTCGGACAGGGTAAGCGCCACGTCCCGCGCGTTCCAGCCGTCCACGACGAACGACACGATCCCGACGCGCGGCGCCCGTCCTCCCCACAGGCTCAGCTCGCGGACGGACGGCAGCGCGGCCAGCCCCGCCCGCAGCCTCTTCACCAGCGCCTCCTCGCGAGCGGCGACCGATTCCCAGACGTCCGACAGGGTGTCGCAGGCGGCGGCGAGCGCGATGACGCCCAGCACGTTCGGGGAGCCGGCCTCGTGCCGCTGCTCGGCGGACGCCGCCCACCGGGTCGTCCGTCCGACGGACGCGCTGGCGCCGCCGCCCTTCAGATAGGGAGCGGCGGCGCGGAGCCAGTCGGCGCGCCCGGCGAGGACGCCCGCGCCGAACGGCGCGTACAGCTTGTGCCCGGAGAACGCGACGTAGTCGAGGCCGAGCGCCGTCATGTCGATCGGGCGGTGCGGGACGAGCTGAGCGGCGTCAACGGCGATGCGGGCGCCGTTGCGGCGGGCGACCCGCGCGAGCTCCTCGATCGGCCACAGCTCGCCGGTGACGTTGGACGCGGCGGTGACGACCAGCAGCCGCGACCCGATCGGGGACTCGCGCAGCGCCCGGTCGGCGGCGGAGACGGCCTCGGCCGGGGTGGCGGGCGCGGGCAGCCGCACGGCCCGCTTCCACGGCAGCAGGCTCGCGTGATGCTCGGTCTCGAAGACGACGACGCTCGTCCCGGCGGGGACGGCGTGCGCGAGCAGGTTCATCGCGTCGGTGGTGTTGCGGGTGAACACGACGGCGGAGCGCCGCCAGCCGCCCACGAACGAGCGGACCGTCTCCCGCGCGTCCTCGTACGCCGCGGTCGTGACCTGCGAGGTGTAACCGGCCCCACGGTGCACGCTGCTGTAGTACGGCAGTGCACGGGTGACCGCCTCGTGCACTGCCTCCAGACAGGGCGCGCTGGCGGCGTAGTCGAGGTTGGCGTAGGGGACGTGGCGTCCGTCCCGCACCGGCACCGGGACGTCCGCGCCGATGACGCGCGGGCCCGGCTGAACCCGGACCCCCTCGGCGGGCGTCACAGGGGGCGTGACGGCGGAGC
>NZ_SMKT01000221.1 GCF_004348735.1 Actinomadura sp. KC06
GGGGTGGGATGGGAATGCGGCGGCCATCGCGGGTCACGGCCACGTGTTCGACCGCCTCGTTCGGAACGAACGCCGGAGTGTAGACGCCGTAAGGGCTCGCCTTCCCAGGCGGTGACGTCATCGTGAATCCGGGAAAGCCCGCGAGGGCGAGTTCCACCGCCGCACCGCTGAACGCCCGTCCGACCTTCTCCGGATCAGGATCGAGGACGGCACATCGGAGCAGCGCGGTCGCCTCCCCCTGCGTCGCGGGATCAGGCTTGGCGGCCCCGAGGAGCGTCCACTCGACGCGCGCGGGCCGGGCGCCACCGAACGCGGCTTCCATCTGCGCCTTGACGAGTTCGGCCTTCGCCTCGATGCCGAGACCGGTGAGGACGAATGTCATCTCGTTGCGGTGGCCGCCGAGGTGGTTGAGGCACACCTTGGTGGACGGTGGCGGCGGAAGCCCCTGGACGCCGCTGATCCGCACCCGGTCGGGCCCGTCCTGGGCCAACTCGATCGCGTCGAAGCACGTCGTCACGTCCGGCCCGGCGTAGGACGGCCCGCCGATCTCGTAGAGAAGCTGCGCCGTGACGGTCTCGACGGTCACAGCGCCGCCCGTGCCGTCGTGCTTGGTGATGACGCTGGAGCCGTCGGAGTAGATCTCGGCGATCGGAAAGCCCGGTGCCTTTACGTTGTAGATCTCTTTAAAGAAGGCGTAGTTGCCGCCCGTGGCCTGCGCCCCGCATTCGAGGACGTGCCCGGCGACGGTCGCACCGGCCAAGGCTTCCCAATCGTCCCGCCCCCACGAGAAGTGCGCGGCGGCCGGCCCCACGACGAGCGAGGCGTCCGTGACGCGACCCGTCACCACGACATCCGCGCCGTCCCGCAGGCATTCGGCGATCCCCCATGCGCCGAGGTAGGCGTTCGCGGTCAGCGGCGCTCCGTACCGCTCATGCCGGAAGCCCAGTTCCTCAGCTCGCGGCAGCAGATCATCGCCCTCCACATGGGCGACCCGCACCTCAAGGCCGAGCCGTCCGGCGAGGGTGCGCAGCCGTTCGGCCAGCCCGCGCGGGTTGAGCCCACCGGCATTCGCGACGATGCTGACGCCCCGCTCTACGGCGATCCCGAGGCACTCCTCCATCTGCCGCAGGAACGTCGTCGCGTACCCGGCCTCCGGGTCCTTCAGCTTGCCGCGCCCCAGGATCAACATCGTCAGCTCGGCGAGATAGTCGCCGGTGAGGACGTCCAGCGGCCCGCCCTCCAGCATCTCCCGCACCGCGGAGAACCGGTCGCCGTAGAAGCCCGAGGCGTTGCCGACCCGCAACGGTTGCCTCATGGCCCGAACCTTGCCAGCCCGGAAACAGAAAATCAATCACGCGTGATTGTTCTTGGGTCGCAGACGTACGACGACCCCGGCAGAAGGCCGCCGGGGTCGTCGAAGGGGGGTCAGAGATCGAGGGCGCCCGCCTTGGCCTCAGCCAGCAGGGCACCGAAGGCGACGCGGTCGAGGGTGAGGTGGCCGCTTTCCGGGTCCTTGCTGTCCCGGATACCGACGGCGGCCGACACCTGCGCGACCTCCACGCACTCCCGGTCGGAGTTGCTGCGAGTGCTCTTGCGCCAAGCCACGCCTTGCGCGACCTCCACACAGTCCTGGTCGGAGTTGCTGCGGCTGCTCTTGCGCCAGACCACGCCCCGCGCGACCTCCACGCATGCCTGGTCAGAGTTACTGCGGCTGCTCTTGCGCCAGGTCGCAGCCGTGAAGCCGGCACTCATCGTCCGTCCATCTCCCTCGCTGCCCGCCGGAACAGCGACGAGCTCTCGTCCTCCGGCAGAGCGTCGTCCCAGATCGCCGCGAACGCGTCGGCGTAGCGGTCGATTTCGTTGGCTTTGTCAAGGTACAGCGCCCCGGTAAAGCCCTGCACGTACACCGTGGACGGTTCGTGGCTGCGGCCGTCCCCTGTCGTCAAGAACCGCATCAGGATGAACGGTCCGGTGTCGAAACCCTGGTGCGCTCCGACGGAGAACGGCATGACGCGAAGGGCGACATGGGGGAGGTCGTTCAGTTCGGCGAGCCGATGCAGCTGCGGCACCATGACCTCTGCTCCGCCCACAGCGCGACGGACGACGGCTTCGTTGAGGACCGCCCTCACGGTAGGCGGCGCGGTGGTCCGGGTGATGAGATTCTGACGCTTGACTCGCAGATAGACCTTGCGTTCGATCTCCTCGTCCTGGAGTCCCGGCCTGTTCCTGGCGAGCAGGGCTCGGTAGTAGTCCGGCGACTGGAGCAGGCCCGGAATCAGCTCGGGTGAATACTCCTCAAGCGTCTCGGCCGCCTCCTCCAGGCCGATGTAGAGGTCGAAGCCGTCCGGGATCACGTCGCCGTAGGCGTGCCACCATCCCTTCTGCTTGGTCTCCTTGGCGAGGCCCATCAGGGCGGCCTTCAGGTCGCGGCGCGCTCCGTACACCTGGCACATGAGCTCCACGTCGTGGGACCGCAGAGACGTCTGCCCAGTCTCGATGCGCCATATCTTCGTCTCGGACCATTCGAGCGCTTTCGCGGCCCCTATCACCGTCATGCGCGCATCTGTCCGCAGTCGGCGCAAATGTCGGCCGAGCTGCCTGCGCGGAACGGTCGAGCCGGTCGGGGTCGCCGGCATTTCGTCACCACCTCAATCCGGGGTCACCTTTCACCCGAAGTGAAAGGGTCGGGCACTTCGATCTGCAATGTGGCTCTGACCTGCGAGGATTTCAGCGGATAATCCGGCTGAAGCCTTGCAGATCTCTTCTCCATGATGCTCTACTCGACCTCGCCGTGGTGATGACTTCGAACATTTGTCCATCGAACAAAGAATTCGATCATCTCCTGCCGCCCAATTAGCCCAAGAGATGAAAAATGTCCGAATACAAAGGTCGGAGGAGGATCATGAGAATCGCCCATTCCACCCGCCGGATCCCCGGAGCGTGACCGATGGGAGCGCACGAGCGGCGGTCCGGAGCCCGCGTCCTGCCGCCACCCCCGCCGGAACCGGAGGTCGCACGCCGCCCGGGAACGCCGATGCCGCAGCGGGAGCGGATCACCTACCTGGTTCGCCTCTCCGAGAGGTTCGTCCCGATCACGGGGCTGCTGACGGCCTTCACCTCGGTCGGCGGCTACCCGGTCCTCAACGTGATCCCGCACCGGATCTCCGGACGCGCGGCCACGATCGGGTGCTGCTACCGCGACGGGCAATGGTGGTTCTACAACGTCCGCACCGACGCGCCGATCTGCCCTGCGAACGAGCTGGACGCGGCCGCGCACCACATCACAACGGCCATGAGGAGGGCGGCGCGATGACGGAGCCGATGCTCGCGGACACGCCGGGAGACGTTGCCGCACACCGTGGAGTGAGCTGGGTCATGGGCGGAGCGGGTCGGCGTCCGGGCGCTCGCAACATCTTCACGTGGGACGCCCGGGCCGGGGACCGGGGATGGAGCGGAGTCACGGACGATCGCAACACCGCGATGCGGCACGTGCACCAGGTGCTTCGCGACAGCGGACCCGGCGGGCGCGGGACGATCCGGCGAGTCGCGCTCGACCCGCTCGGGCGCGTCCGGTACGTCCGGCTGAACGTCGTCGCCGAGGCGTGGCGGGACGAGACCACCGGCGCGGTCGTGTGGCGGGACGCGTGAACCCCGCCCAGCATCTCGACGCCGTCCACCCCCTCCACGCCCTCGCCGCCGAACTCGCCGCCACCGGCTGGTCGGTCCACCTTGAGGACCCGGACCTGTTGCACGCGGTCCCGCCGGACTCGGCGCGGCCCGGGACGACCGTCCGGATCAAGGACGGGGTCGGCGGCGTGCCGTGGTTCGTCACCTCGACCGGCGACCCGCTGCGTCCATGCCACGACCTCACCGGCGCGGGAAGGGAGATCCGCGCGCAGCCCGTTCCGCAGGAGAGCCGCCGATCCGGCCACGCCCTCCTGCGGGTGAAGTCGGCGCTGCGGCGGATCAACCTCGCCCTGTGGCGGCTCGCGTAGCAGGACGCTCGACTCCCGCCCTGGCACGCGGCTCGAACAGGGTGTCTCAGCCGCGGGCGTAGCGGCGTGCGAGGGTGTGGAAGGCGAGTTTCGGCTCCCAGTGGCCGGTCTTGCTGTAGGCGAGACGCGGGTTGGATGAAACCTTGACCAGCGCGTACCCGGCCATGTCGTAGTCGAGGTCGCGATCGGGCGAGGTCGGGGAGTCGGCTTCGATGAAGTTGTAGACGAACGCTCCGTACACGTTCCCGGCCTCGAACACGTCAAGGCATTCGCCGATGTAGCGGGCCTGCACCCGCTCGTCCCGGACGTACCCCGGCAGGACGACCGGCGGGGTCCGGTTCCAGTCGATGATGTCGAAGCCCTCGCCGCCGCGCTCGTCCGCACCCTTGTAGGTGCAGCAGCCGAACTCGGTGATCAGGACCGGCTTGCCGTAGCGGTGAAGCGCGCGCACGTCCTGGGCGTAGGTGGCCTTGTTCGACGAGTCCCGGTACAGGTCCACGCCGACCATGTCGAAACCGCGCCAGGCGACCTTTTCCCAGACGCCGGAAGTGTAGGTCAGCTTCCCGCCGAACAGTGGCCGGACGGTCTTCAGCGCCTTTTCGAGGAACGCGTTGAGCCGTTCGTTGTAGCCCGCGCCGGCCGGGGTGCTGAGATTGGCGCCTCGTTCCTTGTAGTCGTTTCCCGGCACCAGGCCGTCCATGAAGATGGTCAGCTCGCATCCGACCGAGATGCCGATGCCGGCGTGCCGGCGGCGGAGCCGTTCGGCGGCGCGGGCGACCTTCGTGAGGAACCGGAGCGTCGTGGGCGCGTCCTTGTCGAACTGGCGGGCCTCCAGCCACACGAACATGCCCTCGTCCGCCGCGCTGCGGGCGGCGAGCATGAGGCGCGCCACGTCGGAGCCCAGGATGATGACCGCGTTGCAGTGCAGGTCGCGGCGGATCGCGCGCATCTCGCGCCGGACGTACTCGGGCTTCCACACTTCACGCTCGGTGTCATAGTTGACGCCGTGCTGCGGCAGGGCCCGTCCGCCCGTGGACGCGGTTCCCGTGGACGCCGCGTCCGCCGCCGGGGCGAGGCCACCAGGCCACATGGCCCGGCTTTGTCCGGCCCCGTACACGACGGCTGCCGCGGCACTGCCCGCGAGCAGGGTCCGGCGGTCGATCGGCAGCTGTGGCATGAGTCTCTCCTCGCTGGTCTGGCCGCCCGTCCATGAGTCTTTCCAGGACGTCCCGCCCGAGCATCGGCCACCGGGTCACGGCAGCGGCGACCAAGGTCGCCGGGCCGGAACACGAAAGTCGACCACCAACGGACCGCCTTCGCCCCTCCGGCCTGAGGCCGGGCCAATGGCCCGCAACCCGGTAGCATGAACCGCCTGATGACCACGCAGGCACTCCCCCGCGAACCGCGGCAGGACCGCAGCCGCGCCACCCGGCGACGCCTCCTAGAGGCCGCCGTCGACTGCCTCGCCTCCGCGGGCTGGGCCGGGACGACCGTCGCGGTGGTCGCCGAGCGCGCCGGCGTCTCCCGGGGCGCCGCGCAGCATCATTTCCGGACGCGCGAGGAGCTGGTGACGGCGGCGGTCGAGTACGGGTCCGAGGTGCGGGTGGCGCAGATGCGCGAACGCCTGGACGTGCCGTCGGGACGGCGTCCGTCCACCCTGGACGTGGTCATGATGCTCGGCGAGATGTACACGACCCCGCTGTTCCGCGCCGCGCTGCAACTCTGGGTCGCCGCCAGCTCTGACGAGCAGCTCCGCGCCCGGGTCCTGCCGCTGGAGGCCCGGGTCGGACGGGAGGCGCACCGCCTCACCGTCGAAGCGCTCGGGGCGGACGAAAGCGTCCCCGGTGTCCGCGAGACGGTCCAGGCGACACTCGACCTCGTCCGCGGCCTCGGCCTCGCCGACCTCCTCACCGACGACTCCGCCCGCCGCACCCGCCTGCTCCACCAGTGGGCCACCACACTCGACACAGCCCTGTCCCGCTGACCCGAGGTCCCCGCGCCGCACGCTCCCGCCAACCCCGCTCGCCTCGAAGCTCGCAGACTTCGTAGGTTCGCCAGCCATAGGGCTCGGGGCCCGCGGGGTTCAGACGGGCAGTTCGCGTAGGGGGTCGCCGCCGTCGATGAACAGGCGGCCGCCTGGTGCCAGGACGGCGGCTATCCGCCGCATCGCCTCGCGTCCGGCTTCCGGGTGGCGGCCGTCGAGCGCGCCCACCCGCACCGCGAAGACCAGGTCGAAGGGCTCCTCGCCGGGCTCCAGGGCGAAGTCCTCGATCGCGGCCTGCCGGACGCTCATGCGTCCCGACGCGATCTCGTCCACCCCGATGGCCTCCGCCTGTGCGATCGCCTTGGCGGACCGGTCGATCGCGAGGATGTGCCCGGTGTCGAGCCGGGCGGCGACGGCCCGCGCGGCGGCGCCGGGCCCGCACCCGATCTCCAGGACCCGCATGCCTGGGTCGAGCGGCAGCGCGTCCACGATCTTCGCCAGGCGAGGAGAGAGCGGCATGGGCCGACGATATCGGACCATGCGACCGGCCGCCGGATCCTGAAGGATGGTTGACATGTGACCTTTTGGTCACCTATTTTCCAGGTGTGAAGGACGACGATCTGGCGTTCAGGGCGCTGGCGGATCCGACCCGCCGGTTCCTGCTCGACCTGCTGTTCGCCCGGGACGGGCGGACTCTCGGCGAGCTGGAGTCGGAGGTGGAGATGACCCGGTTCGGGGTCGCCAAGCACCTGCGGGTGCTGGAGGAGGCCGGGCTGGTGGTCGCGCGCCGCTCGGGCAGGGAGAAGCTGCACTTCCTCAACCCGGTGCCGATCCGGCTGATCCACGACCGGTGGATCGGCAAGTACACCGAGCGGCCCGTCGCGGCGCTCGCCGACCTCAAGCGAGAACTGGAGACCGATATGACGACGACCGAGACGGGCACCGGGGCGGGCCGGACCGTCCACGTGTACCGCGTGTACATCAAGGCGGCCCCGCAGGCCATCTGGGACGCCATCACCCAGCCGGAATGGGCCGTGAAGTACGGCTACCAGGCGCCGGTGGAGTACGACCTGCGTCCCGGCGGCGCGTTCCGCGGGCTGGCCAGCGACGTGATGAAGGAGCACGGCGCGCCGGAGGTGGTGATCGACGGCGAGGTCATCGAGGCGGATCCGCCGCGCAGGCTCGTCCAGACGTGGCGGGCCCTCTATCTCGACGAGCCCGCCACCCGGCTCACCTACGAGATCGAGGACGACGAGCACGGCATCTCGCGGCTGACCGTCACCCACGACGTCACCGGCGCGCCGCAGACCGCGGCGCAGACCAACGGCGAACTTCCAGGCGCCGGCGGCGGCTGGAGCCAGACGCTCAGCGACCTGAAGACCCTGCTGGAGACCGGCGAAGCCCTCTATTCCTGACGATTTCGACGGCTTTGGAGGCCGCCATGAGCACCGACACGATGAACTCCGCGACCATTCCCCGTGCCGCGGTTCCCACCCGCGTGCTGCTCGGCTGCGGGGCGGTTGCGGGGCCGATGTTCGTCCTTCTGATCGCCGCGCAGGCCATGACACGCGACGGCTTCGACGCCGCGCGCCACCCCCTGAGCATGCTCGCTCTCGGCGAGCACGGGTGGATCCAGACCGTCAACTTCCTGGTCAGCGGCGCGCTCGTGCTCGCCTCTGCCGCCGGTCTGCGCCGCGTCCTGTCGCCGGGGACCACCGGCCGCACCTGGGGCACGGCGCTCATCACCGTCTACGGCGCGAGCCTGGTCTGGGCGGGCGTGTTCCCCACCGACCCGGCGGACGGCTTCCCTGCCGGGACGCCCGCCGGAGCGGGCGAGGTCAGCTGGCACGGCATGCTGCACAACCTCGCGCCGGTCGGGATGGGCCTCGCGCTCAGCGCGGCGTGCCTGGTGTTCGCGCGCCGTTTCGCCCGCGAGGGACGGCGCGGCTGGACGATCTACAGCGTCGCCGCGGTGGCCGTCTACCTCGTCCTGGGACTGGCCGCGTTCCCGGCGGGCGAGTTCCGGCTGATGCTCGCCGGAGGCGCCGCCATCTGGACGTGGGCCGCCGTGCTCTCGATCAAGTTCCTGATCGAGTCCGGCGATCGCGCCTGACCCCGTCCACCGCCGTTTGCCCTGGCCGGAGGCAGGCTCGCTCACCCGATGAGCGGAGCCGCCTCCGGCCGTTCCCGTTCCCACGCGTTGACGGGACGCCGCACCGGGCGCATTCTGAACAAATGTTCAGAACAAGCGTTCAGATGGATCGTCCACCGAGAGCGTCGCGGTTCCCGGCGTCGTGCGACGTGGCCGTGCTCGGCGGCGGGCTCGCCGGGATGGCGACGGCGGCGCGGCTCCAGGCGGCCGGGCTGTCCACGCTCGTGATCGAGGCGCACGGCCATGTCGGCGGCTGCGCCGGCTACTACCGGCGGCGCGGCTTCTCCTTCGACGTGGGCGCGACGACGATGGTCGACTTCGAGCCCGGCGGGGTCGGCGCGGAACTGCTCGACAGCATCGGGATGGACGCGGTCCCCGGCGAGGCGCTGCCCGGATACGTCGGCTGGCTGCCGGACCGAAAGGTCACCCTCTACCGCGACACGCGGGCCTGGCATCGCGAACGGCTGCGGGCGCTGGGCGGCAGCGCCGGGCATCGGGCGTTCTGGTCGCAGCTCGACCGGATCGCTCACGTCTTCTGGGACGCGAGCCGTACCGGGGTGAGGCTCCCCATGCGCGGCCCAGCGGACGCGGTGCACAACCTGCGGGCACTCGGCCCGCGCGGGCTGCCGCTCGCCCGCCACCTGAACACCACGCTCGGGGACGTCCTCGTCCGGCACGGGCTGCGCGGCGACGCGCCGCTGGTCGGGCTGCTGTCGATGCTGGTGGAGGACACGGTGCACAGCACCGTCGACCGGGCCCCGCTCATCAACGCGGCGCTCGGCGTCACGATCCGCGGCGCGGGCCTCACCCGGGCGGACGGCGGCATGCGCGGATTCTGGCGGCGCTTCACGGCGCACTACCGCGCGATGGGCGGACGGCTCCGCGTCGGCTGCCGGGTCGAGCGGGTGTCCGGGCGGGCCGGGGCGTTCACCGTCCGCACCGGGCACGGCGCCGTCCACGCCCGGCAGGTGGTGAGCGCGCTGCCCGCCGCCACGACCGCGCGCGTCGTCCCCGCCCTCGCGGGCCCGCTCCGCCCCTACCTCGAGCGCGACGCGAACGATCTGGGCGGCGCGGTCGTCGTGTTCCTCGGCGTCCCGGACGACGAGGTCGCCGGGCAGGAATTCACCCACCACCAGCTGCTGCACGACTACGGCCGGCCGCTCGGCGACGGCAACAACATGTTCGTGTCGGTGTCCGCGCGAGGCGACACCGAAAGCGCGCCGCCCGGCGAACGCGCCGTCATGATCTCCACGCACACCGGGCTCGCCGGCTGGCAGGACCTGTCGGACGCCGACTACGAGGCCCGCAAGCAGGCGATCGGCGAACGTCTCGTCGGCCTGGCCCGCCGCGTCCATCCCGATCTGGGCGAGCGGGCATGCGTCTGGGAGGTCGGGACGCCGCGCTCGTACGAGCGTTTCGCGTTCCGGCCGGGCGGCGCGGTAGGCGGGCCGCACCAGTCGCCGGGCAACGCCAACCAGAACGCCGTCCCGCATTCGCTGGGCGTGCCGGGGCTGTGGCTCGTCGGCGACTCCACCTGGCCCGGCCTCGGCACCGTCGCGTGCGCGCTGGGCAGCAGGATCGTCGCGGACGAGGCGCTCAAGGCGGCGCGGCGGACGGCGGTGACCCGATGACCTTGCCGAAACTGTCCGAGCTCGGCCCCGACCTCCTCGTGACCACGCGCCCGCGCCGCGTCCTCACGCTGTCCCTGCCGTATGCGGGGATCGCCCTGTTCGTCTCGGCGTGGCTCGCCGGATGGTGGTGGGCGACGCCGCTGATCGCGTTCGGGATCTTCGTGGCGGTGGTGACGGCGACGCACGACGTCGTCCACCGGTCCCTGGGCCTCGGCAGGCGGACGACTGAATGGGCACTGTTCCTGCTGGGCGCCGTGCTGCTGGAAAGCGGCCACGCCTACCGCACCACGCACCTGCAACACCACCGGACATTCCCCAGCGACGAGGACCCGGAAGGATATCCTGCCGACCTGTCCGCGCTCGGCGCGATCCTCTACGGCCCGGTCTTCCTCGCCCGCCTGTGGTGGTGGGCCTATGGGCGCAGCCGGACGGGTCAGCGGCTGTGGCTGCTGGCGGAGGCGGCGCTGCCGTTCGCGGCCGTCGTGGCCGGAGTCGCGTGGTCGCGCGGGCTGCTCGTGTACGCCGTCATGATGATCGTGGGAAGCTGGGTGTATCCGCTGCTGACCGTCCACCTGCCGCACCGGCACTACGGGGACACGCCGCTCACGCAGACCCGCACGCTGCGCGGACGCGTCGTCCCCGCCCTGTTCCTGGAGTTGACGTACCACTTGGAGCACCATCTGTACCCGCAGGTGCCGAGCCACCATCTCGCACGGCTCGCCCGCCGCCTCGACCCCGTCCTCGCCGAGGCCGGCGTGCGGCCCCGGAAAGTGATCTGAGCGCATGGCGCCACGGGCGGAGACCAGGAACCGCCTCCTCGAAGCGGCCATCAGGACGCTCGCCGTCGAGGGATACGGCGGCACGACCGCCCGTTCCATCGCCCGCACGGGCGGCTTCGCGCCCGGCGTCATCTACTACCACTTCGACGACCTGGAGGCCCTTCTCGTCACGGCCCTCCGGCACACGAGCCGGGCCCGGATGGCGCGTTACGAGGAGGCCCTGGGCTCCTGCACGGACGCCGCCGACCTGATCACCCGCCTCCGCACGCTTTACGCCGAGGACATGGAGGACAAGGGGCACATCGACGCCGTCCAGGAACTCGTCACAGCCTCTGCGACGTCACCGCGGCTGCGAGCGGAAGTGCTCGCGCATGTCGATTCCTGGTCGGGTTTCGCCGCTTCCGCCGTCCAGCGCCTGGTCGAGGGGACGGCGCTCGAGGAGCTGGTGCCGTCCCGCGACATCGGCATGATCGCGGTCGCGATGTTCCTCGGCATCCAGACCCTCATCCATCTGGACGGCGACCGCTCCCGCATCGAGTCGCTCTTCGCCACCGCCGAACCCGCCGCCATTCTCTGGGACGCGTTCGCCGGCACCCGGAAAACCGACCCCGAAAAATGAGGAAGGCCCCGCCACTAATGGCGGGGCCTCCCCCTTCTACGATGTGTCCGGCGGTGTCCTACTCTCCCACACAGTCTCCCGTGCAGTACCATCGGCGCTGAAGGGCTTAACTTCCGGGTTCGGGATGGGACCGGGTGTTTCCCCTTCGCCAAAACCA
>NZ_SMKT01000222.1 GCF_004348735.1 Actinomadura sp. KC06
CGGCTGCGCCGGGGCTGGGGCGGGCGTGGGCGGCGGCCCGGGCACCGGGATCGCGGTCGAGCCCGGCGTGGTGGGACGCGCCTGCTGCACCTCGTGCGGTGGCGGCGCCGCCACCGGCATGGAGAACTGCCGGGAGTGGTCGGCCGCGGTCTCCTCCACCGGCTGCGACGCGCCGGGCGTGCCGGACGTGCTGGGCGTCGGCTGCGAAGTGCCGGGGGCCGGCGACGCGCTCGGCGCTGGGTAGTGCCGGTCGACGCGGGTCTGGTCGGTGATGGTGGCTTCGAGGTGGATGCGGCGGGTGAGCTGCACCAGGTTGACCGCGGTGGGACGTTCGGCGGGGTGCCGCGCCATCGCCGAGCGGAGCACGGGCAGCATCGCGTCCGGCACGCCCTCCAGATCGGGCGTCCCCTGCATGATCTTGTAGAAGATCGACTCGAACGTGCCGGAGCCGAACGGCGGGCGTCCGGTCGCGGCGTAGGCGACCGTCCCGGCCCAGGCGTGCACGTCCGACGGCGGGCCCGCGTCCTCGCCCTCGATGATCTCCGGCGCCAGGTAGCCGGGCGTGCCGATGACCATCCCGGTCGCGGTCAGCCGGGTCGCGTCGGCGGCCTGCGCGATGCCGAAGTCGATCACGACGGGCTCGCTGTCCACGAGCATCACGTTGCCGGGCTTCATGTCCCGGTGGACGATCCCGGCGCCGTGGATCGCCGACAGCGCGGCCCCGAGGCCCACGGCGAGCCGCTGCAGCGCGGGCCCGTAGATCGGCCCGGACTCCTCGACGATCTCCTCGAGCGTCCGCCCTGGCACGTACTGGGTGACGATGTAGGGCTGGTCGGCGGTCACGTCGGCGTCGAGGATCTCCGCGACGTGGGGGCTGTGCACCCGGCGCATCGAGTCGACCTCGCGGGCGAGCCGGCGACGCGCCGTGGCGTCCCCCGCGACCGCGGGCCGCAGCACCTTGATGGCCACGTTCCGTCCCTCGGGGTCGGCGCCGAGGTAGACGACGCCCATCCCCCCTTCCCCGAGGGTCTGGAGCAAGCTGTAGTGGCCGATTCGGTCCCCGGACGTGACAGCTCCCTTCATCGTTTCCGAAACCCTACCCCCGTCGATCGTGCCCGAAGATCTCATCCGCATCAGGCCGCTGACACCCCGCGACGCCTGGTCGCCGCGCCGTCGCCGTCCGCGAGGGCGCCCGCGAGCCATCGCGCGGACGGGCGCTTGGCCGGGTCGCGCTGGAACGCCGCCCGCAGCAGCCCGGCCAGCGGCTCCGGCACGCCGTCGAGGTCGGCCTGGCCGCGCAGGATGCGGAAGCAGACGCCGTGCAGCGAGCCGCGCCCGAACGGCGGGCGGCCCGTCGAGGCGTAGGCGACCGTCGCCGCCCACGAGAACACGTCGGACGCGGTGGTGGCGCGCTCCCCCTCGATGAGCTCCGGCGCCAGGTAGGCGGGCGTCCCCACGACCATCCCGCGCCTGGTGATCTGGTCGGCGCCCGACTCGTGCGCGATGCCGAAGTCGATCAGCGTCGGCCGGTCGCCCATCACGATGACGTTGCCGGGCGCCACGTCCCGGTGCAGGACGCCCGCGTCGTGGACGTCCCCGAGCGCGAGCGCCAGCCGCCGCGCGAACCGGGCGAGCCGGTCGCGGCGCAGCGGCCCGTACGCCGGGACCAGGTCGTTCAGCGGGCAGCCGGGCACGTACTGCATGACCACGTACGGACGCTCCGCCGTGATCTGGCCGTCCAGCAGCCGCGCGACGTAGTCGCTGCGCACGCGCGCCTGCGCGGACATCTCGCGGGCCAGCCGGCTGATCGCCTCCGGCTCCCCCGCGGCCTCCGGGCTCAGCTCCTTCACCGCGACCTCGCGGCCGCCCGGGTCCATGGCCAGGTGGACCACGGCGGTGCTCCCCCGGCCGATCTCGTCCAGCAACCGATAGCCGCCCAGCCGTCGATGCTTCCCCATGCCCCTTTTGACGCCGGAAACCGGGCCGACGTTCCGGACAAATCAGACCAAACGATCGAGGCGGAGGCCGGTCCCGGTCAGCCGCGGCGGGCGGCCTGGCGGGCGCGGCGCGCCTCGCGGCGGGTCTCGAACTTGGTCGCGGACGCGTCGAGCGCGTCCAGGAACTCGCCCAGCTCCTCGCGGGCCTTCTCGCCCTCGCCGGACAGGTCGGCGCGGTCGAAGATGTCCCACTTGCGCAGCACCGGGATGAGGACGTCGTCATGGTGCAGGCGCAGGTCGTAGATGCCCGCGTTGGCGATCACGACCGACTTGCGGAGGAACCCGTCGATGCTGTGGCCGGGCATCTGGAACCCCTTGACGACGTCGGTGATCGCCCGCATCGTCTCGTTCGGCGCCGCCTCCAGCGCGGCCCTCATCAGGTTCCGGTAGAAGATCATGTGGAGGTTCTCGTCCGCGGCGACACGGGCCAGCATCTGCTCGCACAGGGGGTCGCCGGACGCCATGCCCGTGTTGCGGTGCGACACGCGGGTGGCGAGTTCCTGGAACGACACGTACGCGGCGCCGTGCAGGAACGAGTCGCCGTGGTCGGCCTCGTACCCGGCCTCCATGTGGCGCATGCGGGCGCGCTCCAGCGCGATCGGGTCGACCGCGCGGGTGGCCGTCAGGTAGTCGCGGATGACGATCCCGTGCCGGTTCTCCTCGGCCGTCCACCGGTTGACCCAGGTGCCCCAGGCGCCGTCGCGGCCGAACGCGGTGGAGATGGCGTTGTGGTAGCCGGGCAGGTTGTCCTCGGTGAGCAGGTTGACGATGAGCGACTCGCGCGCCTCGGGGCTCAGCTTCGACTGCTCGATCGACCAGGGCTCGCCGTCCAGGGGCCCGTCGAAGTCACGGCCTTCGCTCCACGGCACGTACTGGTGCGGGAACCACTCCTTGGCCATCGACAGGTGCCGGTTCAGTTCGTTCTCGACCACCGGCTCGAGGTCGACCATGAGGCCGGTCTGGAACTTCTCTTCGGGGGTCACGGACATGCGGTTCCTTCGCTGGACGAGGGCGGTCTGCCGGACGGCGCCGCCGTGCTCGCGACGCCGAGAGGGCTCCTAGCAGGCCGGACGTGCATAACCTACTAAAGCGTAGGTTCGATCGTCGCCACTGGGCGTGAGCCCCGTCAAGTAAGCCCCGCGACAACCAACCGGCGGCGAGTTTTGTAGGTCCGAGCAATACGGGGGCGTGAGGGTCAGGTCACCTCGTGTCGGCGGCCTGCTGCCACATGCGGTTCACCGCGGCCCTGAGCAGCGGCCTCGGGACGAGCCGCAGCGCCGGGAACGCGGCCTTGTACTGCATGCCCGGAATGCACAGCGCCCGTCCGGTGGCGACCGCCTCCAGCCCGGCCCGCGCCACGTCGTCGCGCCGCAGCCACAGCAGGTTGGACGGGACGTCGTCGTCCGTCCGCGTGAACCCGGGGCACAGCGCCGTCACGTGGACGCCCTTCCCCGCGACCTCGGAGTGCAGGCTCTCGGAGAAGGCCGCCACGTACGCCTTCGTCGCGCCGTAGGTGGCGCTGCCCGGCGACGGCGCGAACCCCGACATCGACGACACGTTCAGGACGCCGCCCCGCCCGCGCTCCAGCATCCCCGGCAGGACCGCGTGGGTGAGCCGGACCAGCGCGGTCACGTTCAGCTCGACCTGCGCGAGCTGGCCGTCGAGCGGCGCCTCCGCGAACGCTCCAAAAGCGCCGTGGCCCGCGTTGTTCACCAGAAGTTCCACCGGATCGGCGATCAGCCGTCCCTCGACCTCGGCGCGCTGCGCCGGCTCGGTCAGGTCGGCCGCCAGCACCTCCACCGCGACGCGGTACCGCTCGACCAGCTCGCGGGCCAGGCCGTCCAGCCGCTCGGCCCGCCGCGCCACGATCACCAGATCGGTGCCGCGGCCCGCCAGGAGGCGGGCGAAGCTCTCACCGATCCCGCTGGACGCACCCGTCACAAGAGCGGTGCGGTACGCGTGTCGCATGGCGCGAGATGCTATCGGCGGATCTTGACAGGGCCGGGCGGCTCGCCCAAGAAACTGTGGAGATTCACCCAGATGTGAGCCGCGGGGCCCCGCCGGCGTGTTGGGGCGGCGGGATCATGGCGGACGGGTCCTCGCCCGCGAACCACAGTCCGACCAAGAACGCGGCGGACGCCTCCAGCAGCCCGGCCCGCGCCAGCCCGCCGCCGTCCATCGGGACGCATCCCAGGTCGGCCACCAATTCCCGGACCGCCGCGAGCGCCTCCTCGTCGTCGCCGCACAGCGGGACGCCGAGGGGCCGTCCGCCGAACACGGGCGGCGTCATCCGCCACACGCTCTCGTGGCACAGGTTGAACGCCTTGACCACACGCGCGCCGCTCGCGTCGGCGACCCGCCGCGCGGCCGATGGGCCGCCGTCCGTCTTCAGCGTCTCGAACGGCGGCTCCATGGGGTTGGTGCAGTCGATGAGGACCCGTCCGCCGAGCGGGCCCGCTTCGCGCAGGACGTCCCGGACGCCCTCGTACCAGACGGCGAGGAGCACCACGTCCCCGAACTCCGCGGCGTCACGGAGCGTGCCGCCGGACGCACCGTGGCCCGTTCGCTCCGCCAACGCGGCGGCCTTCGCGGGCGTCCGCGCCCCGAACCTGATCTCATGGCCCTTGCGCGCCCACTGCGCGCCCAGCGCGTCCGCCATGTTCCCCGCACCCAGAACACCGATCCGCATGTTGACCTCCCCGTCGATTACCGTCGGACGGGACGTTAAGCGGTCCGTTCGGCACCATCCGGTACGTATCGGGCGCTGCAGAATCGCGGAGTGCGCATGGACGAGATCCGGCTGGACGAGCACCGGGCAGACGACATCCGGTTCGCGGCCGACTGCCAGACCCGGCTCGGCCTCGACCTGCTGTCCGGCACGTGGACGGGCGTCGTCGTGTGGACGCTGCGCAACGGCCCGCTCCGTCCGCGCGAACTCCAGGACAGGATCGGCGGCATCAGCCACAAGGTCCTGAACGAGACGCTCCGGCGGCTCGAACAGAACGGCCTCGTCAGTCGCCGCCGCTACGCCGAGGCGCCGCCGCGCGTCGAGTACGACCTGACCGGCCCCGGACGCGGCATGCTCGAACCGCTCTTCGCCCTGAGCCGCTGGACGGAGCAGTACGCCGACGAGGTCCTCGACGCCCGGGAGCGCACCCTCACCGGCCGGTGAACACCGCTGCGCTCAGCGGCCGGTGAACTTCGCTGCGCTCAGCGGCCGGTGAACTTCGCCTTTCCCGGCCCTTCCTCCATGAAGCTCCGCATGCCGCTGGCCTGGTCCTCGGTGGCGAACAGGGCGGCGAACTGCGTCCGCTCGATCTCCAGCCCGGTCTCCAGATCGACCTCCAGGCCCGCGTCGATGGCCTGCTTGGCGGCGCGCAGCGCGATCGCGGGCCCGCCGACGAAGGACGCCGCCCACTCCCTGGCGGCCGTGTAGACGTCCGCGTCCGGGACGACGCGGTCGACCAGCCCGATCGCGAGGGCCTCGTCCGCCGCGACGTGCCGTCCGGAGAACACCAGGTCCTTGGCCTTGGACGGTCCGATCAGCCGGGACAGCCGCTGCGTGCCGCCCGCTCCAGGAATGATGCCGAGCTGGATCTCCGGCTGCCCCACCTTCGCGCCCTCGCCCGCCACGCGGAAATCGGCGGTCAGCGCCGTCTCCAAACCACCGCCGAGCGCATACCCGGTGATCGCGGCGATCACCGGCTTGGGGATCCCGGCGAGCGCCCGCGCGAAGTCCTGCAGCAGCCGCGAATGCCCCGCCGACATCTGCGCGTACGACATCGGCGCCATCTCCTTGATGTCCGCGCCGGCCGCGAACACCTTCTCCCCGCCGTAGAGGACGACCGCGCCGACGGCGTCGTCCTGCGTGACCTCCCGGGCCGCGTCGATCAGCTCCCGCTGCATCTGGGCGTTCAGGGCGTTCATCTTCGGACGGTCCAGCCTGATCGTCGCGATCCCGTCCTCGACCTCGACCCGTACGAACTCGCCCACGGCGACCCTCCTGCGTGATATATCGGCGGCAACGTCCCGAGCCTAACGCGGCGGTTCGGGCCTGCTGTGACGGCAGTCGGGCGGGCGACGCAAGTCACGGGCAGGGACGTCGGAGGCTGCTGATAGCTTCGGGGACCATGCTCGTCGCCCACGCCACCTGGCATGGCGGTGCGCTCTGCGTGTGGGCGGAACGCACCGGCGGATACGAGCCTTCCCTCGACGTCCACCCCTTCGCGACCTGCGACTTCGCGGGGACGTCCTACGAGCCGCTCGTCCGTACAGCGTTCCGCGTCGAGCTGGTGATGTCGCTGCCCACGGCCCGCGATCACCCGCTGCCGTCCGCCGACCTGGGTCCCGAGCCGGTCCCGGACGAGCCCGAACTGCGCCCGTGGCGGGTGCCCGCGCTCGTCCTGGAGCCGTTCCCCGCGATGGCCCTGCTCCAGGCCGCCGAGGACAGCGGCGACGTCGTCCCCGGCACCGACCTGCGCTTCCTCTGCATGATCGCGGACGAGGCCGTCCATCTGGCCGGGCGCGGCCAGGTCCTGCCCGCGCTGCTGCGCGAGGACGGCGACCTCGTGGCCCGCTGGCGCCCGGTGATCGACGACCCGGCGCGGTACCGGGCGCTGGCCCGCGCCATGCCCGCCGCCTGCCGCGCCGCGGACGGCGGCCGTCCCGCCGGCGAGGTGCTGCGCGAGGCCCTGTCCGGCCTGGTCGACACGGCCGTCCGCGGCATGGTCCCGCACCCGCTGCTGGTGTCCCGCCGGAAAGAGCCCGACCGGCTGCCGCTCGCCGAGCGCTGGGTGGCGGCGCTGACCGGCCCGTCCCCCGCGGTCGCCCGCGAGCCCCGCGACGACCCCGACGACCTGATCGCCGAGCTGGACGCCTGGGCCGCCGGGGCACGCCGCCCGTCCGGCCCGCTCCGCGCGTGCTTCCGCCTCGCCGAACCGGACGCCGACGACGACTCCGACTCCTGGCGCATCGAGTTCGCCCTCCAGGGCACCGACGACCCGAGCCTCTACGTCCCCGCCGCCCTCGTCTGGGCGGGCGAGGCGGCCTCGATCGCGAACGCCGAGGAGACGCTCCTCACCGGCCTCGGCCGCGCCCTGCGCCTGTTCCCCGACCTGGCCCCCGCGCTGGACGGCCCCGAACCGTCCGAACTCGTCCTCGACACCGCGGGCGCGTTCCGCTTCCTCCGCCAGGCGGCCCCCATGCTGGCCGCCGCGGGCTTCGGCGTCCTGCTCCCGCAGTGGGCGGGCAAGGCGAAGCTCGGCATGAAGCTGACGACGCGCAGCGAAGACCCCGAGGCGTCGTCCGGTTCGGCCGTGGCCTCGGGCTTCGACATGAAGGCCATGGTCGACTTCCGCTGGGACCTCGCCATCGGCGACGACAGCATCGACGAGGCCGAACTGGAGGAGCTCGCCCGCCTCAAGACGCCCCTCGTCCGCCTCCGCGGCCAGTGGGTCGAGCTGGACGAGCGCCAGCTGGAGGCCGCCCTCGACTTCCTCCGCCACCCCCGCCGCGGCCGCATGACCGCCGCCGAGGCGATCCGCGCGGTGATCCACGCCGGCGACGACACCCTCCCCCTCACCACCGTCGACCCGGACGGCGCCCTCGGCGACCTCCTCTCCGGCGAAGCCGACCGCCGCCTCACCCCCCTGCGAACCCCCGACGGATTCAACGGGACCCTTCGTCCGTTCCAGGAGCGCGGCCTGGCCTGGTTGAGATTCCTTGACGACATCGGGCTGGGCGGAGTCCTCGCGGATTCGATGGGATTGGGCAAGTGCCTGGGGAAAGACGAATTCGTTTACGTGAACGGCACTCTTATAAAAGCGAAGGACATCTGGGCGCGCTTCGCGAACGGCAGCTCCTGGGACGGCGAGGGCGAATGGTCCGTGCCCACAGAGACGTTGACCGTGAACTCCATCGCCAAGGACGGACGAATCGTTCCGGCGCCGATCGCCCGTCTCTACCGTCAGTACATCAGCGAGAAGGTGCGCGAGGTCCGGTTGGACGACGGGAGCCGGATCATCCTCACCCGGCGACACTCCCTTCTCGGCGTCGAGGACTGGACGAACGACATCCGGCCGGGGATGCGCGTTTGCGTCCCGACGCGGCTGCGCCATGAGGGCGCCTCCGTCGACGAGGATCTGACCGTTCTCCTCGCCTGGCAGATCGCCGAGGGAAGTGAGGACCGCTGGACGAGCGTGGTCATCACGCAGAAGGACGTACGCGTCCTCGAAGATCTGCGCGCACGGCTCCTGCGCATCGCGGAGCGCTTCGGCCTCCAGATAAACAATCCGAAGATCGTCCCGAGCGCGGGCAGGCGGGCGTTCTATCTGAGGTTCAGCGGCGCGCAGTACCGCGAGCTTCTGGAAGAGCGCGGCTACCGCTGGTGGGGAAACTCGGCCCACAAGAGAATCCCGGAATGCCTGACAGCGGCCGACGACGCGACCGTGCGCACGTTCCTACGGCATTACTTCGCTGCCGAGTCCTCCGTCGACACGTCCAGGCGGGTGGTCGAGATAAGCTCGGCGTCCGTCTGGATAATGCGGCAGCTGAGCATGATGCTGCGCCGTTTCGGAGTCTGGCTGCGCATCTCCACCTCCTGGAAGTGCGCCACGAATGGCAGCGGCACCAAACGTCCCTACCAGATCGGACTCATAGGCGGCCCCAGCCTCCGCAGGTTCGATGAACTCGTCGGAATCGCCGACCCGGCGAAACAGGCTCGGCTGGACGAGATCTGCACGGTCCCGCCCAACACCAACGTCGAGGGCGTTCCCGGGAGCGACCTTCTCAAGCGGGCCCATGAGGAGACCGGTCTGCCCATGCGGCACTTCGGCGTCAGAACGGGCTACTTCTACGGAACCCAGGAGCTCTCCAGAGAGAAGGCTCGGGACGCAATCGACGGAATGGATCGAATTCTTTCCGGGAAGATGGAGTCGGAGTACGCGACCCGCAAGGGGAACAAATGGACCGAACGGACCTTGGCCTCGTACCGGAACCTCGACCGGATCTGCCTCCAGAAGATCCGCGATTCCCTCGCGGAGCGAGCGGCCCGCGAGGTCTTCTACGCGAAGATCGTTTCGGTCGAGGACGTCGACTACGAGGGATACGTCTACGATTTCGAAGTCGCCGACCACCACAACTACGTCGCTGAAGGCATGCTGTGCCACAACACAGCGCAGACCCTGGCGCTGCTGGCGTCCGAGCGCGAGGGCGGCGAGCGTCCAGGGCCGACACTGCTGATCGGACCGATGTCGCTGGTGGGGAATTGGCAGCGGGAGACGGCTCGGTTCACGCCGAAGCTGCGCGTCTACGTCCACCACGGGACGGGGCGGCACCGCGGCGAGGACCTGATCGAGGCGGTGGCGGGGGCCGATCTGGTGCTGACCACCTACGGGACGGCGACGCGGGACGCGGAGATGCTCGCGCGGATCGAGTGGGGACGGGTCGTCTGCGACGAGGCGCAGGCGCTGAAGAACAGCGGGACGCGCCAGGCCAGGGCCGTGCGGAGCATCCCGGCGCGGAACCGGATCGCGCTCACCGGGACGCCGGTCGAGAACCATCTCACCGAGCTGTGGTCGATCATGGAGTTCGCGAACCCGGGGCTGCTCGGGCCGCGCGCCGCGTTCCGGCAGCGGTTCGCGATCCCGATCGAGCGGGACGGCGACGAGCAGGCGGCGCTGGCGCTGAAACGGGCGACGCAGCCGTTCGTCCTGCGCCGCCTCAAGACCGACAAGTCGATCATTTCGGATCTGCCGGAGAAGCAGGAGATCAAGGTCTACTGCAACCTGACCACCGAGCAGGCGTCGCTCTACCAGGCCACCGTGGACGACATGCTCGCCCAGATCGCCGAGGCGGACGAGAAGAACCGGCGCGGCCTCGTCCTGGCGACGATGGCGAAGCTCAAGCAGGTCTGCAACCACCCGGCGCAGCTGCTCAAGGACGGGTCGCGCCTCCCCGGCCGCTCCGGGAAGCTCGAACGCCTGGAGGAGATCTGCGCGGAGGTCCTGGAGCAGGGCGAGAAGGCCCTCGTCTTCACGCAGTACGCCGAGTTCGGCTCGATGCTCCAGCCGTACCTGGCGGCCCGTCTGGAGCGTCCCGTGCTGTGGCTGCACGGCGGAACGTCCAAGCAGGGGCGGGACGATCTCGTCCAGCGCTTCCAGGACGACGCCGAACCGGCGATCTTCCTGCTCTCGCTCAAGGCCGCCGGGACGGGCCTGACCCTCACGGCCGCCAACCACGTCGTCCACGTCGACCGCTGGTGGAACCCGGCCGTCGAAGACCAGGCCACCGACCGCGCGTTCCGCATCGGGCAGACACGCAACGTCCAGGTCCGCAAGTTCATCTGCGTCGGGACGATGGAGGAGCGCGTCGACGAGATGATCGAGCGCAAGAAGGCCCTCGCCGACTCCATCGTCGGCACCGGCGAGGACTGGCTCACCGAACTGTCCGTGGCCGAGCTGCGGGACGTCCTCCGCCTGTCCCCCGAGGCGGTGAGCGACTGATGGGCGAGGGCATCAAGGCCCGCACGAAGCGCGGGTCGATCGGCTCGCAGTGGTGGTCGCGCCGGTTCATCGACCTGGTCGAGTCGTTCGCCGACACGGGACGTCTCCAGCGCGGCCGGACCTACGCGCGCAAGGGCAACGTGTTCGACCTCAAGGTCGCCCCCTACGAGGTGAGCGCGAAGGTGCACGGCTCAGCGCCCGAGCCGTACGAGGTGGCGCTGGGCATCGAGGCGATCGACGCGGACGGCTGGCGTGCCGTCGAGGCGGAGCTGGCGTCCCGCGCGGTGTTCCGGGCGCGGCTGCTCGCCGGGGAGATGCCACCGGAGATCGAGTGGGTGTTCGCCGAGCTGGGCCTGGCGCTCTTCCCCGACTCGGCCGCCGACCTGCACCTGATGTGCGACTGCCCCGACTGGGGCGACCCCTGCAAGCACGCGGCGGCCGTCCTGTACCTGCTGGCCGAGGCGTTCGACGCCGACCCTTTCCTCATCCTGCAATGGAACGGCCGCGGCAGGGAGCAGCTCCTGGCGGCGCTCCGCCGCGGCACCGAGACCGAGCCCGACCCCTTCGAGATGGAGGACGAGCCGCTCACCGCCTCCGGTTTCTGGACGCCCCCGTCCGGTCTGGGCCGCCTCCGCGACCGTCCGCCCGCACCGCCCGTGCCTCCCGGTTTCGTCCTCCAGGTGGCCACTCCCCCGCCGATCAGAATCCGCCGCCGCCCGCTCACCGACGTGCTAGCACCCGTCTACGAGTCCCTCGCCCCCGACCCGGATATGTGAGCCCCGGGGCCGCGGTGGCGGTTCTGTGGTGGGGGGGG